>JAZSBR010000001.1:0-1914 GCA_045602545.1 Alphaproteobacteria bacterium
CGTTCTTGTCCGTGCAATTTGCAATTTCTTCAGTCGGCAGCAGTAACGGAATGATTGCAATAATGAGTTTACTTTTAACGCAACTTGGAATGCCTTTGGACTCGATAGGAATAATTTCGGCGACAGATATTTTTGTCGTAAATATTTCCGGCGTGATAACTTTAATTATTCGTGATTGCGATTTACTGGATTTTTCGCAAAAATTAAAAATTGACACTGAAAAAAATTCTTTGTCATAAAATTATTTTTCGTGCATATAACGAAATAAAAATTTTTTTTAAAGGAAGTGGAAAAAATGAAAGATGAAAAAATTTTGCAAGATGAAATTTTGAGCGATGAAGAACTTGAAAACATTTTTGGAGGCGCAAACGGTTATGTTTATTGTGTTCGCGCAGAATTGCCTACACAAGGCATTAACGGCTACTATCTTGTATTCAGCGACAAACCTATGTCGAAGGAAGATGTAAGAGACTATGTATTCAGTGCACCTGATTTTATGCGCCCCTTTGTCGACTATAAAGACAAAGACAAATTTTTAGATATTGCAAAAGCTAAAGGTTATGAAGTTATCGATACAGCCAAGATGAAGAATTAAAAAATTTTTTGTCATAAAATTGTCACTCGTGCATATAATAAAGTGAAAGGAATTTTTCAAAAAAAATTAGGAGGTCGATTAAAATGGCGAACAGAGAAGAAAATTTGAAAAAAATCAATGCTGAACTTGAAAAGTTGAGCGATGAGGAACTCGAAAAAATTGCGGGCGGATATTATGCTCGTTCTAACGGAGACGACATTAAGAAAGAACCGGACGTAAATAATGAGAATCCAACTCGGATAATTCATTGGACTGCGTAGGCAAAATTAGGTTCTTGATTAGTAAACGCGAAAAAAATCTAAAAAACCTCTGACGAAAAAATCCCTTCGGCAAAAAGTCGTCGGGATTTTTTTTATGATAAAATAATTTCGAGGTGAAAAATTTTGATAAAACAAATAAAATATTTTCAATCGGTCGTGCGATTTCAAAATTTCACGAAGGCGGCGGAAGAAAATTTTATTTCGCAGTCGGCAATTTCTCAACAAATTCAAGCGTTGGAAAGAGAACTCGGCGCAAAACTTTTAAAGCGCGAAGGCAGAAAATTTTCACTTACGCCCGCAGGAGAATTTTTTTACAGAAAAAGTTTAATTTTGATGAATGATTTCGAAAGACTTTGCGCGGAAACTTTAAAACTTTCGACCGGCTCGGAGTCAGAAATTTCAATCGGATATTTAAAACATTTTCGCGCCGATGAATTGAAAAAAACTTTGCAGGAATTTCAAAAAAAAAATCCGGAAATTTCGATAAATATTTTTCAGGGAACTCATGAAGAACTTTATAATTTTTTGCGGACGAAAAAAATTGATTTGGCGATAAGCGATTTGCGGCGAAAACCTTCCGACCAATATGTAAATTTTTTTTTGGCGAACGGATATTTTTATGCGGAGTTGCCGGAAAATAATCCGCTTGCGGAATTAAAATTTTTGACGATTGAAGATTTAAAAAATACGCCGATAATTTTAATTTCGTCGCCGAGTCAGGAATATATCGAGGAAAAATTTTTTCAAGATTATTTTGGAGTGAAGAGCGAATTTATTTTTGTTGAAAATTTGGAGGAGGCGCATTTGAATGTAATTTCAAACAAAGGATATTTTCCGACAGAATTTTACACGCCGCCGAAAAATTTTGACGGAGTGAAATATATTCCGATTTTTCACAAAGACAAGCAAATTTATCGAAAATATTTTGCATTTTGGCGAGCGGACAGTTTAAAAAATTATATTGAAAGTTTTGCTGAAATTTTGAAGAAAAATTTTCCCGAAGAAAAATAAAAAAATTCTCTGACGAAAAAAATTTTTTGTCGGAGATTTTTTTTTGCA
>JAZSBR010000002.1:0-48927 GCA_045602545.1 Alphaproteobacteria bacterium
ATAATATGCGCTGTCGCAAGTTTTGCATGAACCATTATTATTTACGGCTATGCAATCACTCGGTAATTCAAAACAAATGTTTTGCGCTTCATCCGTCCCTCGTGCATAACCATAATCAGCCTCGCAATCATCAACATCCATGCACCAGTCATCACAATCTTCACATGTCGTGGTCATATAACCATCCCTGCACTCTGTTCTCATATACCCTTCATCATCTAAATGACACGATTGCGCATCACTGTCCCAACACTCATAACATTCATCGCCGTCAAGGTATGCTCTGTTTTTACATTCAACCATTTTGGTTCCGTTTTCATCAAAATAACAATATTTCAAATTTTCAGTATCTCCGCAATATTTGCATTCACCATCATAATCATCATAACCTTCACCGCACCATGATTTGTATGGTAAAATATTTTTATCGCTTAAATCAAAATCAGGATTACTGAAATCAACGTCATCCAAATTGAAAGTAAGAGTCGGATCACCCGGAAAACTACCATTGTCGCGTATCGTGATGCTACATGCGTCATCATCACAACTAAAGCCCGCTATATTACAACCATAGGCCTGCCCTCCTAAATCAATATATTTACAATTTCCTTCCTCATTACAAAGAAACATTAAGTAATTATCCTCATCATAGCCGCCGATAATTTCTCCTTTTTTGTTGAAATAGTATTGATCATAAGAATCCCCGTCGTAAGATGAAGCGTGATAGCAAATATTATCGTGTCCGCATAAATTATGACGTTTTCCAATAAGATTACCTGATGAATCGTATTCGTATTCATCTTCGTAATTTATAAAATGATCCCCTGTATAACGAATTTTTGTTCTCCTTCCAGAAGAATCGTATTCAAATTCATATCCTCTTTCATCTGCGCATTTTTTGACATTTTTACCGCCATAAGTGTTTTCGCTACAAGAATAACAATAACCCTTACTTCCATTACTAAAAGTACAAGTAGCCGCATTCGCTTTACCGAACGGGAATATTGCCCCGACAGTCGCACTCAGCATTAAAAATATTCTCTTCATATTTTTTCCTTTCTTAAAACATTTTAAAACTTAAAAGCCCTCTGTTTTACAGCGGGCGGGGAGTTCGAAAATCATATCGTTAGCAATGACTATCATAGCCTTTAGCATTTAAAATGCCTGAACATACGCTACAATCTCCCCAGCCAATGTGGGGATTTTAGATACAAAAAAAAATAGCATCAACGAGTGATACTATTTAACGTATCACTAACGATATAGAGCTTTCGACAGCCCCGAACCCGAAGGTTCTGAAATGATTCATCATCATTCTGTTTAGCAAGCTAGCAAAAAAAATTTTCTTTGTAAAGCAAAAAAATGAAACTACCGACATGCAAAAACAAAAAAGAACCGGCGGATTAACCGACGGTCCTTAAAAACTTTACAAAATCAAAAGCGATTACTTCAATTTCTTTTCAACAAATTCTTCATGCTTTTTTGATTTCTTGTCATATTTTTTCAGCGACAACTTTTCCGGATGAGTTCTCGGATTCTTTTCTGCCAAATAGAATGAACCGGTACCGGCTGTGCTTTCCAATTTAACTTTAATTTTTACTGCTTTTGCCATTTTTCTTACTCTTTATTTAAAATTACAAACAAAATTTAAGGCGGATTATAGCGACTAATTTCTGATTGTCAACCTTTTTTTAATACCTTCTTAAATTATTTTTATTCTTCGGTAATCATTGCCGTCAATTCAGCTTCGGAAACAACCTGTCCGTCCACCATCCCGACGCCTTTGAAAACAAAAATATTGCGACGTTCTTTAATTTTTTCAACGTGCATTTTCAGCTGATCACCGGGGCGAACCGGCTTTCTGAACTTCACGCCGTCAACTGACATAAAAAGCACCCCGCGCTTTTTTGTTTCATAATCATCAGATGCGCTCATCACCACACAACCTGCGGTTTGCGCCATTGCTTCAATTTGCAACACCCCCGGCATAATCGGATTATTCGGGAAATGTCCTTGAAAAAACAGCTCGTTCATAGTCAAGTTTTTCAGGCCCACGCCTTTAACGCCCGGCTCTTCAACCTCCAATCTGTCCACCAGCAAAAACGGATAGCGGTGCGGTAACATTTTCATTATTTCATCAATATTATAAATTTTTGACATCTTTTCCTCTTTTATTATTTTTTAGTTGAGTTCTTTTGCAAAAATGCGACTTGGCGCATAAAGTCCTTAAACGGAACACACGGACTTCCCATCATAACGCTTCCGGCCTCAATATCACGCATAACTCCGGATTGAGCGGCAATTTGCACTCCATCACCTATGTTCAAATGGTCTGCCAAGCCCACTTGTCCTCCGCAAACCACATAATTGCCGAGCGTACAACTTCCGGCGATTCCCACTTGCGCCACAATAACGCAACCGATTCCAAGCTTGTCGTTATGCGCAATTTGCACCAAATTATCAATCCGGCATCCGTCACCGATAACCGTATCATCAAGCGCACCGCGGTCTATGCAGGCATTTGCCCCGATTTCAACATCATTACCGATAATAACGCGCCCGATTTGAGGAATGCGATGATGTTGCCCGTTCATTAACTGAAAACCGAAACCGTCATGCCCGATTCTGGCTCCGCTATAAATATAGCAATCTGAGCCGATAATTGCATAAGCAATGCTCGCATTACAGCCGATTCTGGTGCGTGCGCCGATTTTGCATCCCTGCTCAATCACAACATTAGGCTCAATCCGGCAATTATCGCCGATTTCCACATTTTCGCCGATAACAACATTGGCACCGATAAAGCAATCCTTGCCGATTTTCGCGCTTTCGGCAATTTTTGCCGTTTTATCAATTCCGGCAGCAGGCTTGCGCAAAGAATACATAAATTCATTGAGCTTTATAAATGCAATTTTCGGATTTTCATTTATCAAAACCTCAACATTTTCCGGCACAAACTGCGCTAAATCTGCCGTAGTTATGCAGGCAAGCGCCTTCATTTCACCGGCCTTATCTTTAGATTTGCGGTCATAAAAAAAGCAAATATCCGAATTTGTTGCACTTTGCATTGTGGCAATATCCTTAACAACCGCTCCGGATTTTTCCTCACTTTGCAAACAAGAAGCCGTGACCTCGGCAATTAAAGCCAAGGTCACATTTTCCTTTTTATCATAAAAGGTAGTATCAACCATTTCAAACTCCTGATTATAAGTTTGTACCGAAGTTCAAGCGGAACACTTCTTTTTCATCATAACGTTCTTTGGTAATCGGGAAACCGAAGTCAATATTAACTTTACCCATCGGAGAAAGCCAATCAAAACCAAAGCCGACCGAGCTTCTCATCTTGTCTGAATAATTAACATCTCTTGAGTTAATTCCGTCCGGTTTTCCGAGCCAGCCCATATCATAGAACGTACGACCTTTAATACCGAGTTCATCCAAACCGATAGGGAAAGTCATTTCAACGCCGGAGTAAACCATCCAGTTACCGCCCAAAGCATCTTTGGTTTGTTTATCACGCGCACCGATACCGGCAAATTCAAAACCGCGCAATGTATTTCCACCTAAGTAATAGCGGTCTGACAAACGAACGTCCTTTCCGCCGTAGCCGGCAATATATCCGCCGTTTGCGAAGAACTTAAATGTGTAATAATCCGCAAGCGTATAATACTTATAAGCTTTGGCATCAAAACGGTTATATTTAACATCACCGCCGAGGCCTGCCCAATCGTTACCGAATGAGAGATAATAACCCTCTTTGGTATTTATCATACTGTCACGCTTATCATAAACCAAGGTCTGACCTACGGCTGAAGTTGTGGCTTTACCTTTTTCGGCTTTAACATACTTTGAAGCGTTTGATTTAACGTTTTTAATATCCGTTTCACTCAAAGTATAGCGAGCATAATGATACAAGTCATCGGTATAATTCCAACCGAAACGTGTTCTTCCGCCGATTGTTGCGGTATCATAAGAAGACTCATCTTCATAGTCTTCATCTGTCATAAACAAATCAACACCGGCACTCAAGCGACGATTTAAGAAATAAGGCTCCGTAAAGCTGATATCATATTCTTTTGTACGTTGTGACAAGCCCACATTAAAGCCCAATTCCTGACCGCGTCCGCGGAAGTTATTTTCCGTAACACCGAAACGAAGCAAAGCACCGTTGGTTGTTGAGTAACCGACACCTACATTGAAATATCCGGTAGACTTTTCTTCAACATTAACATCTAAATCAGCCTTATCTGCTCCGGTCGGTGTTGTTTGAATATCAACCTTGCTGAAGAAGTTCAAATTTTCAACATTACGACGTGAAGCACGCAATTTTGAATAGTTCAAGGCATCGCCTTCATCAACTCTGAATTCACGACGAATAACCTTATCAAGTGTACGACTGTTACCTGTGATGTTGATACGATCAATAAAGATTCTCTCGCCTTCTCTGACATGGAAAATCAAATCCATTTTGCCGTTTTCGGTATCTCTGATCGGCTCAACCTCAATATCAACAAACGAAATACCCTGCTTGTTGACGCTTTCGGTCATTTCCGTAATTGATTTTTCAATATCATCGGCATTATACCAATCGCCTTCATCAATTTCCAAATCTTTATAAAGCGGTTTTACATTAACATCCGGAAGTTCCGATTCAATAGAAATTTTATTGATTTTATAGCGAGTTCCTTCATCCAAAGAGAAGGTCAAAATAAACGATTTGTTATCCGAGCTCAATTCTGCAACGGCCGAATCAACTTCAAAATCGGCATAACCGCGGTTTGTATAAAAACGACGCAACATCTCTTTATCATAATCCATTTTTTCCGAATCATAATTATCGGCAGAAGAGAAAAATCTATACCAACGGCTCTCTTTGCTCATGATTTCATCGCGCAAATCCGAATTTGAATAGTGCTTATTACCCAAGAAATTGATTTTATCAATTTTTGCTGCGGCACCTTCATCAATTTCATAAATCAAGTCAACACGATTTTCATCACGTTCAATGATTTTCGGCTCAACCACAACCGAATAGCGACCTGTTTTACGATAAACATCCAAAATGCGCTGTACATCTTGTTGCACCTTTGCTTTGTCATAAACAGAGCGTGGACCCAATTGCACTTCTTTTTCCAAGACCTTATCATCAATTTTATCATTACCGTCAAAAGCGCGTTTATCAATAACAGGGTTTTCTTTAACGTTAATTTTCAGTGTGTTTTTTTGAGTTGTATCAAAGCTGATATCACTGAAAAGACCGGTATCATACAAACGTTTGAACGAGCTGTCCAATGCATCTTGCGAAACATTACTGCCCTTTTTCAAATTCAAATATGATAAAACGGTTTCCTTTTCAACACGTTGCAAACCCTCAACATCAATATTTTTCAAATAAAGATTTTCGGCATTTGCCTCTAAAGCAATCAAACTGCTTAAAATTAACGGAGTTACAAATATTTTTTTCATATTTTATTCCTTTAGTTTTAGTCAAACCAACGACTGATTAAATGTTTTATATCATTCCACGTGGCAAAAAGCATGATCGCGCAAATGATAAATAATCCGATTTTAAAGATTATATCTTTTATTTTTGTTTTTATTTCTCTACGGCTTATCATTTCCAATAAATAAATCACCGCGTGACCTCCGTCAAGAAGAGGTATCGGCAAGAGGTTAATCAAACCCAAATTTACGGAAAGAAGAGCCATGAAATACATAAACCCTATAATACCGCCCGACTTGCTGACATCACCTGACATTTCGGCAATGCGGATAATTCCGCCTACTTCGTCACCACCGCGTTTGCCGACAATCATCTGTCCGAGCGCACGCAATGTGGTTGCCGTCAAATCATAGGCCTCCAAACCGCCGGCTTCAAGCGCCTGCAACAAAGACATTTTATCTTTAGCAAAATTTATTTTTGTTGAAGACATAATACCGAGCATCTTACGTTTAACGGTTTTACCGTTGCCCATATCATAGTCCGTTTCTTTCAGCGAAACATTAAACACAAGCGGACGAATAACACTGATTGAGTATTCTTCTTCCTGATTTTCTTCGACATACTTTTTCAAATCCAAGAATTTATTTATCTTAACGCCGTTGACTTCTTGCAAGACGTCACCGTTGAAAAATCCGGCTCGGTCTGCCGGACTGCCGGCAATAATTCTATCAACCTTAACCTTATCCGGACATTGTTCCTCTTTGCAAACATTTGCACCGATTCCGATCATCTTAAATGAAGCGTTCGGTGTGGTCGTATCCAAAGCTTCAGCCTTAACCTTAAATGTAATCGGGCGCTCAACCGCAAGCAAAACATTATCTTCTGTTGCCAAATTCACTTCATTACTGATTGACTGAAAATCCGGAGTTTCAACCCCGTTTATGCTGATAATCTTATCATCTGGCATAATTCCGGCAAGCTCGGCAGCTCCGCCTTCAACCAAACCACCTACAACCGGCGGATAAACTATTTTGCCGTACGAGAAAAATAATCCGGCAAAAACCAGAATGGCAAACAAATAGTTGAAAGCAGGTCCGGCCAAAACAATAGCCAGCTTTTTCCAAGTTTTTTGTGTCGGGAAAGCGTGTTTTTTATCTTCTTCGGATAATTTTTCCAAAGTCTCGCCTTCAACAGTTGAAGAAGAAGCATCGGCATCGCCCAAAAACTGGCAATATCCGCCTAAAGGAATCGCGCCTATTTTCCAATTTGTGCCGTGTTTATCAACATGAGAGCATAATTGACGCCCGAAACCGACCGAAAAAGTTGAAACCTTAACACCCAAAGAACGAGCAATTATAAAATGCCCGAACTCATGCACAAAAACCAAAACACCTAAGAGAACAACAAATGGTATTATGTAATATATAATATTAAGCAAAATTTCCATTTTTTCCTCTTAGCTCAAATAGGTAAAGAATAAATAAACGAAAGGTGCGGCAAAAATCAAACCGTCAACACGGTCAAACACACCTCCATGCCCCGGAATGAGCTTGCTGGAATCTTTAACTCCGACTTTACGCTTTATGGCTGATTCGATTAAATCGCCGATTTGCGCCAAAATAGCTACAAACACCGCCAAAACAGCATAAAACATCTGACTGTCAACGTTCCAGACATAATGCATTTGCAAAGGCCTGTATGAAAAAGAGATGTGTCTGAATTTTGATAAGTCATAAGCCGGAATTTCCATAATTTCCGTGCAGAAATACATAAAGATAATGCTTGCCGAAACAGCCAGTAAAATACCGCCGATTAAGCCGGACCAGGTTTTGTTCGGGCTGATGGACGGCGCCAATTTCGGACCGCGGAAATTGCATCCCACAACAAGCCCGCCGATATCCATACACCAAACCATTAAGAAGAACCATAAAGTCATAACAAAGCTGTAATTATATTGCGGATCATAATAACCTTCCGTCGGGTCAAACGAGCGATAAATCCAAATAAGCGATGCAATGCCGATTGAAATGTAAGGCACACCGAGAGAAAGCAAAAATCTGCGCTTTTCTTTTGCGGCAATCGCCCAAATAAACAATGTTGAAATGCAAATCACCGGTAAAATAACACCGAAGTTATATCCCCAAATAGCCACCGCCAGACTGATAATATAGCCGGTAACATAAGTTGAAGGGTTTTTACTCGGCACCATGTTTGCCCATTCCCAAGCAAGCAATCCGCCGACAACCGTTGCCAACACCTCAACATACGGACTGCCGATATAAAGAACATCAATAGCAATCGGAATCATAACAATAGCGGCCAAAACGCGTTTTGCAATAGCACCGAATTTACGACTTACCATATCTTCTCTCCCTATTTTTGTACTCATCAATTATTTTAACCAGTTCCTCTTTTGAAAAATCCGGCCACAAGGTATCGGAAAAATAAAACTCGCTGTATGACAACTGCCACAACAGAAAATTGCTTATTCTTTCTTCACCGCTTGTTCGGATTAACAAATCGGGATCAGGCAAATCTTTTGTATATAACATATCAGAAAACTTTTTTTCATCAATATCTTTTACATTTAACCCACCGTTTTGTGCAAGTTCGGCAATTTTTTTGGTTGCAGCAACAATTTCCTGCCTTCCGCCATAGCTCAAAGCCACACATAGAGTTATGCCGTCATTTTGTGCCGTACGGCTTTCAATTTTTTCCATATCGGCAACAATATCGGAAGCCAGCATATCTCTTTCACCGATAAACATTATGCGCGCATTATTTTCTTCCAGTTCCTTAAAACTTTCTTTTAAGTATTTGCGCAAAAGGTTCATCAAGCCCTCAACTTCCGACTTTTCCCTTTTCCAATTTTCGGTTGAAAAAGCATAAACTGTAATATATTTAATCCCCAAATCCTTAGCCGCTTTCGCAACTTCGGTCAAGGTTTTGGCGCCCTTTTCGTGTCCGGCAATAATCGGCAACCCGCGTGCCTTTGCCCAGCGCCTATTGCCGTCCATAATAAAAGCTATGTGTTGAAGTTTCTCAGTCACAACAAAAATACCTTAAACCTGCATAATGTCTTTTTCTTTATTTGCCAGCTGGTCATCAACCTTTTTAATGGCATCGTCAGTCCATTTTTGGATATCATTATTATATTTTTTCTCTTCGTCTTCCGAAATCAGTGAATCCTTTTTCATCTTTTTCACTTCATCCATAGCATCACGACGAATGTTGCGAATGGCAATTTTGCACTGTTCGGAATACTTTCCGGCAATTTTAACCAGCTCTTTACGACGTTCTTCGCTGAGCGGAGGAATCGGAATACGAATAAGCTGACCATCTGAAGCAGGATTTAAGCCCAAATCGCTTTCACGCAAAGCTTTTTCCACGCTTTTCGCCAAGCTTTTATCCCATACGCTAACCGAAAGAGTGTGCGCATCCGGCACACTTATTGTACCGACTTGACTGAGCGGTGTCGTAGAGCCGTATGCCTCCACCAAAATGCCGTCAAGCAAGCTTGCATGAGCTCTGCCGGCTCTGAGCCCGCCGAAATCACTTTTAAGAGATTCCAAACTCTTGTCCATTCTCAACAATGTATCTTCTTTTATTGTATTAAAATCACTCATATTTACCTCTTTTATTTTATAATTGAATATTTCCCCTCACCGCAAACGGCTTTTAAGATTGACTTATCTTCTTTTAATTTAAAAATCAACGTCGGAATATCATTATCCCTCAGCATCGCCATTGAAGTCATATCCATAATTTTGAACTGTTTGGCAATCGCCTCAGAATAAGAAACTTCGTTTAGCCTTTTGGCATCAGGATTTTCCCGCGGGTCGGAATCATAAACACCGTCAACCTGCGTTGCTTTTAATAAAACATCACAATGCATTTCCACGGCGCGCAAAGCCGCTCCGCTATCGGTTGTGAAATAAGGATTACCGGTTCCGCCGGCAAACAGCACAACAAAACCTTCATCCAATGCCGTGATTGCCTTGTCATAGCGATAGTCATCACACACCGACGGCACACTCAAACCGGAAAAGACTTTTGCCTTGGCGCCTTTTGCCTCCAACGCCGATTGAAAAGCCAATGCGTTTATCACGGTTGCCATCATTCCGATTTGGTCGGCAACACTGCGATCCATATCCTTGCACGCGTTTTTGGCTCCGCGGAAAAAGTTTCCGCCACCGATAACCATGCAAACCTTAACACCGTCGCTCACCAACTCGGCAATTTGAGTTGCCAAGCGCTCCGTTGTATCGGAATCAATTCCAAAGCCTTTCTCGCCGGACAATCCTTCGCCGGAAAGTTTCAGCATAACTTTTTTAAAAACAGTTTTCATGTTCATTCCTGTTTATAACATTTTGCTTAATCTTAACGGTTTTATCTCGTTTGTCATCATTATTTTGCACTTTTTCAGCAGTTTTTTGAATAAAAGGTTATATCGGTATTATTGACTTAATTTAAGATATAAAAATACGCCGCTTTTTCTGCCACAAGTAACTTATGCAACGATTATTCCAACAAATTAAGGTCTTCTTTTTAAAAAGACCTTAATTTGCCCGCCTTTTAGGCGGAGGCATCATAAGCTTTTGAAGGTTTCAAAAGCTTATGATGTATGATTATTTTTTTAATGCCATCACATCTTAAAAGTAATTGTTACCGAGTTGTTGTTATCGTCGGTTAATACTTCCGCCGCTTCAGCCGGTGTATAGTGAATGCGGTCACATTCACCATCATTCAGCTTAAAACTCTCACCATTGCACTTGGTGCAAGTGCCGTCAATATTTGCCGCACTACAATGCGGAGCAACATTGTTGTCGTTTATCTTTAGTATATTACCTTTTGTATCATAGTAGGCTTCTCCGCAAACATATGTATCACAATATTCCATATAGATTATCGGATTCCCATTTTCATCAAGAGATGTATAATCAATGTTTTTGTATCCGTTTGTTCCATCCGGATTATCATATTCAATTTGCTCCTGAAGCAATTTTCCTGTTTCATCGTATAATTTCTCATAGTATTTTCTGCCTGTTTCTGGAGATTCTTCTTCATATTGATCTTGTGCTAAAGTTCCATCTTCAAAATATTCTTTGTAAATATGTTGAAAGGAAAGTTCATTGCCGTCATTATCGTAGGTAGTTTCATTAATATCCTCATTTTCTGGATTGCCGTCTGCATAATAATACCAGTCATTACTAACCTGTTTATAACCTTTTCCATCTTCTGAATATATTTTACCCCATTCAGAAGTGTCTGATTTACTGCCGTCTTCTCTGAAATAATTATCAAAATAATATTCAAAATGGTTCAAATCTGATGTTACAATATTTTTTGAATCCATATATAAATCGTCATTATGATATATTAAATAATCAAATTTTTTACTATCAGGGAAGTATGTCCAAGATGTTTTTTCATCATAATCATTTGTTTCTTCAAAAGTATCTTTTTTATAAGCAATTATTTTTGTATTATCTTCCTCGTCATAGATAGCATCATTTTCATCAAAACAAACCCATAGAACGCATATTTGTTCCGCATATGAATTTTTAGTTGCAGTCAACAATGATAGTATAACGCTTGTTAATAAAATAAGTTTTCTCATTTTAATATTCCTTTCAAACACTTTTCTATTTCAACATAAAAGAAAAAGCCACCGCATAAGTGGTGACCGGAAGCTGAAAACTATCCAACATAAAGTAGTGTGACATATTTAGAGCTATTGTTCTTTATTCTGCCACCTTCCGGCCATAACAAAATGTGCCGAAAGATAAAACACCTAAAAAGGTTAATATGTTGGCGAGGTTTTCAGACCTCCGAGCCTTTTATGCTCATATCAAGTGCTACCACAAAAAAACTCATTTGTAAAGAAAAAATTATCAAAAAACATTGTGAAACGCAAAACCGCCGACAATACAACATCAGCGGTTTATACATTTTGTTTATTTAGTTACTCACATCCCTCGGAATAACGAATAACAGTAAAGCTTAAAGCTCTTAAATCAGTTCTTTGACTTTTTTGACAACGGCGTCGGCAGTGATTCCGAAATGCTTATAAACCTCAGGACCTTTGCCGGAAGCGCCGAACTCGTTTATTCCGATTACATTATCTTCTGAGCCGACGTAACGCGCCCAACCGAAGGCAACTCCGGCTTCAACCGCCACGCGCGGTTTTGAGCCCAAAACCTCATCACGATAGGCTTTCGGTTGTGCATCAAAAAGCTCCCAACACGGCAGAGATACAACATTAACATTTATTTTATCTGCCGCTAAGATTTTTTGCGCTTCTATGGCAAGCGAAACTTCAGTTCCGGTGGCAATAATCGTTGCTTGCAGATTGCCCTTGCAAGCAGAAATAATATATCCGCCTTTTGCCGTTAAATTTTCTTTTGCCGAAGTTCTTATCGTCGGCACACCCTGACGCGAAAGCGCCAAAATGCTCGGAGTATGCTTTGATTCCAAGGCGATTTTCCAAGCTTCGGCTGTTTCCACCACATCACACGGGCGGAAAACATTTATATTCGGCATTGCTCGATATGAAGCCAGATGCTCAACAGGCTGATGCGTCGGTCCGTCCTCACCTACACCGATTGAGTCGTGCGTCAAAACATATATTGAGCGCAGTTTCATCAATGCCGCCAAGCGCATTGCCGGACGCATATAATCGGAAAATACGAAAAACGTTCCGCCATACGGAATAACCCCGCCATGCAAAATCATGCCGTTCATCACCGCCGCCATTGCATGTTCACGAATGCCGTACATAATGTTGTTACCATTATAATCATCGCGCGTGATGGTTTTCATGCCCTCAACAAAGGTCAGATTAGATGCCGCCAAATCGGCAGAACCGCCGATAATTTGCGGAATGTTATGAACGATTTTTTCCAAACACATTTGCGAAGCTTTGCGCGTTGCAACCTTAGTTTGCTCGGCAATAACTTCTTCTTTGAGCTTATTTAATTCTGCATCCCAATTTGTCGGTAAAATATTATTGATATAATTCAAAAATTCAGGATTTTCCGAAGCTTTCTGCTTCCACTCGTTATACATCAAAACCGATTTCATGCCGACAGCACGCCATAAAGCCATGGCGTCAGCCGGAACTTCAAACTCTTTTGATTCCCATTCAAAACGTTCGCGCATAGCGGCAATTTCTTCCGCACCCAAAGGCGCTCCGTGAACTTTAGACGTTCCGCTTTTGCTTGGCGCACCAAAGCCGATTGTTGTTTTGCAGGCAATAAGCGTAGGTCCTTTGCCTTTGTGAGCCTTATCAATTGCTGCGATAATTTCTTCATAACGATGTCCGTTAATCGGGTATGCCTCCCAACCATAAGCCTTAAAGCGGGCAATTTGATCGGTCATGCTGGTTTGATCAACCGTGCCGTCAATCGTTATGTTGTTATTGTCCCAAAATACGATAAGTTTGTTCAAATGCAAAGCACCTGCCAAAGCCGCAGCCTCGCCGGAAATTCCCTCCATTAAGCAACCATCACCGCAAATTGCATAAGTATAGTGATCGCACAAATCGCCATATTTGGCATTTATAATTCTTTCAGCTAAAGCCATGCCGACAGCCGAGGCAATACCCTGCCCCAAAGGTCCGGTTGTCATATCAACTCCGGATAAATGCCCATATTCCGGATGTCCGGCGGTTTTGCTTCCCAACTGGCGGAAATTTTTTATATCATCAAGTGAAATGTCCGAATAGCCCATAAGATAAAAAAGAGAATACAAAAGCGCCGAACCGTGACCTGCCGAAAGCACAAATCTGTCACGATTAAACCACGAGGCATCTTGCGGATTTACATTCAAATATTTTGCAAACAACACCGTTGCCACATCTGCCATACCGAGGGGCATTCCCGGATGTCCGGAACCGGCTTTTTCAATCATATCCGCCGCCAAAAAACGGATTGCCATAGCCATTCTTTGAAATCTTGCATCTTCTGTATTCATCTTTCTTTTTCCTATCTTTTTTCAAATAACGAAACCAACTCCATGTGATTGGAGTAGGCGAACTGGTCAACCGGCGTCACTTCTTTCATATTATATCCGCCGTCAAGCAAAACATTTGCATCATTAACAAATGTATGCGGATTGCACGAAACTGCAACAATTTTTTGCGGTTTTTCCTCATATTTCAGCTCCGCTAAGGCTTTTGCCTGAGAGGCGGCTCCGGCGCGCGGAGGATCAAAAACAACTGCGGAAAATCCTTTTAACTCTTCTCCGTCAAGCGGATATTTGAACAAATTGCGCTCAATTATCTTGATGTTCGGAATCTCATTTAAATTCACATTCTTTTGAAACTCGGCAAGCAACTCCTTTGACGAATCAACCGCAGTAATTTTATTCTTGATATTTTTCGCCAAAGGATATGAAAAAGTGCCGATACCGCAAAATAAATCAGCAATATTCCCGTTCAAATCTCCGATATATTTTTGCACTAAATCAATCAGGGCTTTTTCACTTTGCTCCGAGGCTTGCAAAAAGGTTGCGCTCGGGATTTTTATCTGATAACCGGCAATATTTATGAAAGGTGACGACTTTTGCACGATTGTTTCCGAAAAACCTTTGGAATTTTTCCACGAAAACCTGATGATTTCAGAATTATTATTCACAAAATCTGCCACAAGCAAGCGATGGTCAAACTCCGGATTTTCGGCTGTTTCCAAACTGATATCAACTCCGTTGGCACAGGAAGTTAAAAAAATCTGCCCTTTTTGCACGCTGATATTGCGTCTTTTACCGCCTTTTTCTTTTTTTGTTATGCTGATGGAACACAATTCGCTCAAAAAATCCCGAAGTTTCGGCAAAAGCTGATTTATTTTTTCGCACAATAACAAGCAGGCTGAAATATCAACAATCTCATGAGTTTGACGCTGATTATAACCGAGTATGATTTTTCCGCGTTTGCAATCAAACGAAAATTCCGCTCTGCGCCGTGCGCCGTCGCCGATAAAAATCGGCTCACCGAAAGCAATCTCTTTTTGATTTATGTTTGAGATGATTTTTTCAAATGTTGCAATTTTTTGCCGACGATAATCTTCTTCGCTTAACTCGCGGAACAAGCAACCTCCGCATGTTTTTTCATAAGGGCAAGACATTTTTATTCCTCTTCTATTATGCGATTATCATAATCATCAAGCAGTGATATCTCATCGGTTTCCTCATTTTGGAAAACAGGATGGACACTCTCAATACTGTGTTTTGACTTCTCCTTCATAATGGTTTTGACTTTGTTTTCATCATATAATTCAACGCGATTCCGCCCGTTGTGTTTTGCCAAATACATCGCGTCATCAGCCTGACTTAATAAAACCTCCAAGCTGTCGGTTTTTTCAGAAGAAACAACCCCGATGCTGACCGTGATTTTGATTTCTTCGTTTTTATCACTGTATACGGTAGCTTCGGCAATTGAGTTGCGCAATCTTTCGGCAACTTTAAGAGCAGATTCGCTGTTGGTATCTTCCAAATAAATCATAAATTCTTCACCGCCGAAACGACATACCAAATCGCTTGCGCGCAAAGAATGCGAGCAAACATCAACAATTTCAATCAAAACTTTATCGCCGATTTTATGACCGTATGTATCATTGACATTTTTAAACTTATCAGCGTCAATCATCAACAAACTGTAATATTTTCCCTCATTTATCAAATTGCTGATTTTTTGCGGAACGATTTTTTCAAAATAGCGACGATTCCAAGCCTGAGTAAGCGGATCTCTATCAGCCTGAGTCTGCAACTTATCTTCCCTTTCTTTGCGTAAGGTTATGTTTTGAAATGCCATATAAAGTGCCATTTCGTTATTATATTCAATCGTTTTTGCGCTGACCGAAAGCCAAAACGGAGTCGCACTTATCAAATTTGTGACCATTAAATCAAAATCATCCACTTCATGGCGCTTTTCAAGCATGGAAAAGAAGTTTTTGCGATTTTCCTCATCAATCATAAAATCAGCTAACTTGCAATAGCCCATTTCTTTTGCCGTGATACCGAACAGCTCTTCCGCTTTACCGTTGATTAACAACAGCTGACTGCCGTTTATTTTGGAAATAATAATCGGAAAAGGCGAAGAATTAACCATGTGCGAAAACTGTAAATTGAGCTTGTCTATAATATTCCAGTTTTTTCTGATTTCTTCTTTCAGCATATCCGTGCGCATAAACACCATACCTATTGCAAAAACATATACCCATATCCAATTAAGCAAATTCAGATTAAGCCAATTATACCGGAAAAAATACGACGATATTACAAGCTTGAAAAATAATATAAACACGGCTAATGCCAAAAACAAATTACCGAGAGAAAAATTTTTATAGACCCTG
The DNA here is from genome assembly GCA_045602545.1 of Alphaproteobacteria bacterium. Classification (GTDB taxonomy): domain Bacteria; phylum Pseudomonadota; class Alphaproteobacteria; order RF32; family CAG-239; genus RUG410. The sequence continues at coordinate 15,793 of JAZSBR010000002.1, forward strand.
TTCAAACAAAAGGCTAAAAATACGCCCAAACTGATTGAAACCAAAAGGTTGCTGAAAGATACGGCTATTGTATGATTATAAGCCAAAAACGAATAATATACGCATGCCGGCAAGCAAATTGAAACATACAAAATTGATGAAACACGGTTTGTCGGCTGATTAGAGTGCAATTCGGATGTGGCGTTAAGCCAGCAAACCGAGGCGATGAGAGCCACAATCATTTCCACAAAAACCACGAAATTATAACTCAAACCAAGTTTATAAAGTGAATGTTCGCCTGTGGAAAAATATGCCGACAAGAAGAAAAACAAACTGCCTGCCAAAAATAAAAATAAACCTCTGAAATCTTTTTTTTCATAAATCAAAAAAACCGAAGCAAAGCCTATCAAAAGTGATAAAACCCCGAGAGGCAGGCTGTATATAGAATAAAATATGTTTGCACTTAACATCTGTTTCACCCTGATTTTCATCAAATTAAGACCTATTTTACACATAAATTGTATAAAAACAAATAATATTTAAAAAAAATAGTGAAAAAATATTTTTTATGAGTTAAGGTAAAAGAAAAAGTTTTGTATTTTTAGGAGATAAAAATGACATATTCCGCTCCGGATCATTACAGTTATGACTTTAAGTTTGATGTTGAACGCCTGCCGGCAACAAAAAAGGACAGATTGCCGAATCGCCTGTCTGTTTTGGGTATTGTTTTCGGCTTTTTCTTGTTGGCTTTGGGGGCTTTAGAGCTTGCTTCATATTTTTTCAGTGCTTCTCCTGAGGCTTTTGATTTTGAGCTTCCGCAACAAGACATATCCGAAAGTTTGAAACTTCAGCGTTTATCTTTTGATGGTTTGCTGATCGGCTTAGGAATATGCGTTATTATAATATCAATATTTTCACTCTATCGCTATAAAGAAATCTTTTTTGACGGTGAAAATATAAAAATTATCCACAAGTTACCCTTTAAAAAAGAGCATACTGAAACAGAATATCTTTATAACTATCTCGGAATACTCCTGAAAGTTGAATATTTTCAGCTCGGACTTATAAATCGCAACCGCTATATCATTGAGCTTTATCATAAAGACAAAAACAAGCGCGTTCCGCTTTATATGAGTACTTCCGGCAAAGATATCAGAAAAATTTGGGAATATTATTCCGCCAGAATGCATCTTCCGGCGCTGTTTATGACTGATCACGGCTTAATTTCCCGCAATCAAAACGAACTTAAAAAAACTTTGCGTGACATGGCAAAAAAGTGGAAAACTTCTTCGCTTTATCATGACGAACCGGCTCCGGCTTCTTTGAAAGTTTCTGAAAAAAACAACAAAATTATCGTTAAAGAAAACCGCTTGTTCTTTGATGTTTACAGCATCTTATCATTGTTCGGCGTCTTGATTTTGGGTTCGCTTTTTTGTTATGCAATTGCTAATATGGAAGTTATAACCCATTATATCGGGCAAGCTTGGTTTGCTTTTGCTTTGGCGCTCTGCCTTGGCTTAATCATCTTTTCTTTATTGATTATTTTCAGCAAAGATGTTTTGGTAATGAGCAAAGATGATGTCCTTTTGGGTTATAATGTGCCGTTTTTGCACATAGATGCACAAATCATTGAAAAAGACAAGATTCAAACTGTTGATATCGGTCATAATCCGACGACCGGACGCTGTTATTTAACGGTTATCTCTCCGGAAAAAACCATCATCTTCGGTAAAAATATGCCGATTGACGATTTGCGTTGGATCAGAAGTTTTGTCATCAGAGAAACCGTGAAAAAATAAAAAAGTTGCTTTATCGGAATTTTTTTGCTAATAGAAAAATAATCTAATATTAAAAGTGAGGACACAAATGAAAAAAGAAAATAAAAAAATCACGTCAAAACCTGCTGATATACAGCCGGCAAAACCGAAAATTATGCCACGCGATAATTCTGACATCAATCCGGATTTTACCGATGCCTTTATTCGTGAAGTTGATGAAGATGTTAAAAACGACAATTTTAAGGTTTTGTGGAAAAAATACGGCGCATATATTGTTGCGTTTGTGGTTATTGCCGTTACTTCCGCCGTTTGCTTTGACAGAATAAAATTATGGAAAATGGAACAAAATCAGATAAAAACCGAAAATTATATGATGGCTGCTCAAATAAGAGAAAATCCGGATGAAACGATTGCCGCTTTGCAAAAAATCAATGCCGACAGCAAAGGGATTTTGAGTGATTTTGCCAAATTGCAAATTGCCAATGTTTTGCTCTCTCAAGAAAAAACAGATGAAGCTTTAACAACTCTGCAATCGCTGATTGATGAAGAAAACACCGATCCGGCGGTTAAAAATATTGCTCTCATCAAATTGGCTTCTTATAAGGTTGATTCTTTGTCGTTTGATGAGCTTAAAAATTTGTTGCAACCGGTGTTGGAAAACAATTCTTCTTGGACGCCTATTGCCAAAGATTTGCTGGCAATTTCTGCGATTCGCGACGGCGATATCGAAACAGCCAAACAAATTTATGACGAAATCTTAAAAACAAAAGATTTGCCGGAAGGATTCAAATCAAAAATTCAGGATATGTTGACTTCTATCAGTGATATGTAAAAAAAATAAACGGAGAAAAATGATGCTGAAAAAAGTAATCGGACTTTTTTGCTGTCTGCTCGCGCTTGGAGGGCTTAATGCCTGCTCAAGTAAAAAGGTTATACCGCAGGGAAAGCGTGTTGCCGTTTTAGCGCCGGTTTCCACCGTTAAACCGGATGTTTCAAACGGACAGGCTAAAATAAACATACCTGCCATGCAAGCAAACAGTCAATGGTTTCAAACTGACTTCAATGCTACTCACGTAACACCTAACCTTCAGGTCAGCCCGAAATTTGAAAAGCAGTGGAGCGCCAGTTTCGGTGAAGGAGCTTCCAAAAGAGAAGTTTTGATGTCAACTCCGTTGGTTGCGGACGGCAAAGTTTATACCTTGGATGTTGAAGGGCTTTTGAGTGCCTTTAATTTGAAAAACGGCGAGTCCGTATGGTACACCGAATTAAAACCGCAAAATAAATACGCCAAAGATAACTCCATGAACGGTATCGGTATTGCTTATGACAATGGCACTGTTTTTGCCACAACCGGCTATGGTGATGTTTTTGCCGTCAGTGCGAAAAAGGGTAATGTTATCTGGACAAAGTCACTGAATTATCCGTTGCGCACGGCTCCGATGATTGCCGAAGGAAAAGTCTTTGTTCAAAGTGCGGACAATAAGTTTTTTGCTCTTGATGAAAAAGACGGTGAAATCTTATGGAAATATGATATTATGCTTGAAAACACCACACTTGTCGGCGGTTCTGTTCCGGCATATTGCAAGGATTTGGATATGGTTATAGCCGGCTTTTCAAGCGGAGAATTGCAAACATTCAACGCATCCATCGGTTCACCTTTGTGGTCGGATGTTTTGATATCTAATCGGCAGGCATATTCATCAACTTTCTTAAACACCATAAAAGCCTCGCCGGTTGTTGAGGGCGAAACGGTTTATGCCTTCAGCAACGGAAATGTCCTGACCTCTATTGATGCCAGAACGGGCTTAAGAAATTGGGAAAAAGAAATCGGCGGAAAGACAACTCCGCTGTTGGCAGGCAATGTTTTATATGTCATTTCAAACGATCGCGACTTGTTGGCAATCAATAAGGAAAACGGCGAAATTTTGTGGGCAAAACCTCTTGATTTCGGTGAAAAACCGGCTGATGTTGTTGCCAGCGCGCCGATTATGCTTTCAAATCGCCTGATTGTTGCCTTGTCAAACGGGAATGTTTTCACTTATGATCCGAAAGACGGCTCAATTTTAAGTTCGGTTGATTTGGATTATGAGCTTAATTCTTCTCCGATTGCCGCTGACGGATACATAATTTTTGTTACATCAAAAGCAAAATTACTGGTATATAAATAGGAGAAAAAAGTGCTTTGCGTTGCCATAATCGGACGTCCGAATGTCGGAAAATCAACTCTTTTTAACCGCCTTGTCGGCAAAAAGCTGGCCATTGTTCATGACCAACCCGGTGTTACGCGTGACCGCAAAATGGCACCGGCAAAATTCAAAGATTTGGAATTTAATGTAATTGATACCGCCGGTTATGAATATTCCACCACCGACAACAAAGAAAGCCGGATGTGGAAGCAGACGCAAATGGCAATTAAAGATGCCGATTTATGCCTATTTTTGATTGACGCGCGCGCCGGTGTTCAGCCTTATGATGAAGTGTTTGCTTCATTGGTGCGCCAAACTCAAAAACCGGTTTTGCTTCTTGCTAACAAATGCGAAGGAAAAAATCAGGAAAACAGTATTTATGAAGCCTATAAACTCGGGCTTGGCGATCCGATTGTTTTTTCTGCCGAACACGGTATCGGTTTTGATGAGCTTTATATGGCTTTGAGCGATGCCGATGAAAAGAAAAAACAGCAGGAAAAAGACGCCGAAGAAGTTGAGGAAAAACAGCTTAAAGAGCGCCCGATTCAAATTGCGTTTGTCGGTCGTCCGAATGTGGGAAAATCAACGCTTGTCAATGCGCTTTTGGGTGATGAGCGAATGCTCACCGGTCCTGAAGCCGGATTGACGCGTGATGCCGTCACCACCGAATGGCAGTGGAAAGAACATCGTTTTAATCTTGTGGATACTGCCGGTCTTCGTCGCCAGTCAAAAGTTACGGATTCTTTAGAAAAAATGTCGGTCGCCGGCACAAAATATGCCTCGGATATGGCTCAAGTTGTGGTGCTTGTTTTAGACGCCGATGCGGTGTTGGATAAGCAAGACTTGACCATTGCCCGCAAGGTTGCCGATGAGGGCAGAGCCCTTGTGATTGCCGTCAATAAGTGGGATATTGCCAACCGCAAAGAAGCTTTGGAAAAACTTAATTACAAGTTGGAAACATCCTTAAATCAGCTTGCCGGAGTGCCGACCGTGACGATTTCCGCATTGAAGAAGGAAGGGCTTGATAAGCTGATGAGTGCGGTTTTGAAGGTTTATGAGCGCTGGAACAAGCGCATTCCGACCGCTCCGCTCAACAAGTGGTTTGCCGATGTGCAAGAGCAAAATCCGGCGCCTTTGGGCAAAAATAAGCGCCGAATTAAGCTTAAATATATCACTCAAGCGAAAGCTCGTCCGCCGTCATTTTTCATTTTTTCAAGCAATCCGGAAGGTTTGCCGGAATCGTATTTGCGCTATTTGACCAACAGCTTGCGCGATACTTTTGACTTGGGCGGTATTCCTTTGCGCGTTACGGTCCGCAAAGCCGATAACCCATATGCCGAGAAGAAGTAAATAAAACACATATCTTATGCAAACAATACTTCCAACAAATAAAGGTCCTCTTTATCAAAAAGAAGACCTTTATTTGCCCGCCTTCAAGGCGGAGGCACCATAAGCTTTTGATATTTTCAAAAGCTTATGGTGTATGATTATTTTTTCAATGCAATCACTTTTTGAATGTCAATATAACAAAGTTGTCGTCATCATTTAACAACGGCGCTGCTTCGGCAGGGGTATAACGAATGCGGTTGCACCAACCGCCCATATCTTTGCAAGATGAGCAACATTTGCGTTTTGTTACATCCGGCTCTCGCAAACACTCTGCTCCGTTCCAATAATAATTCGTTGAATTGCACTGCGTATAATTTGCCAGCCGAAATTTAGATGATATATCAAACGTATCACTTTTTCCAATAATCCCTCTATAAGTTTCTAAACTTTTTTGCACTTTAGCACAATCTTCTTTACCTCCCATACATATTATTTTCAGGTCTTCTTGCATACTACTTACATTTCCCCATGTTACACTAGTATAAGACCCTTTAATATTGTAAGGTAAAATAATTTCCTGTAAGGAAGCATTTCCGGAAAAAGACCTATAAGCAACGGCGCAAGCATCCGGTATAATAATAGAAGTTAATTTGTTATTCTGAAATGATTGTTGTCCGATTGCTTTTAAACTATCCGGAAAATTTATTTGCTGAAAATTATTATGGGCAAAGGCTTGTAGTCCTATACTTTCCAGAGAATTATCTAATTCAACATTTTCCGCGTTCATTTTGAAAAAAGCACCGGTACCTATTTTACTAATTCCCTCTATTTTTATATTTTTTATAACACTTGCCGAATTAGCCCATGGACGAGAATTGCCATCAGCATCAAAATAATTACTTTCTTCCGCATTCCGAATGTAATCATCAATTTTTCCGATGCTTCCGTCGGCACCGCCGGTAATTTTTAATGTGTCACCATCAACAGACCAACAGCAATTTGTTCCGCATGATTGCTGTCCGGTTTTGCAGTTTATGTCTGTATCCGCCCACGATTCGCTGATTATTCCAAGCGATAACATTGCCACACTCATTATTAAAACAATTTTATTCATTTTATATTCTCCTAAAAATCAAGTCATTCTATTTCAGATGCGCCGTTAGACACATGCAAATAAAATACCCGCTCTTGAAAGAGGCGGGCGGATGTTCATAACCGTACTGAAACAAACGGCTCGGCGTTTTCGCGCTTTTAAGAGAGCCTTATTGCACCGACATCCGCTCCAAAAAAGAACGAAGTCGGTTAAAACCAACTGTTTCAGTAAAGGGTTATGACGCCCTAAAGCAGAATCTGTCTGCTCATAATTAAAATCTATCAAATTTTTTTTAATTTGTAAAGAGAAAAACTTATGCTTTTTTTGCTCACATCAATGAGCAGATTTCGGCTTTCATGATATCCGTGCCGATCTTTTTCTCGGCGCTGGTTGATAAAACATCATTCAATCCGGCGGGATGATTCTTCAGTTCCGCCAAAATTTTTTCATGAACTTTAGCCAATTCCTGAGCGGAAATTTTATCAATCTTGGTTAAAACAATCTGATATGCAACCGCCGTTTCATCAAGCATTTTCATGATATCCAAGTCGTCTTTTTTTAAGCCGTGGCGCGAATCAACCATCAAAAATACTCTGCGCAAATTAGGACGCCCACGCAAATATGTTTTAAGCATTTGTTGCCACTGTTTCACCAGTTTTTCCGGCGCTTTGGCATAACCGTAACCCGGCAAATCCACAAGATAAAGCTTGTTATCAAAATTGAAAAAATTGAGCTGTTGCGTGCGCCCCGGTGTCGCCGAAGTTTTTGCCAGCTTTTTTTGATTAAACAGCGCGTTTATCAAGCTTGACTTTCCCACATTTGAACGGCCGGCAAACGCCACCTCATCAAGTTCAGGCTCCGGAAGTTGCTCCAAACGCGCCACGCTCAGCATAAAATCGCACGGGCGCGTAAATTGCTTTTCCGCCGCATTCAAAGCCGCTATGTCAAACTTTTCGCTCATTTAACCCCGTTTTTTCGCATGATGAGTTTTTGTTGCAACATTGAAAGAATATTGCTCAAGGTCCAATAAATCACTAAACCGACGGCAAAATGCGCAAACATAATCGTAAAGATTATCGGCATCATCGCAAACATGCGTGCCTGATCCTTATTGGTCGGTGCCGGATTGAGCTTTTGTTGCAAATACATCGTGATGCCGTATATAATCGGCCAAACACCGATATCCAACAAAGCCGGAATATGCACTCCCGACCATGAGGAAATCGTGAGCGGATCAGGTGCGGACAAATCTTTAATCCAGCCGATGAACGGCGCATGGCGAATCTCTAAAGATATATTCAAAACCTTATACAATGAAAAGAAAATCGGTATTTGAATAAACATCGGCAAACACCCCGACGCCGGATTAACCTTCTCTCTTTTATATAGCTCCATAGTAGCCCTTTGCAAAGCGACTTTGTCGTTTTTATACATCTCTTGCAAAGCCATAATCTTCGGCTGAATCTTTTTCATTTTTGACATGCTGTCAAACGATTTATTGGCAATCGGGAACAATAACGCGCGCAAAATAAAGGCAAAAAGCAAAATTGCCCAACCCATGTTGCCGATTAAATTATATAAAAAGTCCAAAATATAGAAAAACGGCTTGGTTAAGAAATAATACCACCCGAAATCCACCGCTAAATCAAATTTTTTGATGTTTTCGGCATATTTATCAAGAAGCTTAATTTCCTTCGCGCCGGCATAAAATTCGGTTGTGACATCGGCACAGGCTCCTGCCGGAACCTCTATTGTTTCGCCCTTAAAATCAAGCTGATAAACATCTTTCATCACATTGCGGATATTAACGGTTGTTTTATACTCATCGGGAAAAATAAACGCACCGAACCAATATTTTTCGGTTAATGAAACCCAACCGCCGTTGTTTTCAAAAGTTTTGGCGTTTTTATCTTCCGGCATGGCTTCACCGGACTCAAGTTTTTTATCAAATTTTGACTCGTGCAAATCCTTAAACGAATATTCCTTCAAATCACCGTCAACAATGGCAGTAAAGCCCTCATGAACAATGCCAGTCGGATGCTGATTTAAGTCAACATATTTGCTCATCAAAGCATACGGAATAAGAGAAACAGCTTTATCGGTATTGTTTTCCGCCATTTGTTTAACGCTGAACAGATAATTTTCATCAACCAAAATTTTACGGCGGAAAATTAAGCCCTGCCCGTTATCCCAACGCAAAACAATCGGAGAATCAGGGGTTAAATCAGTACCGCTTTCCAGCGTCCAAACAGTATTTGAGTTCGGCAGATTCAAGTTTTTATCGGCTGAAAGCCAACCATATTCGGCAAAAAATGCGTTTTCGGTTTTAGATGGCAACAACAACTCAATGTTTTCGCTGTTCGGTTCCAAAGTTTTTTTGTATTTTATTAAACGCAAATCATCAAAACGTCCGCCTTTTAAGCGCAAAGTTCCTTCAATTGCCTCGTTTTTTATTTTTATACGTGCATCATTTTGCAAGACCTCGTCAACCGGCACAAACACCGGCTCGGCTGAAACCTGCATTTCTTCAACCGGTGCTTCAACCTTAACTTCAGGCGCATCAACAACTTCTGCCGGAGGCAAAAAATAGTTCATCGTGCTGACAACCAAAACGGAAAGCACTATTGCCACACAAAAACTTTTGAAATTATCGTTCATTTTTATATTTCTCCATAAAACTTGGCTTGTTTTTAGCTTAAAAATACATAAGAAGCAACAAAATATCTTCAGTTATGCTTAGTTGTTTTCGGCGGAACCGGATCATAACCCGAACCGCCCCACGGATGACAGCGAAGAATGCGCTTAATTCCTAAATAGACACCTTTTATAATTCCGTGAATTTTGATTGCCTCAATCATATACTCAGAGCATGTCGGGCGATATCGGCACACACCGGGGCAAAACGGCGAGATAAAATATTGATAAAATTTAATCGGCAGAATGAATAATTTTTTCATTTGTTTTATCATTTTGCTTGTTTAACAGCATATAATTGGTTTTGCGCAAAGCCCAAATAACATCTTCTTTGAGTTTTTTATAATCGCAAACAGCGGTATCGCGCCGGCCGACAAACACATAATCCACATTTTTAAGGAACCTTTTTTGCGCGAGCTCACGACAAACCGCGCGAAGTCTGCGTTTTGTTAAGTTGCGATAATAAGCTTTGCCCAAACGTTTTGTTGCCGTAAAGCCAACTCTCGGCGAGTCGCTCTTATCTTTTTCAGAACAAAAAACCGCCTGAATCATTACGTTGTTTGCAGTCATCGTAATATCCTTGGCGGCTTTTAAGAAATCTCTTCTCTTTTTTAAGATAAGATATTTAGCCATAACAAATACTTTTAGGCTGAAATCTTTTTACGACCTCTGGCTCTGCGAGCAGACAAAACTTTGCGGCCGGCAGCTGTTGCCATACGAGCTCTGAAGCCGTGACGGCGAGTGCGTACTAATTTACTAGGTTGATATGTTCTTTTCATTTTAAAATCTCCGGTTATTTATTAGTTATTTAAAGCCTATCTAAAAACAGACTCTCGGTTATTTTCGAATGCACTTATAACAGATTATTTTTACGAGTCAACAAAAAAATTAAATAAATACCAACGTCAAGAAAAAAAATCTTTTGCATTTATTTTTTTTATGCTTTAATATTGCATCTGCCAAATTAAATATATTTGAGGAGGATTATCATGCCGTTTAAAAATTTTGCCGTGTTATGTGCTTTTTTATTGCTTAGTGAAAATGCCTTTTCTGAGGTTTCGGATTTATCCGTTGCGCCGAGCGCAAATGAAGAATCGGCAATCGAAAAAAACAAAACACCGGAAATTCCCCTCACCCCGTTAAGCGAGCTTGAGTTCCGCGATACCGATGGTTTGGAACGCGCCTTTGATAAAAACGGCGAACCGTTCTCCGGTGCATTACAAAAAAAAGATGATGAAGGTTTGCTCATAACCTATTTTTATCGCAACGGCTATAAAAACGGCGTGGCTGTCGCTTATGGAGAAGACGGACATCTGGAACTTGAAACAACTTATCGCAAAGGCTATAAAGACGGCGAAGAAATCTCATTCTTTGAAAACGGAAAACCGCGCTTAAAACAAACTTTTTCGCAAGATGTTTTGAACGGTGAAGAAGTTATTTTTTATAACAACGGCAAAGCCGAACGCGTTAATAATTATGTTGACGGCAAGCTTGACGGACAAACAACCTATTTTGACCGCGAAGGTAATATAACCAAAAAAGAAACCTATAAAAACGGCAAAAAAAACGGACTTGAACACATTATCAGCGACAAAATGCTTCAGGAAGAAAATCATTATGTTGATGATGTTTTAGACGGTATAACAAAAAAATTTAATCAGGAATATCTAACCGAAGAAATATCATATAAAAACGGAAAAAAAGACGGCATCAGCAAGCGCTATCTTGAAAACGGAAGTTGGAGCGAACTTGAATATAAAAACGATGCCCTGAACGGCGTTGCAAAAAGTTTTTATCCGGATAAAACTCTTGCCGAAACCGTTAATTACATCAACAATCAACGCAATGGTCTGGCTGAAAAATTCAATCAAAAAGGCTTTAAAACATCTTCCGAAAACTATAAAAACGGACAGCTTGAAGGAATCACTCGCAAATTTAACGACAACGGCGAATTAACAAGCGTAACATATTATGTGAACGGTATTGAAATGGCAATAATCAACATAGATGAAAACACCGATTTGCGTGATATTTATGCCCTCTATAACAGTAAAAGCTTAAACAAAATAATCGCCAGCAAAAACCTTTGGTATCCGATTCTTTGGCTTGGAATAAACTTGGAAAAAACCGACATCTTGACCGCTTTGGAAAATGAGATGAAAATGTTTGCCGCTGATTTAGGAGATTTTTCGGTTTATGAACGTGAAAGCAAAGCTAAGTTTGATGATTATAACCGAAAACTTTTCTTTGGTTTAACGCCGTTGAGCTATGCCGTGAATATCAGCGCTCCGACGGAAATTTTGCAAAAATTCACGGTTGATCCTGATAATATAAATATGAAAAATCCGCGCGGAACAAATCCTTTGATTGAAGCGGTGCGCCTTAATAATCTGCAAATGGTAAAATATCTCTTGGCGCTTCAGGCTGATGTATCGGAAAAGTATGACGGGGAAAACACCATATTGCTTTATGCCTTAAAAGAAAATGCACAAAATGAAATTATCTCCGAGCTTTTGAAAGCCGGTGCCGATGTTAATGTTAAAGATATTAACGGACAAACACCGCTTATGCTTGCCATTTCTTCAAACAACGGCGAAGTGATTGATGTTTTGTTGCAAAACAATGCCGATATAAAGCAAAAAACGCCAACCGGGAAAACTCTTTTGTTTTATGCGTTTGAAAACAATGTTAACCCTGATATTTTTTCAAAATTGATTATCGGCGGTGCCGACGTTAATGCCGTGGATGCAGACGGTAATGTTTTGCTTATTCAGGCACTTTCGGCTGATAAATATGAACTGGCGGAACAACTGCTGAAAAACGGTGCTGATGTAAATGCCGAAAATCAAAACGGCGAAAACGCCTTAAGTTATGCTTTGTCGCACGATATTCCTGCGGATTTGCTTGCAAAAATCGTAAATGCCTCAACAACTCCGTTAAAAAATCTGCCGAAATTTGAGAAACCTCTTTGGAAAGTTTTGGCCGAACAAAATCGCTATGAGTTATTAAGTGATACCATAAAAAATATGGAAAAAATAAATGAAAAAGACGCTAACGGCGAATCAGTTTTCGGCTATCTTTTGAAAAATACCGATAATCCTAAAATCTATGAATTGCTTACTTCGCTTTTAACAAAAAATGAAATAACTGAAAATCCTGATTTGATTTTTGATGCCGTTGATGCTCAAAATCCGGAAATTTTGAAAAAAATGGTTGAGCTTGGAGCCGACGTAAACGCTAAAAACGCCGAAAATAAATCTGTTTTGGGTTATATATTGGATAAAAAATATCCGCTGGAATATGTTGTAGCAATTGAAAACGGACTTCTTGATATCAACGGTGAACGAGCTCTTGAAACGGCAATTTTCCGTGATGATGTGGCGCTGGCAGAAAACTTAATCAAGAACGGAGCAAATGTCAACTTGCTCACCGCTGACAGCGATTCTACCACCGCCGGAGAGTCTTATCTGATGCTTTTAAAATATAATCAGGATAAAATGGCTGAATTGTTGCTGGCAAGCGGAGCAGAAATAAATTATGCTTCCAAACCTGACCAAACATTGCTTATGATTGCGGTGAAAAACGGAAATGAAACTTTGATAAAACACTTGCTGGACAAAGGGTTCTCCGTAAATCAACCGGACGCTGACGGCAACACCGCCATAATGTATGTTGCGGATATGATAACACAATATGCAGACATGCCGGCGGAAGAATTAAACGCTCTTTTGCAAAAAATCGTACCGATTCTTCAGGCAAAAGGTGCTGATATCAATGCCCAAAACAACAACGGAGAAACATTGCTGATTAAAATTGCTAAAACAAAACAACCTGTTTTTGCAACCGTTTTAAGCACTTTGATTGATTTGGGTGCCAATGCCGGTAAAAAAGATCAATACGGCAAAACCGCCGCGGATTATGCTCGCTAATACCATTTTGGTAATAAAATAATTAACAGCAGAAAATTTTTATAAAAAATGCTATTGACTTTCAAAAAACGATAGTATATAAAAGCTTCCAGCTGTTACGCCGACATAGCTCAGTTGGTAGAGCTACTGATTTGTAATCAGTGGGTCCGCGGTTCGAGTCCGTGTGTCGGCACCAATTAAAGAAACCTCCCTCGCGGAGGTTTTTTTAATTGGTAACAATAAAAGGTTTCTCGAACCGCGGAAGTTTTTTTATAAATAAACTCTTGCTAAAAAAACAGAATTGTTATATATAAGCTTTCAAGTGTTTTTTGAGGGCAAAATGAGCGAAAGTAAATATATAGAAATCAAAGGCGCACGCCAACATAATTTGAAAAATATTGATATAAATATCCCTAAAAATAAGTTGACGGTTATTACCGGACTTTCCGGCTCGGGAAAATCATCTCTGGCTTTTGATACGATTTATGCCGAAGGACAGCGCCGTTATGTTGAGAGTCTGTCGGTTTATGCCCGCCAATTTTTGGATTTGATGAACAAGCCTGATGTTGATTCGATTGAGGGACTTTCGCCGGCAATTTCAATTGAGCAAAAAACCACTTCTCATAATCCGCGCTCTACTGTCGGCACCATTACCGAAATTTATGACTATATGCGTCTTTTGTGGGCGCGCGCCGGCACTCCTTATTCGCCGGCAACCGGATTGCCGATTGAAGCGCAAACCGTTTCACAGATGGTTGATAAAATTTCTGTCATGGAAACGGGTACAAAACTTTTGCTTTTGGCGCCGATTGCCCGTGCAAAAAAAGGCGAGTTCAAAAAAGAATTTCTGGATTTGCAAAAAAAAGGCTTTCAACGTGTGGAAATTGACGGTGAAGTTTATGGACTTGACGAAGTTCCGAATCTGGATAAAAACAAAAAACACAATATTGAAGTTGTGATTGATCGTCTTATCATCAAAGAAGGCATAACAGAGCGTTTGACCCAATCGGTTGAAACGGCTCTTAAACTCAGTGACGGATTATTGTATGCCGAAAATATGAGCGATAAAAAACGCACTGTTTTTTCTTCAAAATTTGCTTGTCCGGTTTCCGGCTTTACGATTGAAGAAATTGAACCACGCTTGTTTTCGTTTAATAACCCTCAAGGTGCATGCCCGCATTGCGCAGGTCTGGGCGCAAGCTTATATATGGATCCGGAATTGGTTGTTCCGAACGAAAATTTGAGCCTGCAACAAGGCGCAATTGCACCGTGGTCCATCAGTTCGCACTCAATGTTTTATCGCCAGACTCTCGATTCGCTATGCCAATTTTTGGAGATTTCAAACAAAACTCCGTGGAAAGATTTGCCGGCCTATGCGCAAGAAACAATTCTTTACGGCTCGGGCAATCGCTGTGTGCCGATGGTGTATTCTAAATGGATGACAGATAAACCGTTTGAAGGTGTTATTCCGAATATGGAACGCAGATTTTTGGAAACGGATTCGGCAGCCACCCGCGAAGAATTGGCGCATTATCAATCTGCCGCGCCTTGTGAAGTATGCCACGGAAAACGCTTAAAACAAGAAGCTTTGGCCGTGAAAATCTGTGGTAAAGATATTATTGAAATTTCCGATTTATCCGTTAAAAGCGCGCTTAAGTGGTTTTCAGCCGTTGAGGCGCAACTAACTCCGCAAAAACAGTCAATTGCTCATAAAATTTTGAAAGAAATTATTGACCGTCTGCAATTTTTGAACAATGTCGGACTGGATTATTTGACGCTTTCGCGCCAATCAGGTTCTCTTTCAGGCGGTGAAGCTCAACGTATTCGCCTAGCTTCGCAAATCGGCTCCGGATTGACCGGCGTGTTATATGTTTTGGATGAGCCGTCAATCGGTTTGCACCAGCGTGATAATGATAAACTGCTCGCCACCTTAACAAGACTTCGTGATATAGGCAACACAGTGATTGTGGTTGAGCATGATGAAGACGCCATGCGCGCCGCCGATTATTTGGTAGATATGGGACCGCTTGCCGGCTCTGAAGGCGGAGAAGTCACGGCCTCGGGAACGGTTGCGGAAGTTCTGAAAAACAAAAAATCCTTAACCGCGCAATATTTAAACGGCACTAAGTATATCGCCGTGCCGACCATAAGACGCAAAGGAAACGGCAAATTTTTGGAGCTCACCGGAGCAAGAGTGCATAACCTCAAAAATGTTGATGTAAAAATTCCGCTCGGCACATTTACTTGTGTTACCGGTGTTTCAGGCGGAGGAAAGTCGTCGCTGATTTTGGAAACGCTTTTTAAGGCAGTTAATCGCGAACTTAACGGAAGCCGAGTGCCGGCAGGTGCCTATGACAAACTCATCGGGCTGGAAAATATTGATAAAGTTATTGATATTGACCAATCGCCTATCGGACGCACTCCGCGTTCTAATCCGGCAACATATACCGGCGTTTTCACCAATATCCGCGACTGGTTTGCCGGTCTGCCGGAAGCAAAAGCCAGAGGATATAATTCAGGGCGCTTTTCTTTCAATGTTGCCGGTGGACGCTGTGAGGCTTGCAAAGGCGACGGCGTGATGAAAATTGAAATGAACTTTTTGCCTGATGTTTATGTCCCGTGCGATGAATGTCACGGAAGTCGCTTTAATCGTCAAACGCTGGAAGTGAAATATCGCGACAAATCAATCGCCGATGTTTTGGATATGACCATCAATGATGCTTATGAGTTTTTTGCCAACATTCCGGCGATTAAAAACCGGCTTGATTTGCTACGCCGTGTGGGATTGGGATATGTGAAACTCGGACAACCGGCACCTACTCTTTCCGGCGGTGAAGCGCAACGTATAAAACTTTCAAAGGAATTGACGAAAAAAGCCACCGGAAAAACTCTCTATATTTTGGACGAGCCGACAACCGGACTTCATTTTGAAGACATTAAAAAACTTCTTGAAGTGTTGCAACTTCTGGTTTCGCAAGGTAATACGGTTGTGGTGATTGAGCATAATTTGGACGTTATAAAAGTTGCCGATTATATCATAGACCTCGGACCTGAAGGCGGTGACGGCGGCGGAAAAATTATTGCTCAAGGCACACCGGAAGAAGTGGTTAAATCAAAAATCAGCTATACCGGAAAATATCTGAAAGGAAAGCTGGGGTAGCAAAACTCATAAAAAAACTTCGTAATCATAGTGATTCAAGATTGCATCTTTGAAAAACAAGACATCATCCTCACTTATCGGGCGAAAATGGTTGGCATCAACCCCGACATTCAATCCGTTTGGGCTTACTTTTCTAAGTCCGTGGATATGTCCGAATAGATTAAACATATCTCGTCGGCAATCACTCGGTTTATGTGTTAAATAAACAGATTCGCCCTTTTTCAAAACCAATGTATTGTGCGGTAAAACGTCAACAAAACACTTTTCTAAATGCTTCTTTATATCTGCATTTTCTTTTAAGGCATCGGTTTCATAATTGCCTAAAATAAGATGAATTTTACCATGCAAATAATGGCGCATATTCAAATCACCGAAGTCACCCAAGTGATAAACTTCATCATCGGAGGCAACCATATTATTCCAATTTAGTATCAACGCATCATCCATCTCTTTAACGGAAATAAACGGGCGTCTGGAAAGAGTCATAGCCCGTTCGCTTGAAAAATGAGTATCAGATGTGAAAAATATGCGCCCGCTGTTTTTTAATAATGAACGAACTTTAGCCAATGTTTCGGCATAAGAATTATAAGTCAGCACATTTTCCGTTTCCAATCTTTTAACAATATAGCTTTTTCCGAAAAAGGCATCATCAATACCGACAATCACTTGTTTTCGCGTATGATTATAATGGGTTTTTGCCATCCACTCCGCCAATTCAAAACGCGAAGTTTGAGCATAATCTCTACCGGCAATATCGCTATCCTTCAAAGGAATCCAAAACATAATCACATCAGCAAGCGCCAAGAACGTGCTTTCCCAATCAATCTGCAAATCAAGATTAAAATTCATTACATTTTCACGGCGCGGATTGGCAACATAAATATCCAAATCAGAAAGGTCTTTAACAGCCTTACTTTGCCAATCGGGCGCGCCCTTTATAGGACCGGCTAAAAACACGATTTTTTTATCAGAATAATCTTTTTGCGGAGATGTTGGTGTTATCAGTTCCATTTATAACCCTTTCAAATATTTTGGCGAATTATACTTTCTTATTTGTTTAAATAAATTTAAAAAAATTAAAAGACCGCTTGGTTTAGCAAACGATCTTAAAAATTTCAAAACTTGTTTTTAAAATTATTTTACGCTGACTGAATCAACATCAATTTTAGTAGGCTCAAACATTTCTTTATCAACTTCGCCGTTGATGGTTACGGTGTTTTCCGGTGTAACCTTTACGCCGCGCCAATCTTCATCATCAACTGCAATAATAACTTCACCGGTTGCGTCTTTGAATGTATATTTTTCATCACCCAAGCTGTTTACAATTTGTCCGGTTAAAGTAACATTTGCTTCATCACTTAATTTAAGAGCCTCAGCAACTGTTGTTGCATTTTGATTTGCACTAGGGCCTTCAAAACCACCCATTGCTTGCGCATTGGCAATACTTGCGCTTGCAAGCATAACAAGTAAAGTCAAAAATATTTTTTTCATTTTTTTCTCCATAATGTTTAAATTACCCTTTGAGGTTAAACAAACATTTTTGTGATGTCAATATTTTTTTTAGTAGCGCAACAATGAAATAACCGGCGCATAAGGTTCCAAAACTTTTCGGCCGTTTAATTCAGTTAATTCAATTAAAAATGCCACCGAAAGAATATCTGCATTTAGTTTTTTTAATAAATTACAAGCGGCTCTTGTGGTGCCGCCGGTTGCCAGCAAATCATCAATAATCACCACTTTTTCACCTGCAGATATGGCATCTTTATGAATTTCAACAGTAGCAGTGCCATATTCCAAATCATAAGTTTCTTTAATTGTTTCAGCCGGCAACTTTCCGGCTTTTCTGATTAGAACCAATCCGCAACCTAATTTATATGCAAGCGGAGCGCCGAATAAATATCCGCGTGCATCAACGGAAACGATTTTATCAATTTTTGTATCCTTAAACAATTCATAAAAGGCATTGATACTTTCCGTAAAACATTCAGCATTTTTCAAAACCGGCGTTATATCCTTAAACAATATCCCTTTTTTCGGAAAATCGGGAACATCACGAATTTGTTTTTTTATATTTTCATACATAATCACACCTTTTTATTGAGCTAATTAAATAACATGGTTTATTTTATTTTTTTTTCATCTTTTTTTCCAGTAACAAACAAAAATTATAAACCGCTTTTCTTAAAATTTTAATTTGACAAATAACCTTTTAGGCTCTAGAATCCCATTATTGTACAACAATATATGGTCCATCAGGGATTAGAGAATGAAAAAAACTCAAATTAAAACCGATAAAACTTCGGTGTTTTTTCAAAAATTACTATTTTCTCTTTCATCAGAGATTAAAGCTTTATATAAAAAAAGACCCTATGATGCTGTCAGAGATAAAAGATTGAAAGCTGTTGCTAACAAAAAAATTGAAGTTGTAATTTGCATTCACAATGCTTTACCTTATGTAGAACAATGTCTGGATTCTATCTTAAAATACCATGATACCCCAAATGAGCATATAACTTTAATTGACGATGGTAGTGATGATAAAACAGCAGAATATTTGAGAAAATTTGTTCAAGAAAATAATAGTTTTATAAATTTGATACGACACAACAAACCTCTGGGTTATACAAAATCAGCAAATGAAGGTTTAAGAAACAGTGATGCTGACCTTACAATTTTATTGAACAGCGATACAATTGTTACCGAAAATTGGTCACGAAAAATGGCCGATGCTGTTTTTTCTGTTCAGGGAGCCGGCGCAGTAGGACCGATGTCAAATGCCGCTTCTGTTCAGTCACTACCTGATATTGCTCCTCATAATGGTCAAACAGCTATCAATATTTTACCGAAAAACCTATCTTTACAAGAAATGAATATTTTGTGTGAAAAAATGTCGGATTCCGATTTTATATTACAGGTTCCGATGTTACATGGTTTTTGCCTAGGCATTACTAAAGAGTGCATAAACAAACTTAAAGGTTTTGATGAAGAGCATTTTCCTACCGGATTTGGCGAAGAAAATGATTTTTGCATGCGCGCGCTAAAAGCAGGATTTTCTATGGTTCTTGCAACTCATACATTTATCTATCATGCAAAAACAAAGAGTTTTGATGAAGATGTTAGAAAAAAATTATGTGAGCAAGGTAATAAAAATTTGTTTGCTCTTCACGGGAAAGAAATGCTTTCTAAATCATATAGTTTTATGCAAATCAATCCTGTTTTACATAAAATGCGCGATATTGTCAAAATAGTTTTTGACTTTTACAATAATAGCGAACAAAGTGAAAATTTTTATTCTGTTCCCAAAGAAATAAAATTCAACAAATCAATATCATTTAAAAAAATCGGTTGCGGATTTGCCTCTAATGCAATAAATACTCTTCCATTTCGCAAAAACGCTTTGACAACTTATTTCACAAAACTCGGCAGAAAAATACAATTCGTTGCATATTATGAACCGACAGGAAGAATTGTTGTCGCAAAAAAAGAATTTGGCATTTGGAAAATGTTTAATACACAATTCTTCAATGATTTAAGTGATGCGCATAACAGTATTTCAATAGAAGTTGACGGGTGTGGTTTTATTCATTTGATATGGTGCCAACACAATGGGAAAATATCATATGCTCGCTCAAAAAAGGCATTAAAACCTGATTTTATAGAATGTCAGATTCTTGGTAAAAATGAGGAGATGGTTACCTATCCGGAATTTTACAAACAACCCTCCGGAGATTTACTGCTTTTATACCGATATGGTTATTCCGGAAATGGTGTTTTAATTTTGAATCGTTATTCCTGTAAAGAAAAAACTTGGAAAAGATTGTTTGATAGACTAATTGATGGTTGCGGATCAGAAAGTCCCTATTGGCAAGCCTGTGTTGATAAAAAGGGGCGTCTGCATATTTCTTGGTGTTGGAGAAAAAATAGAGATGTAAGTAGTAATCATGATATTTGCTATATGCGCTCTTATAATGATTCTTGCGCGCAATTTACAGATTCTTCCGGAAAATTTTTAAATTTACCTCAAACACCGCTAAACACCAAACCTTTTTATGTGATACCACCCAAAAGTTCACTGATAAACCAAACATCAATGACCACAGATGAAAACAACATCCCTTATATAGCAACCTTTTTTGAAAACCATGGTGTTTTACAATACGTCATCTTTCATAATGATGGCATCAAATGGCAAATGATTGATGCAAGACTGAGAAAAACCAGAGAAATACTCGAGGGAGCAGGCACACAATCTCTTCCTTGCGCCAGACCACAAATAGCCGTCCATAAAAATACTATTTTTCTGCTTCTGCGCGACAAAGAATTTGATAATAAATTGATACTGGCTAAGATTAAAAATATAACACAAAAAATTACAACGGATATTATGATATTAACTGATGATCCTCTTGGTGAATATGAGCCCATGTATGATGAAGAATTATGGCGTAAAAAGCATAAACTTTCATTGTTTATAGAATATTCTCATTACAAGAACGATGCTGAAAACACCAAAAAAACTTTTGCAGAAAATATATACATACTCAACATATAAATTCTTTATTTCTTAAATTGCGTTTGATTAAGATAATAAAAAAAGGTCTCTGATAAGAATCCCATATCAACCATGTATGGCTTTGTTTTGCCGGGATAATGCAAAATCAACGCTTTTTTATAAGCCTTTAAAGTGTTTTTCGGAATTCGAACATTATAGAATTTTTCTAAATCTGCATTAGGAAAAACTCTCGGATAATACGTCAAGAAATTATACCAGCAACTCATTTCTTTCACATTTGAAGATAACACTGCATTGAATGCATCTTGGTCCATAAAATACTCTCCGTTATATTTTCGCCACTCAAGCAATTTTTGCGATATATTATCCTGACGCATTTTTTTCAAATTTAAAAGCAACACACCGGAATTAAAATAATTATCATTATTACAAACCGATTGTTTTTCATGAAATTCCGGTTTCAGCAACGCTGCACTTTTTACAACGGCGCCATAATTATCATCAATATTTGTGTTATAAAATTCTCTCAAATCACCCTGCACAAAAATATCTCCGTCCAGATATAAAACTTTATCTTTATCGGCAAAAATTTCCGGCAAATCAAATTTCAAAAGTGCCGTAGGTGTGATATATCTTTTTTGTTTTATTCCTTCAAATTTTTTCAAATCATCAATGTTAATAATTTTAATACTAGACCCCGATTCTTCTAACAAAGCCAAACGCATTTTGGTTGTTTTTGACAGACAATGTCCGATGATATTTATTTCATAAAAACTTCCTTCTTTCTTTGTATCAAGAGCTGATTTGATGGCAACAGCTGTCATCATTGCATAATTTTCATCAGTTATAAAAACAAGATTTATATTATTCTTATCATCATTCAAAACAGGCTTGTCCAAAGCGATATCAACTTCAGGAAAAGGATTAGCATTTAATAATTCTCTAGAAAAAATTTGTGTATTCGGTTTTTGTTTTTCCAAAAAATCTTCAATATTTTTTTTGATGTCAAAATTAACCGGCAGTTGAATAATTTGCTTGCATTTTTGCAAAACCTCACCAGCGTGTTTTTGCTCTTTGGCATGATTATCTTTTATCCAAAAAACAGGTCTGTTCAAGCTATAGGCAATCAGTGCTGCATATTGTTGGTTGGTTACAAATATATCAGCGCATTTAATATAACTTTTCAGCAGAGAATAAAAATAGTCTAAAAGAATTTTATGCTTTTCTGTATGTTCATAAAATTCGGCATAATTTTCATCTTTCAAGAAGTATGCAATTTTATATTTTTTTCCGCCAATTTCCAACAATTGAATTTTATTATAAAAACTGATAAATCTTTGCCACAAAATATAGCGTTCCCCCAAAGATATGCATTCAAAATCAGGGTGATTAAGGGGTTTTATCTCTGATGTTTTTTCAACACTCAAGTCATTAGCGTTAAAATTACTTTGCGCTGACATAATCTTCTCTCCGTACTTTGATATATTTTTTAATCAGATGACCGAATAAAAATATTTTACGCGTATCCTTTTCATCTCTGCGTTTATAAATCCCGCCCAAAACATTGAGTGTAATTCCCCCTGTGCGCCGATTCAATGTTTCAGTATAAATTTTTAAGGTGCTGTTCAACCAATAAACCCATGGAAACCAAGCAATAATTTTATAAGTCATACGATGCTTAAAAGTATAAGGTTTTAAATTTACCAAACCATGACGAATATTTTCCTTAAATATTTTAGAAATTGCTTTGATATATCCCCAGCGATTCGTTGAACAACGATATGTAATAAGTTCATAGAGAAAATGCTCAAATTCTATACGCGTTTTAACATACCAATATGGATTAGGCATAAATAATTTTACCATAGTTGCACGCGCCGCCATATGCCCGCGCATCAACCTGAAAGACATTGCCGAACCTGAATTTTTCACTGAATTATCGTTATCTGTTCTATAATGTACAAACATCTTTTTTATTACAAAAAGTTTTTTACATTTACACCACACATGATACATGTAATCAGAATCCGGTGACATATTTTTCGGAAATTCAGGACACCAGATATTATTATTTAAGATAAAATCGCGACGATATAAACAAGTCCACTGAGCCACATGTTTGCTCACAAATTCAGGAATTTCCAACATGTTTGTAATTAACCGGTCGCACTTTTGCGGTGGAATCATAATTTGATCAAGGGCATAACCGTTTCGTTCCACAATAAAACCAAAAGATTTAATCACCTCGGCTTGCGTTTTTTCCGCCACATTATACATTATACCTAAACAGTCAGGTTCAAGCCAATCATCAGAATCAAGAAAATAAATATACTTACCTTTTGCCATATGTTGTCCGGCATTATAGGCGCTTGCCAGACCGGAATTTTCTTTTGATATGACTTTAATGCGTTTATGTTTGCGAGCAAGTTTCTCAATAATTTGAAGAGAAGAATCCGTAGAGCCGTCATCAACAACAATGATTTCAACATTCTTAAATGTTTGGTTGACCACACTCATCACCGATTGTTCAACATAGTCTTCCATATTATAAACCGGAATAATTATGCTGATAATTGGATTTTTTGAAGAAATTTTCATGGTTCTACTCTATAATATCTGTTTGCCTTTAATTATAAATGCAGTTTTTTTTATTTGCAATCATTTTTCTTTTATACATCTATTTTTATACAACATAAAAAAAGGCTTTTACGAAAGCAAAGCCCTTTTTTACCCCTCTTAGAAATCGGTTATTTTCTAAAAGTAATCGTCACAGAATTTGTGTTGTCGTTATGTAACAACGGCGCGGCTTCGGCCGGAGTATATTGAATGCGGTTGCACCAGTTTTCAATTTGTTTATATCCCGCACCGCAACCGGCTGAGGCTGAAATACATGAGCCGTCTTTTTCTAAATATCCGTTATTACAAGAATCTATGACCATAGAGTCCTCATCGTCCATATCTTCCAAATAACAAGACGATGCTCCTTCCGGACACTCATTGTCGCAACATGAATAATCATCAGTGCATGTTTGATAATATCCGGCAGAGCATTCCATATCCCACTCATCTTTTTCCCTATCGTATGAACACGAGGTGGTATTAGAGCACTCTTGACAATCACCCCAATAATCGGAAACATAACCCTCTTCACATTCTGAAACAACTTCGCCATAATCTTCATCATAGTGACAAGAAATCGCATTGTCCGGACACGTATAAATATCATCGCCATCAAAATATGAAGGTGTATTTATATTTGAAACTGCATGGAATCTATCATTTCCCATTTCATCACCATTAGCATAGAAACATCCATTATTGTCACAACTAAAATCGCAACCACAACCACTATAAGGCGGACAATCGCACTGTCCTGACATCATAACATCATCATAACCTCCGATTAGTTGCCCTTGACTATCGTACTTAAACCATAAATCAGCATGATTTCCATAATACCATTTTTTAAAATCCAATATATTACCTGAAGAATCGTAACGTGTGTATACTTCCTCATATTCGCCTGATTTATTATATTGATAATTACTCTTACCACTTATCTGACACGTGTTATTGTTGCAAGAATAATAAATCTCTTCAATTTTATTACCAGACGCATCATAACCATATTCATGCTTCGCTGAACCGTAGTCTTCAATACATCTAGCAGCTCCATTGCCACAATAACAGTTTGTTAGAGTCTCAGTTGTCCCATCACTATAAGTATAAGTACAAGTACTTGCACTTGCATTTGCCTTGCCAAACGGCAGTACCCCGCATATTGCCGAAACTATCATTAAAAAAAGTTTTTTCATAAACTTTTCCTCCTTATTAAAACAAGTTCCTCTCAAAAACTATCTTTTTTATTGTTTAAAGTCAATAAAATTTTATTTGCTTTACAAAATAGATTATAAAATTTTTTATTGTATAGTCTAAATAAAACATTTATAGGAGTTTACAATGCTGACTGAAGAAGAATTTTTAAGCGTGATTTCTGATTACATACGCAAAAAGCGACTCGAAAATAATATTTCATGCGAAAAACTGGCTGAAATGTGCGATATGGATTATTCTTCGGTTAACTTGATTGAAAATAAAAAACAAAATCCCCGCTCCTATTCTCTATATAAAATTCTGGCAAATTTAGATATGGATATTGCGACTCAAATAAAAAAAGAAGAAATTCCCAAAACGTTGCAAGAAAAGATATTCAAAAAACTGAGTTCCATGAATGAATATCAATTAAAAAGCTTAATCAAGTTACTTTCATTGTTTGATATAAGATTTAGATAAAAAAAAGAGGCAGATTTAAACCACCTCTTTTCTTTTTTTCAGCTTAATGGATTATTGAGCGGTTGCACCGGCAGCATTTAATTTTGCTTTTTGTGCTTCAATACGCTTATTTAATCTTTCCTGATGTTTTTCAATGCGTTCCAAAACTCTTTGACGCTTTTGTTCCAAACGATCTGTCGGTTTGCCGGCTTCTTTAGCTTTTGCAATTTGCTCATCAATTTTTTGCAATGATGCGTCTTGTCTTGCCTTCAATTTTGCTTCAACATCAGCTTTTTTAGCAGCCAATGCTTCTTGCGGGTTAGGTGCTTGCGGAGTTGCAATTTGCGGAACGGCAACTTGCGCCGAAGCAACAGAAACAGTCAATAAAACAGCGGCCAAAGCCAAGATAATTTTTTTCATAAATTTTCTCCTAAAAAATATTAGACTTACACTAAATATGTATATTCTCATCAAAATAAATGTCAAGCTGTGAAAAGAGGTTTTCTTTTTTTTGGTGCAAAATTTTTTCAAATATTGTTAAAATAACTCTTGACATATAAAATAAATTATGCAATGTAGTGATTTGAAAAAATTATTGTAGATTTATTCCAAATCACCATGGAAAGGTGGCAGAGCGGTTTAATTAGAGCGGTCTTGGAGTCGAAGCTTTAGCGTAGACGACTGACGAGAAAGTTTTATTAAACTTGCGAGGAAGTCTAAATCGTCGCTGAAACGAAGTTTCAGAACGGTTTTCACGAAGGAAGTAACTTCGCTTATATAGGTACAAAGATGGAAAGGTGGCAGAGCGGTTTAATGCAGCGGTCTTGAAAACCGTCGTGGGAGCGATCCCACCCAGAGTTCGAATCTCTGCCTTTCCGCCAACAATAAAAAGACGCCCTTAGGGGCGTTTTTTTGTTGATAAGCGGAGCAGAGATGAGAACCCCTTCCCTAGGGTTCTCGCTCCCACTTACTCGCATCATATACAACAAAACCCCGCTTCCGGCGGGGCTTTGTTGTATATGGCGGTAAGATAGGGATTGGCTCCGCCGCTTCGTCGCTCTTTCGCTATCGCTCACCGCCGTACTTCCGTCCGGCTTTCGCTCCTCGTCGAACCCCTTCCCTAGGGTTCTCGATCCCACCTACTCGCATCATATACAACAAAACCCCGCTTTCGGCGGGGCTTTGTTGTATATGGCGGTAAGATAGGGATTGGCTCCGCCGCTTCGTCGCTCTTTCGCTATCGCTCACCGCCGTACTTCCGTCCGGCTTTCGCTCCTCGTCGAACCCATTCCCTAGGGTTCTCGCTTCCACTTACTCGCATCATATACAACAAAACCCCGCTTTCGGCGGGGCTTTGTTGTATATGGCGGTAAGATAGGGATTCGAACCCTAGGTACCGGAAATCGGTACAATTGATTTCGAGTCAACCGCATTCGACCACTCTGCCATCTTACCAAATTCATGCAATTATTAACCACTTATTTTGCAAATTGCAACTACTTTTTTTGAAAAAAACACATTAAAAAACCCCGCCAAACTTGTTGACGGGATTCTTTATTAGTTTTTTGGAGCCTGTATATGAAGCCCCACTCTTGGGATGGGATAGCGCTTAACCCTAACCAGAGGGTTGCCACCCATGGCATCATGAGCTTCATAAGCCTCGAGACGGAGCTTCTCAATGGCCTCGGCACGGGTGTATCCGCGCTCCACGAGGTGCTCGATACAATCTTTTCTGATAGCCTTTGCAGCTTCTGCATGTTTTTTACTACGGGCTGCGGCTGCTTCCAGAGCTGCTCTACGTCCTGCCCAAAATTCTTGTTTCGTTCCACCATTGTCGATAAAATTGCGGAACAACTCTTGTACTTTTTCGTTCATCATAATTTTTTTTTATTTTTAAGTTAATAATACGTGATTTGTCTAATAAATAACATATCTTTCTTTTTTTGTCAAGATGTTTTTTGAAAAAAAATGAAAAAATTATAAAAAGTAAAAAAATAACACCGACAAAACATCGATGCTATTTTTGTGAGTAATAAAATTCACTAGTGCCTTTGATTTTTTGCATTTATAGTCAGACCAACATTAGGAATTCGATCGAGTTTTGCTCGGTTAGATTTTCCGAATCCTCTGTTTTCTTCAGCTTTTATGTTGTCGGCACTAACTTTATTTTGGGCTTCAGAGGTGGTATAGCCTTTTTTTACTAAATCATTTATTTCTTTCTGCTCGGCAGCCTTGTAATCTGCTTCATATTTTTCTTTGCGAGCATTGGCTGATGCCAAAATCTTACGGCGTTCAGCCCAAAATTCTTCTTCTGTTCCACCATTGGCGATGAATTTTTTTATCAAATTGTCAACATCTTTACTCATGTTTTTTTCTCCTAATTTTGTTGTTACTGATTGCTATGCTAACAGATTATTTTATTTTTGTCAACACTTTTTAATCCTAAAATTTTTTTCCCAAAGATTAACCTATCTTTTAAGATTTTATATTAGAATCATGGCAGATTTTTTAGGAGTATTCATCATGAAAAAGTTTTTTTTGAGCCTTGTTGCCGGCATTATCGCATTTTCAAGTTCTGTCTTTGCCGCCGATAAACCGACTTATTTGGAAGAAGCCGCCGGTCTTGGTTCGGTTGCCGGTCAGGGTTTGGCTTGTCGCGCTAAAAAATATCATAAATTTGAGCTGATTGCCCGTGCAATTCTGGTCAGCAAGGCTAAAAATGATAAAATGCAAAGAGAAGGTTTGCGAGTTTTTAATGACGAAAAAGTGACATCCTTCATGGAAATTGAGCGCGAAAAGTTCAAAAACTGCGATGAAACGGTTTATGCTTTCAACCGTCAAAAAATTTTTGAAACAACCCTTTATCGCAACGGAAAAATCAAAATGCCGGACGGAAGTGTTATTGTTCCGCGCAAAGAATATGATGTTTCAAAGCTTTATCAAAAAGACCCCGAGGCTTTTGCAAAAATTGACGCCGCATACAAAAAAGCCGTTAAATCAGCCATGGAAAACAGTAAAAATGCTGAAAAAATCAAGCTTCACGATGCAAATTATGCCAATTTTGCCAACCAATTTGAATAGTATTTTAATCAGGAGATATTTATGCCGTCTTATCAATATATTTTTGTAATGCAACACTTAACAAAAGTTCTTCCGGGCGGAAGAGAGCTGTTTAGGGATATAACGCTTTCATTTTTGCCGGGGGCGAAAATCGGTGTTTTAGGCGTTAACGGTGCCGGTAAATCCACGCTATTGAAAATTATGGCCGGTGTTGATAAAGAGTTTAACGGCGAAGCTTGGGCGGCTGACGGTGTTAAGGTCGGATATTTGGAACAAGAGCCTCAGCTTGATAAAAACAAAACCGTGATGGAAAATGTTATGGACGGTCTTGGCGAAACGCAAGAACTTTTGCGTAAGTTTGAAGAAGTTTCCGCAAAATTTGCCGAGCCGATGAGCGATGATGAGATGAATGCGCTGATTGAAGAGCAAGCTGAACTGCAAGAAAAAATTGATGCTTGTAATGGTTGGGATTTGGAGCGCACGGTGCAAATTGCCATGGACGCGCTTCGCTGTCCGCCGGCAGATGCCGATGTAACAAAACTTTCGGGCGGAGAAAAACGCCGTGTTGCGCTTTGTAGACTGCTTTTGCAAAAGCCTGATATGCTTCTTTTGGACGAGCCTACCAATCACTTGGATGCCGAGTCGGTGGCGTGGCTAGAGCATCATTTGCGCGACTATAAAGGCACCGTTGTTATGGTTACGCACGACCGCTATTTCTTGGATAATGTAACGGGCTGGATTTTGGAGCTTGATCGCGGACAAGGCATTCCGTATGAAGGAAACTACACTTCATGGCTTGAGCAAAAAGAAAAACGCCTGGCGCAGGAAGCGCGCGAAGAAAATTCGCGTCAACGCACTTTGGCGCTTGAATTAGAGTGGATTCATAAAAACCCGAAGGCTCGTCAGGCAAAATCTAAGGCGCGTATTAATGCTTATGATGAGTTGTTGTCGCAGGCAACAAAAGAAAAAATCACCACAGCGCACATCAATATTCCGATGACCGAGCGCTTGGGCGATTTGGTGATTGAGGCCAATCATATCAGCAAGGCTTTCGGCGATAAAGTTTTGATTGATGACTTGTCGTTTAAGATTCCAAAGGGTGCGATTGTCGGCATAATCGGTCCGAACGGCGCCGGCAAAACCACTTTGTTTAAGATGATTACGGGGCAAGAAAAGCCGGATTCGGGCGAAATCAGAATCGGCGAAACCGTTGATTTGGGCTATGTTGACCAATCGCGCGATGAGCTGAGTGCCGATAAAAACGTATGGCAGGAAATTTCCGACGGCTTAGATATGATTTGGCTCGGCAAAAATGAGGTTTCCTCGCGCGCATACGTCGGGCAATTCAACTTTAAGGGTGCCGACCAGCAGAAGAAAGTGGGGCAACTTTCCGGCGGTGAGCGCAACCGTGTTCATTTGGCCAAAATGCTTCGTAAAGGTGCAAACGTGATTTTGCTTGATGAGCCGACCAATGATTTGGATGTTGATACTTTGCGTTCTTTAGAGGAAGGCATAATAAATTATCCGGGGTGCGTTTTGGTAACATCACACGACCGCTGGTTTTTAGACCGTTTGGCAACCCATATTCTGGCGTATGAAGATAACGGGCATGTTGAGTGGTTTGAGGGCAATTTTGAGGATTATGAAAAAGATAAAAAAGCGCGCCTCGGCGAAGATGCCTGCAACCCGCACCGCATTAAATATAAAAAGCTGGAAAGATAATCTCAAAGGCGGGAATTTCCCCGCCTTTTTTTTAAGTAAAGTAAAAAGTAAAAATACCGATATACGAGAGATTATTTGGCGATTTTGACAGCATTAAAAGGAACAGTTTTATAAAAAATCAACAAATTTGAAAAAAGTTCTTGCATTATATTTTTTTTTGTAATATAACGACCATCGTCTAAGCGAGATTACTTACCGCCAGACATACAAATTATCTGCTTATTTTTTTCTTAAACTTGATGAAGTATATAGTTGGGCAGTAGTTTTTATGTTTGATAGCATTGGGGCGTCGCCAAGTGGTAAGGCATCGGCTTTTGGTGCCGACATTCGTTGGTTCGAATCCAGCCGCCCCAGCCAATACATTGTAAGTATTTGATTTTACAGAATATTTACAAAAATTTATCAAAATTTAGACGTCTTGCTAATTGCAGACGTCAATTTTTTTAACCCAAAATTGCTAATGTTTAATGTCAAATTTTAGCCTATTTTATGAGGTGAATTTGATGCTTTTTAAACGTAACTCCATTTATTATGCCGTTATAAATATTCCTAAATCACTTGTTCCTATCTACCACCGCAAGCAAATCTGGCAATCATTACATACCAAAGACCGACGAATTGCCTCACTTCGGGTTGAACTTGAAACTATGGCGATACGACAAAGAATATTAAACGACTTGGAAAACCTTAAACATATCCAAAAAACTACTACTCCCAAAACACCACCAAAACCTGAGCCACCTATTATTTACCGAGAAGTTGAATATACCGAGGAAGAAGCCGAATTACACGCTTATGATTGGTTGATGCAAAAGTCCCATACTGAAAGCCGAAGGTTATTAAATGGCGCAAATCGAATGGAAGAACGCAAATATTTTCAAAATCTCCTTTCTGCTTATGAATACAAATATCTCCAACGCAACTACCAAGACATATATGCAGAAACCAATAATTACTTCCAAGAAAAACAACTTGCGACACCTACCAAAACTTGCGCCGAGATGATATTTAATGCTTTTATGAGGGCAAAAATTCAGCTCTTACGTTATTTGATTGAGTTTTTGAATGGTTATTGTGGTGAAATTGATGCCAGCCTTATTGACCGTATGTATTTTAAGCAACTGGATATATCAGCCGAACTCAAACAAAAGAAACAACACAAACCCGATATGTCTTTGATGCAAGTTGTTAAACATTATAATCAGACTGTATCACGCAACAAAACATCTGACGCAACTAAAGAACGTGTGGCATCTAAAATGGAATTGATTGCTGAAATAATCGGGAAAAACAAACCTATACGACAAATTACCGCTGATGATTTAAATGACGTGATACAAAACATTCCATACATACCGAAACGTTTTGGTGAAGGTGTAACCAAAGGAAAAACCATCATCCAAGCAATCAATATGGCAAAACATAACAAAGCCCCTACTCTTTCTGAAAAAACACAAACCGATTACATTCACACATTAAGCTCAATATTTAAATGGGCGAAACAAAAGAAATTTATTGAAGAAAACCCAATGGAAGAAGTAGAAATCCCTTCAATCACCATCAATAAGAACCAAGATAAATACCTACCTTTTTCAATTAATCAGCTCAATATTATATTTCACTCGACGGTCTATCGTGGATGTTTAAATAATCGTCTCGGTCGTTTTAAAGCTGGTGACAAGATTTATCGTGATGGATTTTATTGGATTCCGCTGATTGCTTTATATTCTGGTATGCGACTTAATGAAATTTGCCAACTCACCACCGCAGATATTATTACCAAAGATGAAGTTATTTGTTTCAGTATTAACGATAAAAATGGAAAACGAGTCAAAACCGCCAATGCTATCAGAATCATACCGATACACCCGACGTTAATTAAATGTGGCTTTCTGCAATATGTTGAACAGCAAAAAAATGACATTACCAACAAAACCCAGCGCATATTCCCCGAACTTGTGCCGAATTGCCGTGGTGAATTATCAGCCAGCGTATCAAAGTTTTTTAATCGACTGTTGGATAAACTTAATGAAACGATTGATAATGATGACGATAAATTTTTGCCTAAACACGTGGCGCACTCATTTAGACACACTTTTCGCAGTGAACTCCGCAATCATCAAGTTCCGCATGAAAGAGTTGTTATTTTGGGTGGTTGGGATCAAGGTTCAAGTTTGGCATCACATTATGGCAGTATCTCTGCCAAAGAACTATATAAAACCGTTTCCGAAAATTTAACCTTTGATGGTTTAAATTTAAGTCATCTTTATGTATGATGGAGCTATGGAATATGCCGATAATAACTACACCTTATTTTAATAGAGAAATAACCAGAAATTCTATTATTACTGCTAAAAAAAATATTATTTACCATCTTCTTGCATATATTGCTGCCAAAAATGATGATGAATTGGTGCAATTTAAAGTTGCTGTATCTTTTATGCTGATGGAAGATATTTTGCGTAACCGTATTAGAAAAGAAGATAAAACCCCAGCTCCATTAATGAGAAGAAGATTTAAAATATATGCCCTTAAACACCAAAAGCTCCCTAATCATTTTTTTGACTTATATAATGCAGAATATCAATCCTATGAACAAAATGATGGAGATTATAACCTTGCGTATGGTATGAACTATAAAGACCTTGAAAATCACTTGTTTGATAATGCTTCTGCTATAATGACCGTGTATTTTTTAACATATAACTTATTACGATTAGCAAAACGCCCCGAAGCAAAGCACGCTATGATGACTGCACGAAAACTCACTAATCAGCTATATTTTGCCATAGAAAAAGATAATAATAAGAAGAAAGAGAAAAAGGTAATAAATATAAGTTTTGACAAGATAGAAAAAGCCAGAAAAGAATATATTGCTGTTGCTCCACTTATTTTTGGCTATGTTTATACATTAATCAAGCATCACCGTATTCAAATTCGTAACTTGGAAGATAAAAAAGTTCTGAATCAAAGCAACTTTGAAAATGCCGTATCTAATTTAGATAACACTAAAATATTTGAAAAATACCACGATATTATAGGCTACACTTTATATGCACAAAGAGTTTTGACTGACCTCAATCGTAAATATGCTGATACAGAAACCGACTGGGCTGTATTAAAGGAATCAGACCTTGAAACCTTTAATTTCAAGGAGTCTACCCCGATTCTACCCAAATTTACCGATTCTGAGCTAAAAATCATCGAAAATTAGCCTTTTTTCACCCCTTTTTCATCATCTTTTTTTGGGGTTTTAAAAAAACTTATTTCAAAGACAGGAGAACGCACTTATGGTAGAGTACATATTAGGCAATTATCTGGTAGAAACCGGCAAAATTACCAAAGAGCAGCTGGCCCAAACCCTGGCCGACCAGGATACGGTCCGCGTTAAGCTTGGTTTAATTGCTGTCGCAGAGGGCATGATGACCTTAGAGCAGACGG
>JAZSBR010000003.1:0-27627 GCA_045602545.1 Alphaproteobacteria bacterium
CGGCGGTAAAGATGTTTTTGTTCATATCACCAAACTGGAAGAAATCGGAGTTCGCCACTTGAACGACGGGCAAAAAATTCAATACGAACTTTATAATGACCGAGGTCGTATCGCCGCCGGAAATCTGGTTTTGCTTTGAATCTTTGTTGTCTGTTATTATTACTTGCTTCGCCGAAGTTTTTCCTTTGCTGCTTTGGCGAAGTTTTTTAATTTTAGCGTTTTATGTCTTTTAAATATTACTTGACTGTTTTATCATAAACAGGCATCTTATAAACCGTAATCTCAGCTAATAATGAGCGAAAAATGAATAACCTTGAACGTGAAAATCGCAGTAAACTTGCCGGAAGGCAACAGCATGCCGCCGCAAACCCTCTGACCTCGGTATGGGTTGAGGCTTCTGCCGGAACGGGCAAAACCAAAGTTTTATCCGACCGTGTTTTGCGTCTTTTGCTAAACAGTGAAAATCCGCATCCCGAACGCATTTTGTGTTTGACCTATACCAAAGCCGGCGCCATGGAAATGAAAACACGTATTTATGAACGCTTGAGCGAATGGGCGGTTATCAGCGAAGAAGCGCTCCAAAATGCCTTGAACGAATTGTTGGATGGCGAAAATGTTTCTTTTGAACAAATGCAAAACTATAAGAAACGCGCCCGCACGTTGTTTGCCGTTTTGCTTGATACGCCGGGCGGAATGAAAATTCAAACAATACACAGTTTTTGCCAAGATTTATTGAGCAGATTTCCCTTAGAAGCCGGAGTTCCGCCGTATTTTGAGGTTATTGAAAGCGAAGAACAATCTGATATTTTGGAACAAATTCGGCGTCAAATAATTGTTGAGGCGCAAAAATATCCGGAAAGTTTAAGCGCAAAATATATGAATTATCTGACCGCAAATATGAAACAGGACGGATTTTCCAAAGCATTAAGCGAAATAGTGGAAAACAGAGAAAAGTTGCAACATATTTTTGCGAAATTTTCCGACTTTGGCGCGTTTGAAACCGCTTTAGCGGAAAAGTTGGAAGTTGATACAAACAAAACAAGCGCCGATATTTATAAAGATTTTATGCGCTCAATCATCGGCAAACTTGATGTGATTATTGACACCCTGCGCCACGGAACCGGCAACGAAAGCAAAACGGCGGATATTTTGCAAGAAATCGTTGATAACGGTTATTTATCGCAAGATTTTGACGCCTTGAAAAAAATATTTTTGAAAAACGATAACACTCCGAAAAGTGTGGGTAACAAAGACGCACAAGCCTATAATCCGCAAATTTCGGAGCAAGCAGGCGTTATTTCTGATAAAATGTGCGAAACATTGTTAAAAATTACGCGCCAAAAGCTGTTTTTTTCTTCGCAGGCGGTTTTCGGGCTGGCGCACGAGTTGTTTATTAAATATGATGAGTACAAAAAAGAGCGGGCAAAGCTTGATTTTTCGGATTTGATTTCTGCTTCCGATAAATTGCTTTCCGACTCGTTTTATTCCGGCTGGGTTTTATATAAACTTGACGGCGGTATTGACCATATTTTGCTTGATGAGGCGCAAGATACGTCCCCCGAACAGTGGAATATTATAAAAGCTTTGAGCGAAGAATTTTTTGCCGGCTCAGGCGTGAAAAAAGAGCCTTGCACGCTTTTTGTGGTTGGGGACAGAAAACAATCAATCTTCAGCTTTCAAGGGGCTAATCCCGATAAAATGGAAGAAATGCAACGCTATTTTGCTTCTAAGGGCGGAGAAAATTTTTCTAAAATCAATTTAGATGTATCTTTTCGCTCAACTTCTGCCGTTTTGGATGTGGTTAATCAAGTGTTTTCAGACCCCATGGTTCATAAAGGCGTTACAACCGAAAATGAAAAAGTTAAACATCTGCCTTATCGCATCGGTGAAATGGGAAAAGTTGAAATCTGGCCGTTGATAATTAAAGAAAAAAAAGAGCCGGCAGATAATGAGGAAAAAACCTATCTTAGTCCGCAAAAACAACCCTCGGTAAAATATCAGTTGGCGCAAAAAATCGTGGAAAAAATCAAAGAACTGATGGCTAAAAGCCAAAATACTCCGCGCCCGTTGCAGTTTGGTGATTTTATGGTTTTGGTGCAAAAAAGAGCGCACTTCATCAATGAATTTATCAGAGCTTGCAAAGAAGGAAATGTTAATGTCAGCGGTGCCGACCGGCTGAAACTTTCGGAGCAGATTGCCGTGCAGGATTTGGTTTCATTGGCAAAGTTTTTGTTGCTTCCGAATGATGATTTGTCCTTAGCCGAAGTTTTGAAATCACCGCTCTTTAATTTTGATGACGATGATTTGTTTAAACTCTGCTATAATCGCGGTGGTGCTAATTTGTGGTCAAAAATGAAAGACTTTGCTCAATATCGCCAAACGTATGAGCAGTTGCAATATCTTTGCAATCAGGTTGACTATGTGCGCCCGTTTGAGCTTTTTAATTATGTTTTGACCAAAATGAACGGACGCAAGAATTTTATTTTGCGTATGGGTTATGAAGTTGAAGATTCTTTAGATGAATTCTTAAATCAAGTCTTGAATTTTGAACGAGAGCATATTCCTTCCCTGCAATATTTTATTGAATGGTTTGAAAATCGCGAGCTTGAAATCAAGAGAGAAACAAAGCAAAATGAAGTTGACGCCGTTAGGTTGATGACGGCTCACGGTTCAAAAGGTTTGCAGGCAAGAGTGGTGTTTTTGCCGGATACAACCATTGATGATGCGGTTAAAAACGAGCAAAAACTGCTGATTGATGAAGCGGAAAATGTGGCTTATTATCCTTTGAATAAAGATTATTATGAAGAAAAAGCAAAAGCGATAAATAAGTTTGTCGGGCAAAAAGAGGGCGAAGAACGAAGAAGGCTTTTATATGTTGCGCTGACGCGCGCCGAAGACGAACTTTATATCTGCGGTTTTGCCGGAGCAAAAAAGGATTCGGAAAACTCGTGGTATAAATACTGCTATGACGCTTTGGAAAAACAGGGAGAAAAGCAAGAAAGCGGAGCCTATGCCTATGATGTTGACGGCGAAATTCTGCCGGCTAAAAAAGCGACTTATGTTGCCGAAGAGGCGCAGATTTCAGATGATTCGTGGCTTTATAACGATGCAAAAAAAGAAAATGCTCTTTCCAAGCCTTATACGCCTTCAAAACTTGATGACGGAGATGATGCCGATTCTATCTCTCCTTTGAGTGATGACGGCAATTATTATAAGCGCGGGACCATAATCCATAAGCTTTTGCAATTTTTGCCGCAAATTGACGGCGAAAAATCAGAAAAAATAAAGCAATATCTTGAGCAAACGGATTTTTCGGCTTATGAAAAAAATGAGATTGAAAAAGAAGTTTCGGCGGTTTTGAATAATCCGGAATTTGCCGATATTTTCGGGGAAAATTCGCGCGCTGAAGTTCCGGTTATGGGGGAAGTGAACGGAAAAATTATTTCCGCTCAGCTGGACAGGCTTATAATCCTGCCCGATAAAATCAAAATTGTTGACTTTAAGACCAATCGCAGAATTGATGAAATTCCGCCGGCATATATAAATCAGCTTAATGTGTATGCCGAGCTGATGAAAAAAATTTATCCTGATTTGCCGGTTGAAACGTATATTCTGTGGACCAATAAGCTGAAATTGAGCAGAATTTCTTGAAAAAATATCTGATAAAACTATCTTGACAAAAAGAATCCTTTATGTTAGCATTCAAGGAAATGTGTAATTTTTAATAATATTATTAGCCAATGGAATACAAAATTTTTGAGGCGACCGGAATGGTTGCCATGAAGAAAAACGGAAAATGGGGTTTGTTCCTGTTTCAGGAAGAAAATGATGAGCTCGTGCCGGCAAGTTTTGCTAAGGACGTTCAGTTTCTGGAGGTTTATGAGGAGCAAAATCTTGTGGTTACGCCTGAAGGGGTGTTCACGTTGTTCGGTGAAAAGGTTGTTGAATACGACGGAAAAGCCGAAATTGTGACAACTCCGCTGATAACACTGATTGTTACAAGGGGAGGCAGGTACGGCATGAACATTGTCCTTTGGAACGGCGAAAAGATTCTGCTGCAAACATCATGTACCGATTATCGCCACTCAGACAAGTACCTTGCTTTAAGGTACGGCACGATCTGGAGCCTTTATCACCTAAACGGCGAGCTTATAGAGGAGGCTGCATTTGATGCCGATGAGGTTGAAATCCATCGTGACTTTATTGTCACTTTGGACTTTGGTAGGCAAGGGTTGTATTCTTTGCGAGAAAATAAATTCGTAAAGAAGAACCAACTCAGAATCCTTTGCAGTGACAGCGCTGATCTGGTTCTGTGTGCTGAAATCGGCAATCCGGCGCTTAATATTTATAGCTATGGTCGCTGGCATGCAATTCCGATGGAAGATGAGTTTGGCTTTGTGGCAGGACTCGACCATCTGTTCTACATCAGGCGAGGCAAAAAGTTCTTCGTTTATGATGAGGATGTTCATCGCTTTATGCGCTACCTCTATCCGGACGGAGTAGACTTCGTTTCATGCAACAATGGATTACTGTTGATGGTCAACAAAAACAAACCGGCATTTTTTAAGCGATAAACAAAGGACCGTGACATTAACGTCACGGTCTTTCGTTTTTTTAATCAAGGACCTTATCCAGAAGAGCCTTGTATTCCTCCTTTGCTACTCCTGCGGAGATGAAGTAAGGCAAAAAATATTCTGACATCTTCCGGAAATCTTGCTCATGAGCGGCGATGAAGCCGGAAAAATCATGGGCAACCAGAACCTTCAGGCCCAGAGGGTGGTAAATGAAGAATCGGAACTCCTTGGAATCCGGATCCTTGATATACTCCTCCAAATCTTCCTCACTCACAATGTCGGACGCATTAGCCCAAGCCCCGCCACCCAGCTCAGGGGCAAACTTCGGGAAGTGAGCAATGAACTCCTTAATCAAACCGCGAGTATAAAACTCGTTGATGATGCCGAGGCTGATGATGGCGTCATACTTTTTAGCCTTGAACATGGCGTCAATATCAACCATGGAAGCCACGATCAAACGCTGTTCCTTTGTCAGGCTCTTGGTCACATCTTCCTTCAAGGTGATGACGGTTGCCTGCTTGTTTAAAAGCTTGTTTGCAACGATGGCACCAATCTTCTCTTTTGCGGTGTTGACCGCATTCTTGATAAAATTAAACTTTTCCATAATTGTAAATTTTAGGGATTAATAATGTGAAATTTGGCTTAAAATAACAGGAATTTTGTTTTTTGTCAATGTTTTTCTTGATTATTTTTTAATTTTTTTTATGACTTCCGTAATCAGTGCCGATTTTGCGCCCGATGGCAGTGATTTTCATTGAGATGCAACTTTTGCAATGCAATGGGGTATCATTCACGCAGGGTTTGTTGGGATAAAGCTCATATAAACGGCGATATTCTTTCGTTGTTACATTAGGCATAACAACATTTGCTCCGCTTTGAAGCGCCATTATTCTTCCCCTCGGGTGCAAGCTCTCCATGGCGGTGGTCGCCGGAATGTTGATATCAGGCAGTAAGATTCGCATTATAGCCATTGTTCGTAAAGACAAATAAAGATTTCCGCTTTTTTCTTTAGCCAATGGTGTGTCGGGGTGGGCTATAAACGGTCCGATTCCCGCCATATCAACACCAAGGTCTTTTAAAAACAATAAATCATTTGCGATTGATTGCATTGATTGCTCCGGCAAACCGACCATAATACCGGAACCGAGTTCATAGCCAAGCTCTTTTATCATCAAAAGGCACTCATAGCGCTTTTGCCAACTCATATTCGGATCTAGTTTATGGTATAAATCCTTATCGGTTGTTTCTATGCGCATAAGATAGCGGTCAGCACCGGCCTCACGAAAAGCCTTATATTCGGCATATTCTCTTTCACCGATGCTCAAAGTCAGAGCCACATCAAGTTTTTTTATTTCTTCTATTATTTTGCACATTTTAGAAGCGGAAAAGAACATATCTTCGCCTGATTGCATAACAATGGTCTTAAAGCCCATCAGGGAAGCCCTTTTAGCTGTTTCAATCAGCTCATCTTCATTCATGCGATAGCGTTTGACATTTGCGTTGCCTTTTCTAATTCCGCAGTAAAGGCAGTTGTTTCGGCAAATATTTGAAAACTCTATTAACGCTCTTAAATGTACTTCATCACCGACATTTTTTTTACGTACTTCATCGGCACGGGCAAAAAGTTTGTCCTGATTTTTTTCATCTTCAAGTAATTTTATTATTTCTTCTTTTGTCAGCATACCTTATTTTTTAAAGCGTTTTTTCTATAATGGCAAGCAAAATTTAATCAAAAAAACGAGAAAAAAACTTTATTAAAAGCATTAACTCTATTTTAACACTATAAGTTGTATGATTCTCGCAAGGGAAAGGGCGTTTTGCGCTTTTTCGTTGAATTTAAGGCAGTTTGAAACGAGGATTTTGATGCCTAATTTTGGATTAAAATGCTTCTTGGGAAGCTTCATCTTTTCGCTTTTGGCGGTTATGGCCGTTACCAAAGGGTATTTTGTGCTGACCAAAGATAATGCTCCGGAAACTCTTGTTTTATCTGAGGAAAAGCAGGTGCAAAGCATTGAACTGTTTGCGCAAAATGATGAAAGCGACAAGATTTATGAAAAATTCAAAAAAATATCGGCTCCTTCACAGGTTCAGGCACCGCTTGATGATGATATAGCACAAGATGCTGAACAAGATTTGGAAGAAGGGTATGACGATATAAGCGATACACTGGCATTTGACGGTGAACAAACAGGCGATATTATTTATGATCCGGATGATGAAGAAAATTCGCTTGACCCTTATAATAATAAAGAAGAATTAAATAATCAAAAAATGTTGGTTAACGCAGATGAAGAAGAACTGTCAGAATATGCCGACGACGAAGGAACAGATGAAAATTTGCAAATTGCCGATGCCTCGGAGGCGCCTGAATTTA
This sequence comes from Alphaproteobacteria bacterium, assembly GCA_045602545.1. Lineage (GTDB taxonomy): Bacteria > Pseudomonadota > Alphaproteobacteria > RF32 > CAG-239 > RUG410. The sequence continues at coordinate 6,949 of JAZSBR010000003.1, forward strand.
TTATTCCGCTGAAACATACCTTCGGTTCAAATACAATCGGAGAAACAACCGTTTCGGCTAAAGTTGAAGGCTCGCCGACCGCACTTGCCTCTCAAAATGTTAAAGCTCAGGCAAATGTGGAAGAAGTGCTTGATGATCCGTGGGAAAAAGCGGCTGTATCAAACCCGCATATTACCAAGAACAAAATTGTTGAGGCAAGTAAAGAGCATGTTGATGAAGTTTCCGCGCTTGATAAAGAAAAGAACAGTGAAGCAAAGGCCAAGGGCGAAACTAAAGTTGCATACAAAATGATGAAAAATATTTTGATCCCGATACCTGATGAAATTGCCAATGATGAAAATTTGACACCGCAGTTGTCTTATTCGGCAAAAAATAAAAAAATTGATGCTGATTTGAAAAATAAGCAACAGGAAGAAGAGCGCGAAGCAAGGGAACGCGAAGAACTGGCTAAATCACAACAAAAAATTGATGATGCACAATCTAAAACCTTGACCGACAGCATAACAGATTGGTTTGCTCAAGGAAAAACAAAAGAAAAAGTTAATGTTATTACCAAAGAAGAGCAAATTGCTAAAGCCGGTGATGAAGATGAGGATTATGAAGATGAGGATTATGAAGATGATGAGGAGGAAAGTGCTTTTAGCAAGCTTTTGGGCTTGAATAAGAAGAAAAAAGGCTCTAAAAACATTGTTCCGTCTGAATTAAAATTGTTCTTCCAGCCGAATCGTGCCGAAATTTCAGGGCAGACACTTGAATGGCTACGCGCATTCTCACAAAATGCCGTAAAAGATGATGAAGTGACTGTTGAAATTCGCATTGACGGGTCCGGCTCGTATGAATTGCAACAAAAGCGCTTGAACCTTTTATACACAATTTTTGCGAATAACGGGGTAAATTATGATAAAATTAACATAATTTTTACCGCACGTGATCCAAACTCGTTTATTATTAGAAATGTAAAATATGCTTTGGAAAACAAAGCCGAAGAGGCCAAAAGCAAAAAAAAGGGTCCTTGGTATTTGAACTAAAGCATAAAAAAATTAACCTGTAGCAATAGGAAAAAACTATGATATATGAAAATAAAACAAAAACATCTCTCAACCTGTTAAGCTTGATTGCTTGTTTGGTTATGACTTCAGGTTGTGTTATTCAGCACAACAAAGAGCCGAACGCGCCTGAGTGCAATAACGGGATTTGCACCAGTAATCAGCAATATACTGCCGTTTGCCACGAAACATCGGCCGGATACAGCGTATGTAATGAAGCTCCGCAAGGTGTGAACTATACGCGCACTGCCGCAGATTTCAGAGAATACGGCGAGAGAACTCCGCGTGATTATCGTGTCACCCAAGCAGGTGCCGGAAATAATATGTCGGCAGTTGTAAGACCGAGCATTGAAAATGAAGTTGTTGATTATGAAGCACAGGTTATTGCTCAGGGGCAAATGCCACAGCAACAAATGCCGCAAGCAACTCCGATGACACCGGCTCAACAGCAGGCAATGGCCTTGAATCCGAATCAATATCAGGTTCCGGAAAACTATCGCCAACAGGAAGAAACTAAGAGCGGTGATAATGGTGATGAGCAAAAAGAACTCACAAAAGATTGGCTTGCCGAAGAAGGGCAAAGCTTGAAAGATTTGTTGACCGCCTGGAGTGAAGAATCCGGATGGCGTTTGATTTGGAAAACAAATCGTAACTATACACTTAATGCCGGTGCAATGTTCAGAGGCAATTTTGCCGATGTGTCTTCAGCTTTGGTCAGAGCTTTTGCACGTGCAAGACCGGCTCCTATTGCAACATTTTATAAAGGAAACCGCGTTTTAGTAATTGAAACAATGGAGGACGAAAATGCGTATGATTAATTGGTATAAACTCGGACTTTTAGGTCTTTTCGGGCTTTTGGTGGCTTGTTCCGTTTCGCCGGAACTTGATGCCGAGATGGCAAAACAAGCAAAAACAGCTTCGGATTTGAAGCAAAAGGCTGCTGTACCGGGAGAGCCTATACCTGACGATGTGGTCAGAGTTAAAAACGATATTTGGCTCGGTGATACCAGTAAAATTGAATTTGAAGGTGAACCGATTCCTTCTTATTTGGAAAAAGAAGACGGTATTACGCTTATCAGCAATCGTCCGATTACATTGTATGAAATCGGTTCAATGATCAGCAAAATTACTTCTATTTCCGTAAGATATGCGCCGGAACTTGAAAGCAATGCTATTTCAGCTGCCGACAGCAATCCGCCGGAGATGAAGGATATCGGTGCGCAATGGACCGATTCTACAAAGATGATTTTGAACTATAAAGGTCCGATGAGCGGATTGTTGGACGAAGTTGCGAATCGTTTCGGAATTTGGTGGAAATACGATAGAAACGAACTTTATTTCTATAAGTATATTACCAAAACTTTCACTATTTATTCTTTGCCGACCAATCCTTCTTTGAGCGTTTCCGTCGGCGGTGAAGGCGGTTCTTCAAGCATCAGTCAAAGCTCCTCGGTTGACGGACTTGATATGTGGGCAAATATTGAAAGTACCATCAATTCTATGATTGCTTCCGATTCTAATTTGGTTATTGATAAAGGTAACGGTACGATTTCTTTGACTGCTACCCCGACCGATATCAGACGCGTGGCAAAATATGTGAACGAACAAAATGCTCGCTTATCAAAACAAGTTGCTATCAGCGTGAAGGTTATTCAGGTTAATATCAAGAATGATGACCAATACGGCTTGAACTTAAAAGCAATATTCAATGCTCGCGGTTCAATTTCAGAGATTGCCGGTTCTACAAGTACAGCAGCGATAGAAGGACAAGCTCTGTCAAGTTTGACTATGGGTATCAGTTCAAAACGTTGGAGTGTTGATGCAGCCATTTCTGCGCTTTCAACAGAAGGACAAGCCAATCTTGTTACCAGCGGTACCGTAACGACAATGAATAATAAGCCGGCACCGATTCAGGTGGTTAAAACCCAAAACTATGTATCGCAAATTACCAAAACAAACAGCGGTGACAGCGATAACTATGATATTTCGGTTGATACCGAGGAAATTGAAACAGGTTTCACTATGGGTGTATTGCCGAGAGTTTTGGATCATGGTCGTGTCTTGATGTTCTTCAACCTTACATTGTCTGACTTGCTCGCTTTGGATAAAGTTAATGTCGGCGGTGAAAAGAAGAAAAGTGAAGAAGGTGAAGAAACTGAGACGGATAGTGAATTTATTCAAAATCCGGTTATTGAGACTCGCGGATTTACGCAAGAAGTTGCTATGAAGTCCGGTGAAACCTTGATCTTGGCAGGTTATGAACGTGTTGAAAATACGGCTGATAAACAAGGTGTAGGCACTCCAGAAAACAATTTGCTGGGTGGCTCATCGGCGGCAAAGCGTGATCGTACAATCTTGGTTATTATGTTAACTCCGGTTGTTTTGGAATCTCCGCTTTCACCTGAATCCAGAATGAAATAACCTTTTTTAAGGAGAAAACCAGTGGCAGAAGGTCAAACAGAAGAAAAGGCTTGGAAGTCGTCCTTTACGGAAGGCGGAACAACCTATGCGGCCAGTTTGTTTTGGCAGCCATTGCTTAATGAGAGCAACCCGCTGTCAGAAGTTAAGGAAGCTGCCGAAAATATTTTGGAAGGCGCTGATCTTTATGTAACGCGTAAAGGTAAATCTTCTCAATTCGGTTTGGCTGCTTCAAGCCAAGGATTTGCAAAAGGTTTGCCGTCTGCGGCTATTGCTCTTGTTTCAAGTCTTGGCACGGTTACTTCCTTTTTGGGTGTGTTTAAGGTTGATACCGGTTGGTGGTATATTTGTTATCGTAATGATGTTATACTTTCCGACGGTGATACCTTATTTGTGAACGAAAAAGAAGCAAAAGACCAATTTATTTCTATGCTTGCCGTGCCGGATTGGGATGTGCTATTTGCACCTGCAGAATGGGGTATTGAGGATACAAACCCTGATCCTTTGAGTAAATACATTACCAAAGGTGTGCAGGTAAAACTTGATAAAATCAATGCTACCAATGACACATTTATGCTGGCGGCGATTGTGGTCGGTTTTGCAATTATCCTGTGGTATGGCTACACCAGTTTGCAAAGTATGCTCTTCACGGCACCGGAAGCTCCGATTATTGCTCCGGTTGAGCAGGTTGAAACCGAAGCTGTTGAACTAGCGCCGGAAGTTAAGCCTTGGGAAGAACTTCCTAACCCGATTGATATTATGCAGAATTGCTATAATGCAACCAAAACCGCGGTTGAAATCGTGACACCGGGGTGGAAGCTTGAGGGTATAACCTGCAATGCCGGCGGACTGGTTACTTCTTGGCATAGAGAATTGGGCAGAATCACTTGGATGGACCAAGCTTTGGTTTCTTCCGGTGTGCAATTTGCCTCAAAGGCTATTTCGCCTGATGGAAATACATTTATGGTAACAATTCCGGTCGGAGAAATCTCAACACTTAATTCACCTCCGGAATTCAGCCCTGATGATATGAACAATATCATGAACGACTTAAATCAGGCCCTTGATATAAATATTCAAACAAATCAAAAGACTTGGACATCTCCGAGAGGCACTGTTTATAATGTCTTGGGATTTTCAGTCACTTCTAACAACGATCCGCTTTTATGGCTTGAGTTTTTTATGAAATTTTCAGGTTTGACAATTACGGAAATTACATATAATATCAACAATGGATCATGGACATATAATGGAGAAATTTATGAGTTATAACATGAAAAATAAAATCGTAGTAATGTTTGCCGTAGCTTTTTGCCTTTCTGCGGTTATGGTAAACAACGTTAAAGCCCAAGCGGTTGAAGCAACCGATGAGGCTCCTCAAGTTGTGGTTGAGCAACCGGCAAAACAGGCAGAAAATGCTCAAGAATTGCCGACTCCTTTAGAAGATGATCCGTTCGGTCTTGATGATCCTTTGAATACGGCTGAGGAAGGAATCGGAGATACAGAAGATATTCAAAGCGTTGGCGAAAACGGACCTCGTATGCCGGATATTCGCGAAAGAAAAATGCCTGAACGTGTGGATCCTGTTCCTGAAGAAGCTAATAACGGTTTTCCTGTCCCTGAGGGTATTCCTGATGTTGATTTGGATACGATGGCTTCGGACATCAACGCTGATGCGGGATTGGCTGATGTTTCAATTGATCCGTCTGCGCCGAAAACTCCTTTTGAGAAATATGGTAACACGATTCTTTCAAGAGTTGACAACGAGTTGTTTAATCAAATGTCTGAAATTGAAAAACAAACAACATTACTTAATTTGGAATTGAAGCGCGAAGAAGTTAAAAACCGTATTGATGCCTTAAAAGCACAACGCGAAAGAGCCAGACAAGAAGAACTCAATTTGGAAGCTGAGCGTGAAAAGAAGGCCAGAGATGAAGAACTTCAAAGACAAAAAGCTTTGTTGCAAGAACAAATGAAGTTAAAAGAAAAAGAAATGGAGCTTGAAAAAATCAGACAAGCAAAAATTCTTAATGAATATATGAATGAAACATTGATTGCAAATCAACAATGGGTTGAGGCAAACGGTAAATTAACTGCTCAAGTAAAGGAACTTCAAGAAGAACGCAAAAAATTGATTGCCGAAATTGAAAATAAACTTGAAGGCGTTAATAAAAGGACTGCCGTTAGTGTGCAAGCAGCCGAAGAAACAAGAGTGGCTTATGAAAGAAAAATAACCAACTTTAATAAGCAAATTGAAGGCTTAAAGCAGATTATCAATGAAAAAGAAAATGCTTTGCAGAATATGAATTCCGGAGCAGATAATCCGTTTGCAACCGGCGAAATGATTGATCAAGATGCCGTTGATATGTCTAAAGAATATGCTATTATGGATATAACCGGTAAAGGCGATAACATTGTAGCAAAAATCGTCAGCCAAGACGGTACGACCTTTATTATTCGTAAAGGTTCTGTTTTGAAGGGTGGTGAAGTTGTGGTAAATATTACCGATAAGGTTATTACCTTTGACAATCACGGTGCAAAGAGTTATCTTTATACCGGTGGAACGGTTATGCAATATGAGCCGACTGAAGCATTTAATAATGCCACAAAGACTCCGAATGAAGCAGTGGGCGTTGTAAATACTGCTCCGGCAATTCGCAATGTCAGAGGCGCGCCAAATAATAATACAGCAGGTGCAAACTTGAAAAATGAAGTGAATAAGGCCGTAAGCAATTCTGCTTCAACGCCGGTAAAAAAGACATCTTCCGTTTCAACAAGCGCAACGCAACCGAAGAAAACAACCAGCAGCTCTACAAGTTCATCAAACCAAGGTATAGCTTCCTTTAGTCAGGGAATGATGGTAAAATAGTAAAAAAAAGTTGATTAAAATGGCAGAAGAAACAAAAGTAGAAGAAATCTTGCATTCTCCGTCGGAGGCTAGAAATAAAAACTCCGACGAAGATAAGATTGTTTCGTCCGGCGATATTCAAGAGGATTCAAACGAACAATCAAACAAGAAGAATTTCTTTGAAACGCTTTTTGCCAACGGAAATACTCTAATCACTGCCGAAGGAGGAGAACTTCCGGTTGACGGTGAAACCAGAAGAATGGTTGCACTCTTCTCGGACGGTACTTATTTAGTTGATGCGGCGCACCGTTTTGACGGTAAGGTTTTAAACTTTACCTCAATTGCCAGAAGACGTAAATTTCAGATTTTCCCGCCGGAATATGTATCTTCTCAAGAAATAAGCGCAATTTATGCATACGCCGAGCGCGGAATGGGACAAATTGATGTTTCTCCGGAAGAAACCGAAGAATATCAAATGCAAATTGACTTCTTGAGCGTGATAAATCGTGCTGCTTCAAAGAAGGTTTCCGATGTTCACATCATTGTTGCCGATTCAACTTTGGTTTTATTCCGTGTTGCCGGTATGATGGAGCGCGAGCTTGAATATTCTAAAGAGTGGGGCGAATCGTTTGTGCGTGCGGCTTTTGCCTCGGCTGATATTTCAGATGCAAACTATGCGCAAAATGAATTTCAGGGCGCTCAAAAATTGGGTTCTACGCCTTTGCGCGGTACAAACGGAAAATTAAAACTTCCGCACAACGTGTTGGCTATTCGTTTGCAATTTAACCCTGTTGCCTTCGGTTCGCAATATCTGGTTATGCGTCTTTTGTATGCTGATGATGACCCGAACGGTAACGGAGATTTGAGGGGTTTAGGGCTTGGCGATCGTGAGATAAATCTGTTTTATCGTTTGCGCGCCAATGCTATCGGTTTGAATATTATTGCCGGTCCTACCGGTTCAGGTAAATCAACAACCTTGCAACGTAATATGATTAAGCTCATTCAAGAGCATAACAATGAAATTAACGTTATTACGGTGGAGGATCCGCCGGAGTATCCGATTCCGGGTGCCAGACAAATGCCGGTTACTAATGCTAATACCGAAGAAGAAAAAGATGAAGAATTCGGTAAGGCTCTTTCGGCGGCGCTTCGTTCCGATCCGGATGTGATGATGGTCGGAGAAATTCGTTCGCTTTCAGCTGCCGGATTGGTGTTTAAAGGCGCCCTTTCAGGTCACAGCGTGTGGTCAACTTTGCACGCCAACTCTGCGCCTGCCATTATTACGCGTTTGCGTGATATGGGTGTGCAACCTTATATGCTCTCAGATCCGGAAATTATGAAAGGTTTGATTTCCCAACGTCTGTTTAGAAAATTGTGTCCTTATTGCCGTGTTTCAATCAAAGAAAGAATGCTTGATCCGTCTTTTGAACGCTTAAAAACGGCTCTCGGTGATTATGGTATTGAAAATACTTATATTCGCGGTCCGGGGTGCAAACATTGTAACGGAAAAGGCGTTATCGGTCGTATGTCTATTCCGGAAATCATAATTCCTGACGCAAACTTGCTTAAAATGCTGGTTGACGGTGATACCAAGAACGCCATTGATTATTGGATTAGTGAACTTGACGGAAGGCCTTTGAGAGAGGGCGCTATTGAGCGAATGCTTAAAGGTTTGATTGATTTGGATGAGGTTGAGCGCTGGTGCGGGTTGCTGGATCAACGTCCGATTTATTAAGAGGAATGAACGATGCCTGAAATAAAAAAAATAAGTGCGTTTAATAAGGCCTTAAAAGGAAGTACCAATAAATATATTGCCGGCATAGCAAAAATTTTTTGCCAGATGTCAGGCAAAAAGCGCTTGAAAATATATCGCAAATTGGCGGCATTGCTTAGAAACCGCTTCTCTTTGATGAACTCTCTGGATATGATTTACAGCGGTCTTTCCGATGAAGGAAAAAATCCTTATGACCCGATGGCTGTTGCTGTCAGCTCTTGGGGTCGTGCGTTGCAGGAAGGTCATCCGTTTTCTGATGCCTTAAAAGGTTGGGCGCCTAACCGTGAAAGATTGATGCTTTCCGTGGGCGATGTTTCTGACTTGGAGAGCGCTTTATTAAACTTGATTAAGGTTGCCGAAGGTTCAACCCGTATGATTCGTCCGATTGTGGGCGCGATTACATATCCGTCTTTCTTGTTGATGATGTCGGTGTTGATTTTGTATGCCATCGGTGTTTATATGGTGCCGCCGATGCTTGATGCCGCGCCGAATACCGTCTGGACGGGAACTGCTAAAACCTTGATTGATTTGTCTGAATGGATTCAAGTTAACTGGCTGACGGCATTTTCTATTTTTCCGGCAATTTTCTTGCTTATATATTTGACAATCGGTATCTGGACCGGTCCGATAAGAGTGAAATTTGACCGCTTTCCTCCTTGGTCACTTTATAAAATTTTTACCGGTATTACCTGGCTTTTGTCTTTGTCTGCTCTTGTTAAAGGCGGTGTGCCGGTTTCTGTGGCTTTAACTTCATTAAAACGCGATTCGAATCGTTATTTGATTGAAAGAATTGATAGCGCTCTTGACCATATTAAAAACGGTGAAAACTTAGGTCAGGCCTTAGATAAAGCCGGTAAAGAATTTCCGGACAAACAAATTATTTCCGATTTGAAAATTTATTCCGAATTGGATAACTTTGAAGAAGCCCTTGATAAACTTGCAAACGAATGGTTGGAAGAGTCTGTTTATCTTATTGAACAGCGCTCGGAAATTATGAACATGATTGCTATGCTCACCGTTTCAGGTATTATTGCTTGGGCTGTATTCGGAACCTTTGATATGCAAGATCAAATCACCAGTGCAATGGGCAAAGGCGGGTAATATGCATATTAACTTGAAAGACATAAAAACAAACGGATATTACGGTGCCGGCATTTTGGCGGTGGTATTAACTGCTTGTTTTGTTTTGATATATCTTTTGATGCATGACCCTTATAAAGATTTACACAGTCGTATTTTTGAAATTGCCGGAAAAGTGAATAATTATTATCGTGAAAAGCCGAATTATTGGAAACTTTCAACCGATTCGGCAAAAGAAGATAATTTAATCGGCGATATAAAAACAAAATATGCTAAATATGATTTTTCCGTCGGACAAGGGCAAAACGGCGAGGTTAGTATGCCGAGCGATGTTTCTTTTGATATTGCCTTAAAGCATTTGAGCAAATCTGCCTGCATTGCATTGAGCGAATATCAAATTCCGGAAGAAAAAAGGCTGTCACTGATTAAAATAACCATAAATGCTGATGGAAAATTAACCGAATTTTCTTGGGGAGCAGATCCTAAATTGCCGGTGAAAAAATATGCCGCGCGCAATGTCTGTTCCGCAAAAGAAAATGCCGTTATTTGGACTTTTCAATAAGTAAAAAATTTAATATGAGGATTGTTAAAGATGACACACGATTTTGAATCTAATTTTGCTTCACTGGTGCCGATGGTAATTGAGCAAACTCCGAAAGGTGAACGCTCGTTTGATATATTCTCCCGCCTCTTAAAAGAACGTATTATTTTTCTTAACGGAGAAGTAAATGATGAAACTTCGGCTCTTGTCTGTGCGCAACTTTTGTTCTTAGAAGCGGAAAACCCGAAAAAAGATATTTCATTATATATCAATTCTCCGGGGGGAGTGATTACTTCCGGTATGGCAATGTATGATACCATGCAATATATTTCATGCGATGTGGCAACAATCTGCATCGGTCAGGCTTGCTCCATGGGATCGTTTTTGCTTGCCGGCGGGGCAAAAGGAAAGCGCTATTCTTTGCCAAATTCACAAATTATGATTCATCAGCCTTCAGGCGGTGCCAGAGGGCAAGCTGCCGATATTGAAATTCAGGCGAAATTGATTTTGGATTTGAGAAAACGTCTTAATGCCATCTATGCCCAAAATACGGGGCAAAAAATCTCGGTTATTGAAAAAGCAATGGACAGAGATAATTTCATGACGCCTGAAGAAGCCTTAAAATTCGGCCTTATTGACCATATAATCTCAAATCGTGCGCAAGTTAAAGGAAAATAAAAATGAGCGAGAAAGATGACGATATATTGCACTGCTCCTTCTGCGGTAAAAGCCAAAAAGAAGTGAAAAAACTGGTTGCCGGACGCGGTGTTTATATTTGTAATGAATGTATTGATGTCTGCCATACGATTATGGAAGAGGATATCTTAAGTCAAGAGCAAAATGTTCAAAATCCGGAAGCTCCGTTAATGAATTCGTTGCCGACGCCGTCAAAAATCAAAGAGTTTTTGGATGAATATGTTATCGGTCAGGATTATGCCAAAAAGGTGCTTTCCGTTGCTGTTTATAATCACTATAAACGTCTTAACAATCCGAAAAAAGATGAAGTGGAAATTGCAAAATCTAACGTTATTTTAATCGGTTCAACCGGTTGCGGTAAAACACTTTTGGCACAAACACTCGCTAAAATTTTGAATGTTCCGTTTGCTATATCCGATGCCACAACTTTAACCGAAGCAGGATATGTCGGCGAAGATGTGGAAAATATTGTCTTAAAACTCGTGCAAAACGCTAATTATGACATTGAAAAGGCGCAACGCGGAATCATCTATATTGATGAAATTGATAAAATCTCAAGAAAAGGCGATGGACCGTCTATTACGCGTGATGTGTCGGGAGAAGGTGTGCAACAGGCGCTTTTGAAAATTATTGAAGGTACGGTTGCCAATGTTCCTCCGCAAGGCGGAAGAAAGCATCCGCAACAAGAATTTTTGCATGTTGACACTACAAATATTTTATTCATCTGTGGTGGTGCGTTTGCCGGATTGGAAAAAATTGTTGAGCAACACGGCTCGGAAAATTCAAATTCAATCGGTTTTGGTGCAAATGTTGAAAAAGATACCAAAACCATCGGGCAAATATTGAAAGATGTTCGTCCGGAAGATTTGATAAAGTATGGTCTTATTCCGGAATTTGCCGGTCGTGTTCCGGTTATTGCCACGCTTGATGACTTGAACGAAGATGCCTTGATTAAAGTCTTGACTGAACCGAAAAATGCGCTTGTGAGCCAATATACCTCGCTTTTCGGAATGGATGATGTCAAGCTCAAAATAACGGATAAGGCTATGCGCGCAATCGCCAATAAAGCAATTGAACGTAAAACCGGTGCCAGAGGACTTCGTGCCATTATGGAAGAAATTTTGATGGAATGGATGTATGAATTGCCGGATAAAAAAGATATTTCCGAAATCATTATTGATGAAAATGTGGTCAATGGCGGCGCAAAACCAAAGCTGGTAAAGTGTTCTCAAAAAACTAAGAAATCGGCTTAAAAGATCTTTTTGACGGAATGAAAAATGGGGCGTCGGCAGGTTTCTGTCGGCGCTTTTTTGTTGAAAATAAAAGCTTTGTTAATATTTGCTTGCTAGAATCAAACAGTCCGGTGCTGCAACACCGGACATAATCTCCAACAAGAAAGGGGTTAAACCAAATCTTTAACCAATTTCTGGTTAGAGAATAGCATATATTTTAATCGCTGTCAAGTGTTTTTGAATATATGCTTGGGTTTTTCCCCTTTCAACATTATGAAAGGTAAAATAATGATAAAACTTTTTATTATTATTCGGAAAATCCGGATTTTTTTATCTATAAAATATAGATAAGAAAAATGTGGCGTCGGCGGAGTTCTGTCGGCGCTTTTTTTTAGGGTTTTCAAATTCTGCTTGACAATTAAAAATAAATCATTGTAAAATCTTTTTAAGAGCAAAAAAAGGTGCTCTGAGGTCGAAAAACCTCTTGTGAATTTGTCCTTTCAAAAGGGATAGTTATATTTTCAGTCATAAATTTATGGCTGGAAGGTGGTGAAATAAGGAACATCTGTTCGCGAATAAATCACACTATCTGATTCACAATAGTTTTTCGCTTCCAGTCGCCTTTCTTGTCTCAGGGCGATTTTTTTTGTTTAAACTTTTTATTGAAAATAAATTGAAAAAGTTAAAACAGAGATTATATGCCAGAAAGTAGATATGTAAAACTTTTGATGAAGGAAAATAAAATGCTTAATATTGTGATACCGATGGCCGGAAGAGGAAGTCGGTTTGCCGATGCCGGATATAAAAATCCGAAACCGTTGATTGATGTTAAAGGTAAACCGATGATCCAAGTTGTGACCGAAAATTTAACACCGAAATGCGAACACAGGTTTATTTATATCTGCCAAAATCAGCATATTAAAGATTATAATCTGGTGCTATTGTTGAAGTCGCTTGCGAAAAATGTTGAAATCATCGGTATTGACGGCATAACCGAAGGGCAGGTCTGCACCGTCTTAGAAGCAAAAGAATATATCAATAATGATGAACCGCTGATGTGTGCCAATTCCGACCAATATATTGATTTTGATATCAATGACTATTTATCAGCTATGCAAAAAGGCAATTACGACGGCTTTATTATGACAATGAAGGCAAATGACCCGAAATGGTCGTATGCTAAGACGGATGAAAACGGATTTGTAATTGAAACTGCGGAGAAAAAAGTTATCTCTGATGAAGCAACGGTCGGAATTTTTAACTTTAAGCACGGGAGAGATTTGGTTTTATCCGCCGAACAAATGATTAAAGATAATATTCGTGTCAACAATGAGTTTTACACTTGTCCGTGCTATAACTATCTGATTAAAAAGGGCAAAAAAATCGGCATTTATAACATCGGCGAAGAATATAACGGAATGTATGGTTTGGGCATTCCTAAAGATTTGGAATTTTTCCTTTCACATAAAATCTCGGAAAAGGTGGCTTAAATGCAAATAATATCACATCGCGGATTATGGAATACTTTGGCGGAACGCAATCAAAAAGAGGCGTTTATTCGTTCGTTTGATTTGGGTTTGGGAACGGAAACCGATTTGCGCGACATAGCGGGAAAAATCGTGATTTCGCATGATATGCCGAAAGGAAATGAAATCACTTTTGAAGAAGTTTTAAAAATTATGAATGGGCGCAATCTGCCTCTGGCTCTTAATATAAAAGCTGACGGAATGGCGCAAAAAATAAAAGAGCTGCTTGGGCAGTACAAGCATACAAATTATTTTACTTTTGATATGTCTGTTGCTGATATGGTGGTGCAAATAAAAACCGGTTTGAAGGTTTTTACAGGTCTTAGCGATATTTTGCCTAAGCCTGTTCTTCAGGATAAAACGGAAGGTATTTGGCTTGATTGCTTCAACGCTGATTGGTACGATTCGGCGCTTGTTGACGAACTTGTTAATCAGGGCAAAAAAGTCTGCATCGTGTCGGCGGATTTGCATAAAAGACCGACCGAAAATCAGTGGAATTTAATTAAAAAGGCAAAAAATATTAACAGCGATTTGTTGATGCTTTGCACCGATAAAGCGCTTTTGGCAAAGGAATTTTTTTAATGAACAAAATTAAAGCTGTTATTTTTGATATGGACGGCGTTTTGATTGAAGCCAAGGACTGGCATTATGAAGCCTTAAATCAAGCGCTTGAACTGTTTGGATATAAAATCTCACGCTATGACCATCTGGTCACTTTTGACGGGTTGCCGACCAAGAAAAAATTGGAAATGCTCTCAATGGAACGCGGATTGCCGAAGGGTTTGCACGCCTTTATAAACCATATGAAGCAACTTTATACCATGCAATATGTTTATACCAAATGCAAACCGCTGTTCTGTCATCAATACGCATTGGCAAAATTAAAGGCTGAAGGCTATAAACTGGCACTCGGCTCAAATTCGGTGCGCATCACTATTGATATGATGCTCGGAAAAGCCGATTTGCTGAAATATCTGGATTTTACGCTCTCAAACCAAGATGTTACGAAATCAAAGCCGGATCCGGAAATCTATAACACGGCAATTAAACGTTTGGGGCTTAAACCTGAGGAATGTCTGATTGTGGAAGATAATCAAAACGGTGTTAAGGCGGCTCTTGCAAGCGGTGCGCATCTTTTGAAAGTTGAAACGGTTTATGATGTTAATTATGCCAATATCAAAAAAAGAATTGAGGAAATTGAACAAAACCAAAAGAAAAAGGAGGCTGCCTAAAATGAATATTGTTATTTTGATGGCCGGCGCCGGTAAAGAATTTGAAAACAACGGGCAATCTTATCCGCGCTATTTATCGGAAATTCAACACGAGCCGATTATTCAGCATGTTGTTTCTTCTTTGCAAAATCTGGGCAATAAAATTATTTGCATCATCAAAAAAGAAGATCAGGAAAAGTTCTTTTTGGGAGATATGATGAAAATTTTGTGTCCGGAAGTTAAAGTTATTGAGGTTGAACGCATAACAAAAGGTGCGGTTTGTACCGCTCTGTTTGCGATTGAAGATATTGACAACGATGAAGAACTGCTCATTATTAACGGCGACCAACTGATTAAAACCGATATTGCAAAAGCTATAAACGATTTCAGAAAGCGCAAGCTTGACGGAGGAATCATAACCTTCAAATCGGTGCATCCGCGATTTAGTTTTGTGGCGACCGATGAAAACGGCTATGCGGTTGAAACCAGCGAAAAGCGTCCGATTTCAAACCAAGCTTCAACCGGTTGTTGCTATTATGCCAAAGGTTCGGATTTTGTAAAATCGGCTTTTGCGGTGATTGAAAAAGACGAAAACTTAAACGGCGCATATTATATCAGTTCAACTTATAACGAGATGATTTTGGCGCAGAAAAAAATCGGCACTTATGAAATTTTGCGCAAAGACTATGTTTCTTTGGCAGATTATCAAACAATGGAAGAATTTTCAGCTCATAGAAAGGTTATCGGACAATGAAAACGGCAAAACTCGAAAATATGACCAAAGGTTGGTTTATCGGTAATTTTAATCCGAGTTTGTTTAAGACAAACGATGTTGAAATTGCGGTAAAAACGTATCATAAAGGCGATCATGAGGCAAAGCATTATCATAAAATCGCCACCGAATATACTTGTATAATAAGCGGAAAAGTAAAAATGAACGGCGTTGAATACGGCAAAGGCGATATCGTGGTTATGGAGCCGAATGAGGCAACGGATTTTGAGGCGCTGGAAGATAATACCGTAAATGTGGTGGTCAAGCTCCCCGGCGCAAATAATGATAAATATGAAGAATATGTAAATCATAATAATATAGATTAAAGGATATAAAAAGATGAAAAGATTAAATATGTCTGTAGCCATCCCTTATCATGGCAGAGCGGAATTTTTTAAGGAAACATTGGATTCGCTAGTGGTTCAAACATCAAATAATTTTGAAGTTATTGTTTCAGATGATTCAAACAATGAAAAGGATATTGCTGACCTAAAATTACTTTCAGATGAGTATGCTAAAAAAGGGCTTAATATTAAGGTGATACGAACAAAGGCAAATTTAGGACCTATTATGAATACAAAACAGGCAATTGATGCGGCAAAAAATGATATTGTTCGTATTTTACACACTGATGATTATATTGCTCCGAAAACAATTGAATTTGAGTTGCAAATATTTGAACAGAATCCGGAAACTTTTTTTGCCTTTCATAATGCATCGGTCTTTCGAAAAAAATTTATACCTAATGAACATAATAAATACAGCATAGATTCTTGGAAAGATAATTGGCTTAAAGAAAAAAATTTTACTCATTCAATTTTACCATCGTGTTTAATTATTCGCAAAGATGTTCTTAATTCTGTAGGTTTTTTTAATGCCGATTTTCAGTTTATGTATGACTGGGAATATCAAATCCGGTTGTTTGAATATGCGGCCATAAATAACAAAACTGTTGCCGAAATACCTGCCGGCTATGTTGGGTGGCGTATTTCCGAACAATCTGAATCCTACACAAAAAGCTTACTTTGCTGGCAAGATTCAAGGCGAATAGCGGAATTATTAGAATACTCATATGAACGAATGATAAAAAATTTCAAACACAATTTTGATAAACGCTTGTTGTGGGAATATACTCATAACGGAAGGTCTTTTAGACTTCCTGTAAGATTCAAAATAAGAGAGATACTTAAAAAAATCTGTAAAATAATTTTTTCAAAAAAGAAGTCCGAAACAAAATGTGTGTATAGAATATTAGGTGTTCGTTTTTCAACGACAAGATCGCGAATAAAAAAAGCAAAAAAATTCATAAAATGGATATCTACAAAATCTCCGGTGCCATTAAATGACAAGAAGAATTTTTACTTTTACTCTTCTTACCCTATGTGGGCGACAGATGTTTCTCGTTCATACAATAAATGTACGACTCCTAAAATCGGGGTAATTTTACAAGGGCCGATTATTAACCAAAATAATTTTACATATGAAACCATATTAATGTATAAAAAAATGATGGATGGTCAAAATATCGAAATTATTTTATCTACTTGGACGGATACGCCGAAAGATGAAATTGATCGTTTTAACGGCTTGGGTATAACTGTTGTGCTATCGGATAAAATTGAATATACCGGAAGAGGAAATATAAATCTTCAAATTATATCGTCTTCTGCCGGTATTGATAAAGCTAAAGAGCTGAATTGTGAATATGTTTGGAAAACCAGAACAGATCAACGTTTTTACAAACAAGATTTATTTGATTTTTTCTTAAATCTTATAAAACAATTTCCTTTACGTAAAAAAAACAATTTAAGTTCTCGGCTTGTTGCGTGTTCATTTAATACCTTCAAGTATCGTCTTTATGGTGTTTCTGACATGATGCTTTTCGGTAAAACCGAAGATGTGGAAAAATATTGGAAAATTCCTTTTGATAATTGCCCTTTGAGCGATTGGAAGAACAAAACAGCTATTCAATTGTTTGAAAAATGGTGTCCGGAAACTTATGCTACGCGGGAATTCTTAAAAAATATAAGGCATGAAATAAAAGATACGATACAAGATTCTTTAGGTGTTTATGCTGAATATTTTGTTTTTGTTGATAAAGAACAAATTCAAATGTTTTGGCCTAAATATTCAAATAAAAGTTTGCGCTGGAATTTTTTCTTTCCTAATGCCATGGAAGAATGTAATTTTACAGATTGGCTTAATCTTTATTCTCATCCGGATAGCTGTAAAAATTATTCTGAAAAACATTGGTATGAATTACCTGCTTATTGAAGGAGAGAAATATGTTTAACGCAACAGATATAACCATAATCATTCAAGGGGGATATTTTGAAGGTGTAACCGAACAGGTTATGGTCTCCGCTAAAAAATATTTTCCGGAATCTGCGATTATTTTTTCCACCACCGATGAGCGGGTGAAAAACAAAAAATTTGCTGTTGATGAATTGATTGTTTCGCCCAAACCGGAGGTTTTTTCTTATCCGCAACTTAAAGGTGAAAAAGATAATAATGTAAATTGCCAAATTGTCAGCACGTTTGCCGGCTTAAAAAAAGTTAAGACAAAATATGCTTTGAAACTTCGTTCGGATTTTGTTTTAACCGGCGCAGATTTTTTGCAATATTTTGAAAAATTTCCGGCGGTGGAAAAAAATTATAAAGTGTTTTCACACAAAATTTTGGCATGCTGTTTTTTCTCGCGCAATCCGAATCTGGAGAACCCGTTTCCGTTTCATCCTTCCGACTTGGCTTTTTTCGGGCGCACAAACGATTTGCTGAAGCTTTTTGATGTCGAGCTTATGAACAAAAAAGAGGCTTATTACAACAAAAAGGCAAAGCATTGGAACAGATATTTTCCGGAGCAATATATTTTTATCAATTGTTTGAAGAAAAACGGTTATGCTGTTAATTGCGATTTTTACGACGATTCAAACCCGAAGGCTATTGAGCAAACCGAACATTATTTTGCCTCAAATTTTGTGTTTTTGGATTTTGAACAGTTTAATCTTAATCCAACAAAAGACACGTTTTCTTTGAAAAAATATCCTTTGAATTTCGGAAGCTGTTATACGCACAATGAATGGCTTGAACTATATAAAAAATATGTTGATGAAAATATTAAGTTGCCTCAAAAAGATGAAGTGCGCGAGTTTTTGAACAATGCGCAAGCACGTTATAAAAAGTTAAGGCGCATTGCCAATATTATGGCGCTTATTTGTTTTTTCAACCGAAATCAGCGGAAAAAATTAAGAAAAAGGATTCTTGATTTTTTGATAAATTTGTAAAAATTTTATCTTACTTTTTTGCCCGATTTGTTATCTTTATAAAGCTTTTTTTAACTATATTTGTGTAGTACTCTAAAAAAATAACGTTATTAGAAATTTAATGAGGTAAATTTAATGAAAATCAGATATTTGTTGACTGCACTTTTTATGTTGCTTACCGCTCCTGCACATGCTGAACTTGAAATTGATGTCCGCGGTGCAAGCCGTAATCCGATGCCGATTGCAATTCCGGAAATGCTCGGCAGTAATTCCGGCATTTTCAGCAAAATTATGGGAACGGATTATGGTGATAAAATCCGTGAAGTTGTATCTGCCGATTTGGATAGGAGCGGACTTTTCAAAATTATTCCTGAACGCAGTTATATTCAGCAATTTACTTCCATAAACGAGCAACCTAAATTTGTTGATTGGCAGGCAATTAAGGCTCAAGCACTTGTCCAAAGCCAGATTGTTGAACAGCAAAACGGTGATATTCAGGTTAATTTCCGTCTTTGGGATGTGGTTTCTTCTCAGCAACTTTTGGGCAAATCTTTCACCACCAAAAAAGAAAATTGGCGCCGAATCGCTCACGTTGTTGCTGATGCGATTTATGAGCGTCTGACCGGCGAAAAAGGATACTTTAATACTCGTATCGTTTATGTTTCCGAAAGCGGACCGGCAACTCGCCGTATTAAGCGCTTGGCCATGATGGATCAAGACGGTGAAAATCATAAGTTTATTACCGACGGGCGCAATATGGTTTTGACCCCGCGTTTCTCGCCGAATATGCAAAAAATTACTTATCTTGAATTTGTCGGCAACAATCCGAGAGTATATTTAATGGATTTGGATTCGCGTTCAAAACAAGTTCTCGGCAACTTCCCGGGTATGACTTTTGCTCCGGTATTCTCGCCTGACAGCTCAAAAGTTTTATTAAGCTATGCCAACAAAGGCTCGACCAATATTTATGAGATGACTTTGAGAAACAAAAGCATTAAGCAAATTACTTACGGTAGTGCAATCTCAACCTCGCCGAGTTATTCTCCGGACGGCTCAAAAATCGTGTTCAATTCTGACAGAGGCGGAAATCAGCAACTTTATGTTATGGATGCCGACGGCTCAAATGTTGAGCGCATAAGCTTTGGTAAAGGGCGTTATGCAACCCCTGTTTGGTCCCCGCGCGGTGATTATATTGCCTTTACCAAAATGGTAGGCGGTGCCTTTTATATCGGTGTTATGTATCCGGACGGAACGGGCGAACGTATTTTGGCTGACGGCTATTTGGTTGAAGGTCCGACCTGGTCGCCGAACGGGCGTGTTTTGATGTTCTTCCGTCAAGACAGAGGTTCGCCGGTACGTCTTTATACCATTGATTTGACCGGCTATAACGAGCGCCGTGTTGTTACGCCGTCGGAAGCCTCCGATCCGGCATGGTCACCGCTCTTGCCGTTATAATTTTTATCTTAAAGGGAGGGAAAATTCTCTCCCGTTTTTTATTTTAAAAGGAACAAAACCATGGCAAATAAAATTTTTGAAATTATCAAAGAAAATACAAAAAGAATGTATTCCATCAGGCACGAAATAAAAAAATATTTTTATACGCTGCTGTTTCTTTTTTGCGTTAATGCCGGATTTATTTTATATGCATCTACCGCGCCGGAAAATTTTTCGCTGAAAATTTTTATTGCGTTGTGGCTGGTTTCGGCGATTATATTGATTAGGATTTTTTATGCACTCTATCAAGAAAATATAAGTAAAAATCTTCCTTGTGATTTTGATTATGAATATAAAATAAGAAAAGATCCCATGCACGAAATAAAAACAGCCGTAACTTTTATCGGACATATTCATATGCGTGGTTTTTATGGCAGAATTTATGTTTATCCCGATGAAATTATTATCAGATTTTTGAAAAAATGCCTGATAGTTAAAAATCCGCAAAATATAAAGGTGCAAAAATTTTTGTTCAGATATCTGGCTGATTTTGCGGTGGATGATAAATTTGTGCAGTGCTCGCTTAATTCTGAAAAAGCGCTGTTGTTGGAAGAATGGCTGAAAAAGCATGGGATTGAATTTTAAACAAAATCCCCGCTGAAAAAACAGTGAGGATTTTGGACTTTAGACCGTAAAAATTCAAAGCAAAACCAGATTTCCGGCGGCGATACGACCTCGGTCATTATAAAGTTCGTATTGAATTTTTTGCCCGTCGTTCAAGTGGCGAACTCCGATTTCTTCCAGTTTGGTGATATGAACAAAAACATCTTTACCGCCG
>JAZSBR010000004.1:0-2328 GCA_045602545.1 Alphaproteobacteria bacterium
TGCCGATGGCACGCTCGTTCATTGTGCAGAACCGCAATCGTTTTCCAAAAACGAAACATATCGGCAAGATGCGGAAGATCTGGAACGTATTATGACAGCGCTTCAGATTCGTCACTATCCGGTTAATAAAATTTACGGGCCGCAAAATCAAATGGATATATTTTATTATTCTGATTTTTTGCGCTATATTTCAACACAGGCCTTACTAAAATATTCGTATAAAGAGGATTTATATGTTGAATCTCTGCCCAATAAAGAAGATTTCGTGCATGATTGTTTTGCCAATGGTAATATTTTGCTTACCGCTTCGAAAGATGAATTATTGCCACCGCATTGCCGTGAATTTATGGCGCTTTTTGCAGACGGGCGTTATTATGTTTCCGAAGAATATCGCAGCCGTTTAGGAACAAAAAATTATGGCAAAGTCAGCCGTTTTGATGCCGATTATTTATTGCATTATTGCGTTATGGCTGAAGAATATATCCCGCAAGATTATCTTGACGCACTCTATAAAGAAGCAGAAAAATACGACTGGTTTTCTTCTGTTAACGAAACAATGGCAAAACTACCGAAACGCACAAATGTTGATGAATTGGTTAAAATGAACAAATACATTGATAATTTGTTCCAGAGGCGCACTTGTCTAACAGTGGTCAATCCGGACATCGGCTCCAGTTTTATGTCGCCGGATTTTCAGCAATATGCCGTATTTTCAGATGGTTTGGTAGTTGCGGTATATAATGACGAAACTGATAAGCCATTCGTTAAATCATTAAAGAAATATTTTCCTGATTTAAATTTCCACTTTGAGAAAATATCCAAAGAATATCTGGAACAACTTTATCGCCGTCTACCGGAATTTCAAAAAGGCGCAACGACAATTTATGTTGAAATGCTCAAGCAAAAAGCCCGAAAATTAAAGCGAATGACTGATTTAACCCATATGGAAGCGCTTGATATAGTGGCAAATATGGCCGGTTGGCAAAACTGGCGTGCAATAAAAATTGAAGATGAAGCACACGCGCGGGAATTGATTGATGCCGAAAAATGGCGCAAAAATTTGGCGGCGAATTTTAATAACGAAAATCCTTTGGCAGAAGAATATCGCCGGTATTTGAAGCACCGTAAATGATTTATGGATAAGAGCGCCGATTAGCGCTTGCATCCTGCCTATAAGGCGAATCCGGACGGAATAATCATTTTTTAAGCACAACTTTAACAAAAAAGGGAAAAGCAATGAGGCAGGCATTGCATAACATTCCCGATATTTTAAAATAGGAGTATGTGTTATGAATACGCAAAATTTATTAATAAAACTGTTTAACGAAGGAGATTGCTTAACTTATGATTGGCATTTTTCGGCGCGTCGAAAAGCAGAGAAAATGTGCGAACAATTTATGTTGGAAAATCCGCATGGTTTCTGCTTTGTGCAAAATCAAAAAGTGCCGATACCTTTATTAAAACATACGGATTTTCAATATTTTTCCAACGGCGTTTTGGTTGTTCGCACACTGCCGGTGTATGCAGATAAAACAATCAAACAAGCTCGGAAAATTTTGGCTCTGCATGGTTATGTGATAAAAGACATTTATGCCCCGCAGAGTAAAGAAGAATGGCAAGACTACTTCAAGTTGCTGATAAATATTCACGACATAACTAAAGATTTACCGGTTAGCGATGAAGATTTAGTTCTTCGCACCTTTAGTTCGCCGGCCGAATTTGCCGACTATTGTTTTAACGGTGGAAATGTATTGCTGACTGCTTCCAAAGATAAATTTTTTGAGCCGAAATATCGGCAAATACTCGCCTTATTCAATAACGGCTTATATATTGTTGATGAAGAATATAAACACAGTGATAGTTTTCATGGTGATATTGAAACCAACTTTTTTGAAAATCGGCTTTGTGGTGAGCCGATGATGCATCCGATTTATGTGCCACAGATGTATTTACAAGCGCTATATCAGAGAGCCAAACAATATAATTGGTATATTTCGCCGGAAGATGAGGCAAAAAATTTATCGCAAACTAAGGCTTTTGAGCTGGTAACAGCCGAAAAATATGCCGAAAGCTTTTTACCGAATCGCACATGTATCAGCATTTTAACACCACGCATAGCTTATCGTGATATATTTCTTGATGAGAAGTTAACATCACCGGATTATCATCGCTATGTCTTGTTTGATGATGGAAAACTGGTGCTTTCTGAAAAATACTATTCAGATAATGTGACGCAAAAGTATTTGCTTGAAGATTTAAGTCGGAGCTTTCCTCAAATTAAATTTGCGGCAGAATTGGTGCCGGATTATTGCATAGATTTCTTGTATC
>JAZSBR010000005.1:0-2637 GCA_045602545.1 Alphaproteobacteria bacterium
GCAGCGTACTTACAACCATTGGAATCAATTACCAGCCGATGAGCGCACTGCCGGAAGATTGCTCAATATGTTGAGTTTTGACTTTTTTGATTTGCTTGACAGCGTAACAATTGCTCGTTCTCGCAAACACATAGAAAAATACTATAATACCAGCGATATTGGTAAGTTTCCAGACAGATTAAAGCCGATTAATCTGCGGCCGGCTTTGAGCCTTAAGAAAGGTACAATATCCTATTCCGAGATTTTTGAAAATTTATTACAGTTGTCATTATGTGTTTATACTCCTTCAGCTTATATTCACGAAAGTAAGCGAGATTTTTACGAAGACAAATACGGTCGTGATATGAGTGAAGGCGTGTTCTTTAAGCAAGCCGACCGCGAAAAAGGTGTTCGGCGCTTAATGAGTATAAACCTGATGAAACGCATGGAAAGTTCTGTATATTCGTTTAATCAGACACTTTCACGGATACTGTATAGAATAGAAAAAACAATTGAACATATCAACACGTATGAAAAGCAAAAGGTAAACGCCGAATTTGAGAATGATTTCAGCGAATTTGAAGATATTGATGACGATGTTGATGTTGTTATCGGCAGCAAGGTCAATATTTCACTTAAAGATATGGACTATCGCTCGTGGAAACGTGACTTGCAAGCAGATGCCTACATTTTGAAAGGATTGTATGAAGAAACAAGCAGCATTGGTGTTGATGATGACTATAAACTGCAAACACTTTTAGCCCAAATTAAAGAAAAAATAGAAAATCCTATCAATGGTAATAATAAAAAAGTTATTGTTTTTACTGCCTTTGCAGATACTGCAAACTATTTGTATGAAAATGTATCAAAATATGTTAAGTATGCTTTCGGGCTTGATACGGCGGTTATCAGCGGTTCGGTTGAAGGCCGAAGCACAATCGCTAAATTGCCGCAAGATATGAACACAGTGTTGACCTGTTTTTCGCCGATATCCAAGGAAAAACATCTGCTGCTACCGGATAATCCGGCAAACATTGATATTTTGATTGCAACCGATTGTATTTCCGAAGGCCAAAACCTGCAAGATTGTGATTATTTGATAAACTATGATATTCACTGGAATCCGGTGCGGATTATTCAGCGTTTCGGCCGTATTGACCGTATCGGTAGCCGCAACAATGTTATTCAATTAGTGAACTTCTGGGCACCGGTGGAATTAGATGAATATATCAAACTAAAAGCCCGCGTTGAAGGCCGAATGAAAGCCGTAAACCTTGCTGCCGGTGGTAATGATAACGTAATCAATCCGGAAGACGACCCAGATTTAACCTATCGTAAGCAACAGCTTGAAAAATTGCAGCACGAAGTGGTGGATATGGAAGAAATGGGCTCCGGTATATCCATTATGGATTTGGGTTTAAATGAATTCCGGTTGGATTTGTTGGAATATATCAAAGAAAATCCGGATGTAGAAAAGAACCCAACCGGTATGAATGCCGTTGTTAAAGCCAATGCCGATATGCCGGCCGGTGTCATTTATATTTTAAAGAACGTCAACAAAGATACCAACATTAACAATACCAATCGGTTGCATCCGTTTTATATGGTGTATATCAAGGAAGACGGCGAGATTGTTTGCAATCATCTGCAACCGAAAGACTTGCTTGATAAATTGCGTTTGGCGTGTAAAGGTAAATCTGTTCCGGATAAAGAACTTTGTGCGTATTTCAATAAAAAGACCAGAGATGGCCGTGATATGAAGCAATATTCGGCACTTTTGAGCCAAGCTATCAATTCTATTATTGCGGTCAAAGAGGAAAGCGATGTTGACAGTCTGTTCTCTGATGGCGGCACATCGGCTCTTGAAAACGAAATCAGCGGATTGAATGATTTTGAACTTATTTGCTTCCTTGTTGTGGAGGGTGGAAAATAATGCTTAATCTGCCTAAAGAAACCGAAGTCAACAAAATGGTCGCCAAAAATAAGTTTTATGAAAAGGCAAACATCAGTCAGACCCTAAAAGAATGCTTTGTAAATGATATTGAAAAGATTGTTTGGGCAAACAAATTGGCGCCGAGCACTTTGAATATCTCCGGCTCTGATAATATAAAGGAACTTGAAGTCTTTCATATCAAATTAAAGACCGGTAAGTTTAATCAAAAGGTGTTGGAGGCCATAGATAAAGCTATTCCTTATTACATTTTGTTTGTGTTGGAATATAACGGCAAATATCAATTATGGCTCGGATATAAAGAAAAAACGGCCGGTGGTGCCAATAAAGCGAGTATAGTTCGCTATTTTAACAGCGAATGGGCAAAAGAGCCGAGCATTGTGCTGCAAGGCAACAAACTTGATAGCATTTATGAAAACTTTTTGAGCCAATTATCGGACAACTTGATTGATACGGCCAGTGAGCAAGATATCAAAGAAAAAGTCAATAAGACCGTAGAGATTCAAAAGATAGAAAATCAAATTGAAAAATTAACCAAGAAAATGCTGGCAGAAAAGCAATTCAACCGCCAGTGTGACATCCGTGCACAAATCAAAGATTTGGAAGCACAGTTGCAGGAGATGAAGAATGGTTAACTCCCAAATAGAAAGCTCTGCAGCAGGTTCAGTAAAAGCAATATTGAATGATACAGGATATATTGATGCATC
>JAZSBR010000006.1:0-28315 GCA_045602545.1 Alphaproteobacteria bacterium
TTTGCAAAGAAAAAATAGCAGAATTTGCCGCAAGAGCTCGTTATATTAGCGGTAACAATATTATCTTTGACGCCGGAGATCATAGAGAATGTTTCAGAACAAGTGAAGATGAGGAAAATGTCAGTTATTACCATACCGGAACAGAATGTGCCGAGTTGCCAGAAAGCGGAAATATAACTTGTGCCAGCGGTTATGCTGATTATAACGGGAATTGCTATGCTCAATTACCTTTTTCAAAAAAGCGCTGGACACCGGCGGAGGCTAGTCAATGGCTTCATGACGGAAACGATAACTTCGTGGTTTTGACATTTAAAAAATAGCAATTATTCATTAAAAAAACTCCGCCGGTTCAGAATAGAATCGACGGGGTTTTAATTTAGAAGAAAATATCGCGTTTTTGACCACTGCGGATGATATCCAGTCTTTTTCTCACGATATCGGCAAACTCAGGCCTCATCGTGTCAAGTTCCTTGTCAATGCGCAACAATCCCTCAATTTTGGTCTTTTCCGAAGCATAGTCGCTCAAATATTCCTGCAGGGTGAACAGTGCATTAGGCTTGCAAAAATTATGAATCTGCTTATTTTTGCAAAACTCCATAAACCTATCACCGGTACGGCCTTGGCGATAACATGCCGTGCAGAAACTCGGCACATAACCGCTTTCAAGCAACCAGCAAATAACCTCATCAAGAGTGCGATTGTCAATAACATCAAACTGCGCGGAATTTTCCGCCTCGGTCGTATTATCAGCATAACCGCCGACTGTGGTTTTTGAACCGCCGGAAATTTGCGACACACCGAGTTTTAATACGCGCTCACGGGTTTCCTTGCTCTCACGGGTTGAAATAATCATACCCGTATAAGGAACGGCCAGACGAATACATGCCACGATTTTAGCGAAAATATCATCATTGATACAATCTTTGAAATCGTTTGTGTTGATATCATCAGCCGGACGAAGACGCGGAACACTGATTGTGTGCGGACCAACTCCGAAAACAGCCTCCAGATGCTCGGCATGCATCAGCAAACCGACAAACTCATAAAGATAGGTTGAAAGCCCGAACAAAACACCTATTCCGACATCATCAATTCCGCCTTGCATAGCACGATCCATCGCCTCAGTATGCCAAGCATAGTTATGCTTTGGTCCCGAAGGATGAAGCTTTTCGTATTGCTCGCGGTTGTATGTTTCCTGAAACAAGATGTATGTTCCGATTCCGGCTTCATGCAGTTTGGCATAGTTTTCAACCGTTGTGGCGGCAATATTGACGTTCACACGGCGAATCGCACCGTTTTTGTGCTTGATTGAATAGATAGTCTTCAAGGATTCCAAGACATATTCTATCGGATTATTAACCGGATCTTCTCCCAACTCAAGCGCCAAACGTTTATGCCCCATATCTTGCAAAGCAATTACCTCGCGTTTGATTTCTTCCTGAGACATTTTGCGACGGGCAATGTGCTTGTTTTTTGCATGATACGGGCAATAAACACAGCCGTTCACGCAATAGTTGGACAGATAAAGCGGGGCAAACAAAACAATGCGGTTGCCGTAAAATTCCAGCTTTATTCTGTTGGCAAGCTTGAAAATCATCTTGTCAACATCATCAATTTCAGAAGCAAGCAAAACCGCGGCCTCACGATGAGTTAAGCCTTTTCCGAGCGCGGCTTTTTCCAAAATTTCACACTGCAACGGCAAGTTGTTGGCATTTTCTTTGGCATAAGTCAAAGTCGCGCGAATTTCCTCATCAGAGATAAACTCGCTAGCTTTCATTGAAAGCGGATTATAAACTTTCTGTTCCATAATTATAAGGATTTAAAAATTAGACATCAAAATTAAAATTCTCTGCCCGAATAGCACATTTTTTTTATTTTTTCAAGATGTTTAATTATTTTTTTTGCGACATATTTCCTCTTGAAAAATCAAAACGAGATTATACATCAAACAGGCAAAAAAACAAACAAGGAGGAAAAAATGTCTGATTTAATTCAAAGAAAAGAAAATAATCACAATATGCCGTCATATTACGGATATCGCAAAGAATTCAATGATTTGGTCAACAACTTTTTCGGCTCGATTTGGGATTCGCCAAGCGCAAGCGAAATGCAAACTTGGAAATCTTTGGAGCCTAAAATGGAAGTTTCGGATAATGAAAATGATGTCACGGTTTATGCCGAAGTTCCGGGCATAAGTGAAAAAGATTTGGATTTGGAGGTTTCCGCCGACGGTTATTTAACCCTTTCCGGTGAGAAAAAATGCTCTAAAAAAGAAAATTCCAAAGGCAACTGTTTTTCGGAAATCTGTTACGGCTCTTTCAAACGCACGATTCCCCTGCCCTGGGATTTGAAATATGACGCCGCCAAAGCCGATTTTGAAAACGGCATGCTGAAAGTTTATATTCCGAAATCAAAGGAAGAACAAAGCCGTAAGAAAAAAATCGCCATTACCAAAATTATTTAGCTTTTTGCACTACCCTTTCTTTATTGCGTTTAAAAACACAAACGTCCGAATCCCCTTTGAGGAGGAATCGGACGCTTGTTTATTTTTCTAATGGGTTACTTTGAAGGTAATACCTCCAACGTTCCCATTGGCGCTCTGAGCAGGTGCCGGAGTAGGAGCTTCGACCTTGGTTTCAGCCTTTGGAGCCTCAACCTTGGCTGGAGCAGGAGCTTCGACCTTGGTGGGGGCTGGTGCCTCAACTTTGGCCTGAGCCTTAACAGGGGCAACTGGATCGTGATAAATCACAACTTCGCCCTTGTTAACAGTCGCAAAATTCTCAAACTCCCATGTGGGAGTGTTGATATAAATTCTGCGTACAGTTTGCCCCTTCAAGGTTTTTAGCCACTCAGACTTGCTGAAAGTCCGAGCAGTGCCGTTGGTAAAAAATACCTTCGGCTGAGTTCCGTCGAGGCCAACGCTGTCGGCGGTCAGGCTCTCAACGACGAATTCGTCGCCTGCAGCGATGGTCTTCTGACCATCAACGTCGAGAAGGTAGTAACCGGTGGTATTCCTCATTTGCGTGTATTGCAATGCAGAGATTGCCACAGCTTCATCTCCGGAATAGGCAAAAAAGCCGTTACCTGACTGAGCGACCTTGTCGACGGGTGCAAACGTAAATTCAATAGCACTTGCGGCTGTGCTCATGAGCACCGTAACCGCAAAAATCATAAACTTCTTCATAATCCTTGTTTATTTTAAGTTAGACAATTCAATTGAATATGAAGATGATTTTGATTTTCGCGAATAATAATACCCTGATAAAATCATCTCCAATAATTTTTTTTCTGGACTATACTATAACAAAGAAAAAATAATTTTGCAAGCATTTTTTTGACAAAAATGCAAAAAAATTAAAAACTGCTTAAAAAAACTGTAGACTATCTTGATTTGTGACTTTATTTTAAATACAAATTCTGTTTATAGTCTTATGTATGTTTTAATCAAAAACGGAGAAATCGTTGTTTTTCGGAATTGTTACGATTATCATGGCGCTCTTGGTTGATCAGGCCAGCAAGTTTGTTGTTGATACAAAATTGGTGATTGATGAGCCGATTGAAGTTTGTGATTTTTTTAATTTGGTGAAAGTTTGGAATACCGGTATCAGCTTTTCAATGTTTAATGATTACGGAAATGCCGGAAAAATCGCCCTAATCTGCTTTGCTTTGGCGGTTGTGGCGTTTTTGTTGCGTTGGATGTATAACGAAGACAATCGCCTTAAAATATTCTCTCTTGCGCTGATTATCGGCGGTGCGCTCGGCAATGTGGTTGACAGAGTGCGTGCCGGTGCCGTTTTGGACTTTTTGGACTTTCATTATCAAACTATGCATTGGCCGGCTTTCAATTTGGCTGATACTTTTATTTGTGTCGGAGCATTTTTGCTGATTTTATTGGAATTTAAGGCTAAAAAGAATAATTTTTACAGATGAGGTGATAAAATGAAAAAAATAATGCTTATTTTTGCTTGCACTGCTTTAATTTGCGCTCTTAACGGTTGCGGTTGGACTAAGGAAAAACTCGGTTTGAAACGTCACGGACCTGATGCAACAAAAGTGCAAACCCGTGACGAATTGATTTTGCCACCGGAATACTCCGTTCGCCCGAAAGATTTAGATGTTGATCAAGATGAGGAAGATTATTTTGCTCAATAAACTGCTTGTTTTTTTCTTTACGTTTCTGTTTTCTTGGTCAGCAAACGCCGAGTTGTTTAAGGCTGAAGAATTTTTCTTAAACAACGGATTACGGGTGGTTGTGATTGAAAATCATAAGGCACCGCTTATCAAACAAATGGTTTGGTATAATGTGGGCGCAATTGATGACGGCTTGGGCAAAGGCGGACGCGCGCATTTTCTTGAACATTTAATGTTTCGCGGAACCGATAAATTAAAAGACGGAGAACTCAATAATCTGTTGGAAAATCACGGAGTCGTCAATAATGCCTTCACCGGCTATCAATACACGGCTTATCACGAGTTTGCCGATATCTCAAAATTGGAACTTTTAATGGCGATTGAAGCGGACAGAATGCGCGGACTTAATTTTGATGAAAACGCATTTAATACGGAAAAACAAGTGGTTATCCAAGAACGTAAACAGGTTGTTGAAAACAATCCTTCTGCGCCGTTTGCCGAGCGTTTTCGTCAGATGATTTGGGGAAATCATCCTTTCGGACGTCCGATTACGGGGCTGGAAAAAGAAATCATCGCGCTTTCGTATAATGATGTCAAAGAGTTTTATAACCGCTATTATGCTCCGAATAATGCTATTTTGGTTTTGGCTGGCGATATTGATGTTGCAACCGCTAAAAACTTAGCTCAAAAATATTTCGGCGCTGTTGAATCCGTTCTGAGCAAAAACGAAAGAAACGTTCCCGTTTTAAGAGAAAATTTTTCTCAGCGCTTGGAAATGAAGTTACCGCATATTCAAACTGCCAAAATTACTTGGGAATATATTTTACCGCCTTATGCCGAACTTAAAGGTTTTGCTTATGATTATGATGCTTTGGCGCAATATTTGGGTGACGGTCAGACATCGGCTTTATACCGCGATTTGGTTTTAGAGCAAAAAACAGCACTTTCAATCAGTGTTGATTTCAGTTTTATCAGCCGTTCAAATGCAATTTTTTCAATTTCAATGGTGCCGGCTGACGGGGTTTCAATAACCGATGCCGAAACAGCCTTAACTGAGGCCATTAAAAATGCCATTATAAACTTAAACTTGCAAAAAGTGGCGTCCATAAAGAAAAAAATGGTTGCCGATTTGGTTTATATTCAGGATAATCCTTCGGACAGTGCGCAAATTGTCGGTCATTTTCTGGCAAACGGTTTTTCGCTTGAGTTCTTGCAAAACTATGAAAATGATGTGGAAAAAATCACCTTAAGAGGAATTAAAAACGCTTATCGTGAAGTTTTTTATAATTCAGCAAAAGCTGTCGGTGTTTTATTGCCTGAAACGGGAGATAAATAATAATGCTTTATCGTCGCAAGAAAAACGGATTTTTTTATTATTTTAAAGCGCTGTTTTATAGCGTCGTTGCCGGTTGCGCGCTTTTTTTACTTTATCAGCAGGAAGGAAAAAAGATACTATTTTTTGATGCCGACAGAATATTAGCTCAATCCGTATTGCAAAACAAAACATTTTCCGCCGAAGTTAAAGAAATTGAAGAATCCGGAATCAAGGCTTATTTGATGGAAGAACACTCCAATCCGATTATCAGCATTGACTTTGAATTTCAAAATTCCGGCTATGCGCATGATAAAAAATGGAAATACGGATTGGCTAAAATTGCCTCAAGCTTAATTATGGACGGTGCCGGCAGATTTGATGATAAAGCTTTGCTTGATCTAATGGAAGAAAACGGCATTAAAATCGGCTTTAATGCCTCAAAAGACAGCTTTTCCGGCTCACTTATAACGCCGAAAGCAAATTTTAAGACCGCGCAATCGCTATTAAAACAGATTATGTTTTCCCCTCGCCTGCCGTTAAAACATCTGGCAATCACTAAAGCGCAAATGCTAAAAGCTTTACAACTGCAAAATGAAAATCCCGGAAGTGTTTTATCACTTGCTTTTAATGAGCAAATTTACGGTTCTCATCCTTATGGCAGAAACCCTTTAGGCAGAAAAGAAGATATTGAGAGCATCAATAAAGATGGTATAGTGGAATATTTGGAAAAAACCTTTGCAAAACAAAACCTTATCGTTGGTATTGCCGGTGATATAAGTGAAGATGAAAGCAAGTCTTTCATAAAAAATATTTTCGGTTCAATGCCTGAAGAATCAGCGCAAAAACCGTTGGAAGAATTTGATTATACCGCACAAGGAAAAGAATATAATATTGAACGTGAAATACCTCAGGTGATTGCCGTATTTTCTGCTAAAGGAACACATCGTGAAAGCCCTGATTTTTATCCGCTTTATCTGGCAAATTATATTTTCGGAGAATCCGGTTTAACTTCCAGATTAAATAAAGTATTGCGTGAAGATAATGGTTTAACATACGGAATTTTCACAACTTTATCAAATAACGCTTCATCAGCATTCATCAGCGGAAATTTTTCTGCTTCGGCTGAAAATTATGACAAAGCAAAAGAGTTATTGCTCTCTCAATGGCAAAAAATGGCCAAAGAAGGCGTGTCAACTTATGAATTGGAAAAAGCTAAAAAATCACTCATTGATTCGTTTAATCTGCGCTTTGCCGATATTGAAGGGCTTTCCGGTATGCTTTTGGCTATGCAAAAATATAACCTTGGGCTTGATTTTTTGCAAAAACGCAATGACTATATCAAAAATCTTACCATAAAAGAAGTTAATGAAGCGGCGGCAAAATATTATAGCACCACTCCTGATTTTGTTACAATAGGACCGAAAAGAAAGGAAAAATAATGTTCGGACAAGAAAATAATGAAGCATGGCAAAATATTTGTGACGTATATGAAAAATACAAAAATCTTAATATGAGAGATTTGTTTGCCGAAGATTCGGAACGTGCAAAAAAATATACGATTCAATGTGAAAATCTGTTGATTGATTATTCTAAAAACCGCATAAATGACGAGATTATGACTGCACTTTTTGCACTTGCCCGTGATTGCAAATTGGAAGATAAAATCAGTTCCTTGTTCGGCGGACGCAGAATAAATCGCACCGAAAATCGCGCGGTTTTACACACGGCACTCCGCCATCAGGGTGATGAACCCGTTATGATGGGACAAACAGATGTTATGCCTCAAATTAAGGCTGTGTTGGCTAAAATGCGCAAATTTTCCGAAGACGTGCGCTTGGGCAAATTTTCAGGCTATACCGGCAAAAAGCTTACCAATATAGTAAATATCGGCATCGGAGGTTCTGATTTAGGTCCTTTCATGGCAACCGAAGCCTTGAAATATTATTGGGCAAAAGATATAAAATGCTATTTCATATCCAACATTGACGGCACCGCCTGCGCTGAGGTTTTGAACCGCATAAATCCGGAAGAAACTCTTTTTATCGTGGCTTCAAAAACATTTACCACCATTGAAACAATCACCAATGCGCAAACCTGCCGCAAATGGCTGGTTGATGCGTTGGGAGAACACGCTGTATCAAAGCATTTTGTTGCCCTTTCCACCAATCGTGAAGAAGTTGAAAAATTCGGCATAAATCCGAAAAATATGTTTGAATTTTGGGATTTTGTCGGCGGTCGTTATTCAATGTGGTCCGCCATCGGGTTAATTATTTGCATAGCTGTCGGTTTTGATAATTTTGAAAAAATGCTTAAAGGCGCTTATGCCATGGATAAGCATTTTCAAGAAACCGAATTTGAGCATAATATTCCGGTAATTTTGGCATTAATAGGAATTTGGTATAATAATTTTTATAACATTCATCGCTATTGCGTTGTGCCTTATGACCAATATTTGAAATATCTTCCGAATTATCTGCAACAGCTTGATATGGAAAGCAACGGAAAAACCTATACTTTTAATAATAAGCCGGCAAATTATGCCACCGGACCTGTTTTGTTCGGCGGTGCCGGAACCGATGTTCAGCATTCATTTTTCCAGATGCTTCACCAAGGGACGGAAATAATTCCGGTTGACTTTATTATTCCGGCAATTTCGCATAATGAAATCGGTAATCATCACCGCATTTTAATCTCCAATGTTTTGGCTCAGGGTGAGGCTTTAATGCGGGGCTTGAGCGCCGATGAGGTCGCTGCTGATTTGGAAGAAAAAGGCATGCCGAAAGTTGAAGTCGGCAAGATTAAAAATTACAAATCATTTAGCGGAAATCGCCCGTCAAACACCATTGTTTTGCGCAAAATAGACCCGTATAATCTCGGTATGCTTGTTGCTATGTATGAGCATAAAGTGTTTGTGCAAGGCGCGTTGTGGAATATCAATTCGTTTGATCAATTCGGGGTTGAACTGGGCAAAAAAATGGCTCTTAATATTTTGCCTGAGCTTGAAGGAATGTATATGGAAAACACTCATGATTGCTCAACAACTTCATTGATAAAGCATATCAGAAAAATCAGAAAGTAAGCTAAAATATGACAATTCGCGTTCTTGATCCGAACTTAATCAATCAAATTGCCGCCGGTGAAGTTATCGAGCGTCCGGCTTCGGCATTGAAAGAACTGGTTGAAAACGCGATTGATGCCAATTCCTCAAAAATTGAAGTTAGCATTGAAGGCGGAGGCAAAAATTATCTTTCTGTCAGTGATGATGGAAAAGGTATTGAAAAAGATGAGTTGGAAGTTGCTCTTGAACGTCATGCAACATCGAAGTTGCCTGATAATGACTTATTTAATATCAGCTTTTTAGGCTTCCGCGGAGAGGCACTGCCTTCCATCGGCTCAATTGCCAAACTCAAAATAACTTCCAGAGCGCAAAACAGTGATGACGCCTGGAGTATATCCGTAAACGGCGGTGAAAAAGGCGTGGTTGAGCCTGCTTCCGGAAGTAAAGGAACAAGAGTTGAAGTCAGTGACTTGTTTTATACCACACCGGCGCGGTTGAAATTTTTGAAATCTGATTCATCCGAAACGGCTCAATGTGTTGATATGCTCAACCGCATAGCGCTTGCAAATCCTAATATTTCTTTCAGCCTATATGGCGAAGGGAAGAAAAAGTTTATTTATAATGCCTGTCAGGGCGAGCTTTTTGATGCCAGATTAACACGCATTACCGAAGTTATGGGAAAAGAATTTACCGATAATTCTTTGGCAATTTCAGCTGAAAATGATTTTTGCAAAATCAGCGGTTTTGTCAGCCTGCCGACTTATAATAAGGCAAATTCGTTATCTGAATACTTGTTTGTTAACAATCGTCCGGTGCGCGATAAACTGATTTTGGGTGCCATCAAAGGCGCTTATCAAGATGTTATGCCTTCAGGACGTTATCCGGCGTGCGTTATCTTTATTGATATTGCCCCAATGTATGTTGATGTTAATGTTCACCCCACGAAAGCCGAAGTGCGCTTTTATGATAATGGTGCCGTGCGCGGATTGTTGGTTAAGGCCATCAGAAACGCCATAGACTTGGGTGCAAATAAAAGCATTGAAACAAACGGATTGGAACACCTGCTTAACACCCAAAACGAGCGTGTGGAAATAAATCAATCACCTCGTTCACCATATTTGGCAGAAAGAAAAAAGAGCTTGGCGGATTTTTCTCAATCATTTTCATATAGTGCACCGAAGCATTATCAAAGCACAAAATCGGAGTTTATACCGGAGCTGAAAAATAATTATTCCGTGAGGGTTGAAGATGAGCAATATCAAATGCCGGAGGCTGAGCTGGTTGGCGAACTCGGGTTGGCAAAGGCACAATTTCATAACACCTACATAATTTCACAAACCGAAGACAGCATTGTGATTGTTGATCAGCATGCCGCGCACGAGCGCATCACTATGGAAAAAATGAAGCACAATTTATCGCTTCATGAAAAAACGCCGACACAAATACTTCTTATTCCGGAAGTTGTTGATTTAAGTCAATCCGAAAAAGAGGCGCTTTTAGAGCAGAAAGAAAATTTGGCGCTTGCCGGCCTTGTTTTGGAGGAGTTCGGCACAACCGCTGTTTTGGTGCGTGAAACCCCTGCTCTATTGGGTGAAATTGACGCCAAAAAGCTGGTTAAAGATTTGGCGGAGCAAATGGCAGAATGGGGTAAAGAATATGCTTTAAGTGATAAAATTCATCATATTTGCGCCACAATTGCCTGTCACGGGTCTGTTCGTGCCGGCAGAACGTTGGATATAGAGGAGATGAATCACTTGTTGCGTGAAATGGAAAAAACGGAACATTCCGGACAATGCAACCATGGTCGCCCTACTTATGTTAAAATAAAACTCAAGGATATTGAAAAGCTGTTTGAGAGAATTTGATAAACTTATCTTATATCAAATTCCGTTTGGCTTATATAGCGCATAAATTCAGCCGTCAACCACCCCATATTTTGCATATAAGGCTTTACCTTTCCCGGATAATGCAAAATAAGAGCTTTTTCATAAATTTTGATAAGGTCATTCGGCAACTTCACATGATAAAATTTTTCCAATTCCTCATGAGTATAGCTAAATGGATAATATGCTAAAAAATTATGCCAACAGCTCATTTCTTTTACATTTGACGATAATATCATATTAAGCGCGTCTTGGTTCATAAAAAAGCCTTCATTTTCTTTTTTCCATGCAAGCATCTTTTCAGAAACATTATCTTGGCGCATTCTATTGAGGTTCATTAAGATAACTCCGCCGTTAAAATAATTATCATTACTGCACTTTGATTTCTGACGATGTTTCTCCGGTTTAATCAATGCGGCGCTTCTGATAACTGCAGCATAATAATCATTGATATCGGTGTGGAAAAATTTACTTAAATCGCCCTGCACAAAAATATCGCCGTCAAGATATAAAACTTTATCCGTATCAGCCAAAATTTTAGGCAAATCAAATATCAAAAGTGCTGTCTGATTAATATGTCTTGTTTGCTTGATTTCTTTAAATTTTTCCATATTATCAACATTTATGATGTTTATTTTGATATTTACCCTCTCCATTGCCGCAAAACGCCATCTTGTCGCAACCGAAAGATTATAGCCGACAATAGTTATATCATAAACACTGCTGTCTTTTTTGTGTTCTATTGCCGACTGAATAGCAACCGCCGTCATTATTGCATAATTTTCATCAGTGGTGAAAACGATTTTAACTGTATTTTTCAGCTCTTTTTCAGGTTTTTGCACATAAGGTTTTAAGGCAACATCAACTTTAGGAAACGGATTTGAACTTAAAAATTCTTTTTCATCAATATTACTTCTTGGCTTTTTGTTTTGCAGATATTCCGTAACAGATTTTTTAATATCAAAATTGACTGCCAGCTGTTGAATATTTGGGTAATATTTTAATACATTCAGAGCATTTTTTTGCTTTTTTGAAAAATTATCTTTAACCCAAAACACTGATTTTCCGAGCGCATCGGCAATTATTGCCACATAGAGTTGATTTGTTACCACAACATCAGTGCATTTGATAAAACTTTTAAATAAAGAATATAAATATTCAACGGCAACCTTATGATCTGTTTGCTGAATATAAAATTTTTCAGTTGCTTCATCTGCCAAAAAATATGAAACTCTATATATAAAACAACCGATTTTAACCGTTTCCAGTTTAGAATAAAAGGTGTTAAATCTTTGCCATAAAACATATTTTTCACCCAAAGACATATATTTGAATATTCGGTGTTTCAATGGTTTTATTTGCGCAAAGGTATCTGAATTAAAATCATAAGCAGAACATTGATTATCTAGAGTTTGCATAATTATACACCCTTTTATATGTTTTCTTTTTTATCAGATGACCGAATAAATATGTTTTATCGGCATCTTCTTCTATGAGTTTTTTATAAATCCCGCCAAACAGCCAAAAAGTTACGGCATTTGTTCGACGATTTATCGTTTGCGTACATATTTTTAAGCTGATATTAAGCCAATAAAGCCAAGGAAACCAAGCTATTGTCTTATATATTATTCGGCGTTTAAAATTAAATGCTTTAAAATCAACCAAATTATGACGAATATTTTCTTTAAATATTTCGGACATGGCTTTAAGATAATCTAAGCGATGGGTTGAACAGCGATTTGTTGCCAATTCATAAATAAAATGTTCAAATTCAACATAAGTTTCAACAAACCAAAACTCTTGAGGAACTGCCAAATTAACCATTGTTGCACGCGCTGCCATATGCCCGCGCATCATCCGAAAAGACATTGCCGAACCGGAATTTTTTACCGAATTTTCACTATCAATCCGATAGTGAACAAAAGATTTTTGCATTACAAATAAACTGTTGCAACAACACCAAACATGATACATAAAATCAGTATCAGGTGACATATTTTTCGGATATTCCGGACACCAAATATCATTGTTAATCAGAAAATCGCGACGATAAAGGCAGGTCCACTGTGCCACATGACGGCTGACCATTTCCGGAATTGAGAGCATATTTGTAATTACATGGTTGCATTTTTTTGGCGGAATCATAACGCGTTCAATTGCACTTCCGCTTCTTTCAGCTATAAAACCGTATGATTTTACAACTTCAACACCTGTTTCTTCAGCGATATTAAGCATTTTAGATAAACAATCCGGTTCCAACCAATCATCAGAATCAAGAAAGTAGATATATTTTCCTCGCGCTACACGCTGTCCGGCATTATAAGCGCTTGAAAGTCCGGCATTTTCTTTGTTAATAATTTTTATTCTTTTATCTTGACGAGCAAGTTTTTGCATAACTTCCAGAGAATTATCGGTTGATCCGTCATTAACAGCAATAATTTCAATATCCTTAAATGTTTGAAAACGCACGCTGTTTATTGACCGCTCAACATATTTTTCCATATTATAAACAGGAATAATTACGCTGATAAGAGGATTTTTTTGTTTTTGTTTTGATTTTAGCATATGGTTTGTCTTTTTTGGGGTGTAAATATCTGTTCTCAAGATAAATATTTATCCCTAACTTGTCAATAACTAAATTTTTCAGGAGCGGTTTTACCCGCTCCCGATTGTAACGAAATTACTTTCTAAACGTAATCGTCACTTCATTTGTGTTATCATTTCTCAACACTTGAGCGGCTTCGGCAGGAGTGTATTGAATGCGGTTGCACCAATTTTCAACTTGTTTATAGCCTGAACCGCAAGAAGAAACGCAAGCTCCGCCTTGTTCTAACAATCCGCTTTCACACGATGTCACCATTCGATTATTATCATCCAAATAGCATGAATCCGAACCATCAGGACATGCACTGCAAGTTCCATTTTTTATATATCGTGGAGCATCGCCGTAATCTCTATCTGTTGAGCATTCTTTACAAGTACTGTTATCTCCGTCACAGTTGTCTAATTCAAAACAAATATTCTCATCACCTTCTATATGAGCATAACCATTATCATTAGTGCAATCGGATTTTTCCATACACCAATCATTAACACGAACATAGTTATCTGCGCATTTTGGAACTTCATATCCTTCGTCACTAAGTCCGCAGGAAGAAGCGTACTCATCGGAGCATTGATAGCATTCATCGCCATCTAAATAAGTTCTTTGACGGCATTCAACAACTCTGTTGCCGTCATCATCAAACTCACATGAGCGGTTGTATCTGGAATCGGCGCAATATTCGCATTCACCATTATTATTTACGGCATAATCGCGGGCACATTCAAAATCTGTGGCTGAAGTACACGAATCTGTATTGTCTGGACATTTCTTACAAGCACCATTTTCAGCATAGTATGAACGCCCGCAATATGGTTCGGATGGCATTTCCATGGTCGGTGCCGTTAAGAAATTCTCGTAAATTGAAGGATCTAAAACTGTATTACTATTATCACACTTGCAAATTTTATTTGCACCTGAACCGCTACAAGTAAAATCGCTATTTTTTCTAGGAGTGTAACAAACAGCGGAGTAACCGCCTGTCAAATTATTATTGTCACTATAATAAAAACAATAATTTCCTGAACAGTATTTTCTAGCATGACAAGTTCCGCTTGTACAATCATAACTATCTTTATTGTAATCTTTAGTCATACTTTTTATTGTGCAAGTGTTTCCTGAACAGTCATATGTGGTAAACTTACCTTTGTCATCTTTAGTGTATGATAGAGTACATATATTGTTGGAACATCTATAGTATTCTTCTGCATTGCCTCCACGGCTGACTGATTTAGATACAATATTACCATTACCATCATATGTAGTATATGTTTCCGACCAACCATTATCAAAATTTTCTATATCAGATGTGCAATTTTTTTGTATTTGACTACAGTTGCTATTATATTCTTTAAATATCCTGTTTCCGTCAGAATCATAATAATGATTTTCCCATTGATTACAATTTCCATTCGAATCGCAAGAATATAAACTTCTTGATGTCATCACACCATTAACATCATAACATCGCTCTTTGTATGACTCGAGTTTATGATTGTAGTAATTGTATTCATAACTTGTACACTCATCAGCATTTGCTCTGCTGAACGGGAATAATGCCCCTATCGCAGCTCCTATCATTAAAAATATTTTCTTCATATTTTTCTCCAAAATATATTGTGTCAGTTGTTTACATCAAAATAATCACTATATCGACTATATCAATGTAAAAAACCATCTCAAATGAGATGGCCGGAAGGTAGAAACTATCCAATACACATAGCGTGGCATATTTGAAATATCAGCATACCTCTTATTCTGCCACCTTCCAGCCATCAAAACAGCTGAAAGATTATTTATTATTTGTATTGGTAAGGTTTCTACACCTCCGAGCACCCACTATGAGTACTCTGCGAAGAATATAGCAAAAGATTTTTTTATTGTAAAGTTGAAATTTTATTTCATAACAAAAAACCCCAAAGCTAAACAAAACTCTGGGGGTTTTAACAAAATTTATCTGACCGAATTATTTGTTGCCGGCATTAACATCTTTAACCGAAACAGACAAATCATCGGCAATACGAGCGGAACGACCGCGCAATGCACGCAAGAAATATAACTTGGCACGGCGAACTTTACCCACACGTGATACTTCAATTTTTGCCACATTCGGAGAATAAAGCGGAAATACACGTTCAACACCTTCACCGAATGAAATTTTTCTAACAGTGAACGAAGAGTTCAAACCGTCATTTTTGCGAGCAATGCAAACACCTTCATAAACCTGAATACGCTCTCTGTCGCCTTCTTTAACTTTGGTATGAACGCGCAAAGTGTCACCGGCTTTGAATGTAGGAAGATTTTTGCCTTCCATCAGCTTGGCAATCTGCTCTTTTTCAATATTTTCAATAATGTTCATTTTTTTAAACCTTTTCATTTATTTTGTTGACTTCTATACACCGAAATTTATCAAAAATCAAGAACTTTTTTCTTTTTGTAAATCCGGACGTCTTTCTTTAGTTATTTTTTTTGCCTGTTCTATCTGCCATTTTGCAATGTTTTCATGATGCCCGCTGAGCAAAATTTCAGGAACTTTCCTTCCTTTCCACTCTATGGGACGCGTATATTGCGGATATTCAAGAAGCGAATTTTCAAAACTTTCGTTCTGAATGGATTCGGCATTTCCCAAAACCCCATCAATAAGACGCACAACCGCATCAAGTAAAATCATTGCCGCTTGTTCACCGCCGGTCAAGATGTAATCGCCGATAGAAATTTCTTCTATATCATACTCTTCAATCACACGCTCATCAATTCCTTCAAAGCGACCGCAAAGAATTGTTAAATTTTCCTCTTTGCTAAGCTCATGAACTTTTTTTTGAGTAAGCGGTTTGCCTTTTGGTGACATATAGATGATTTTGCCTTTTTTATGATTATGTTCAATCGCCTCGCCCAAAACATCGGGACGCATAATCATTCCGGCACCGCCTCCGCACGGAGTATCATCAACCGAGCCGTGCTTATCAAAAGCATAATCTCGGATATTGACAGCCTTCAAACTCCAAAGCCCCTTTTCTAACGCCCTACCCGTCAGCGAATATCCCAAAAAACCTGGGAAAACTTCCGGAAAAATCGTTAAAACGGTGACATTAAGAGCCATTTTAAGCTTTTTCCTCCTCATCATCGGCGGCAAAAACCATCGTGGCAGATGAAACAATAATATATCCTTCTTCAAGATTGATTGTCGGAACATATTCTATTGTAAAAGGCAACATTTCGGTTTCTTTTTGACCGGAAATTTTAATTTCCATAATCGTTCCGGCACCGAAATCATCAAAGCATACAACTTTTCCGATTTCGTGGTCTTTATCTTTCAAGCAAACTTTCAAGCCGATTAAATCAGAAAAATAAAACTCTTCTTCATCTAAATCAGGCAGAACGTCACGATTAACATAAAACTCCGTACCGATAAGATCTTCGGCCTCATTTCTGTTGTTAACGCCTTGAATTTTCACCTTAAATGAACCTTTAACGGCTCCGATAACTTTGATTTTGAATTTGCGTGTTGCTTCTTTATTTTCCAACTCACCATACTTATCAATGTCGGCGCCGTTTGAGGTATAACTCAACACCTTAACTTCGCCTTTTATACCATGAGCGGCAACAATTTTTCCGATGCATACACGTTTATTTGTCATCAAAGTCCCAATCTTTCATAAGCACAAAATAACTATCAATCAAACCGAATTATTCTTCGGTAGCGGAATTTGCAGCTTCAGCAGCGGCAGCGGCTTTAGCTTCTTTTTCCTTCAATCTTTCCAAAGCTTTTGCTTTAGGAGCAGATTTTTTCGGTTGTTCTTTCATTAAAGGCGCAGCGCAAAGACCTAAATTTGCAAAAATCTTCTGCAATCTTTCAGTCGGCTGAGCTCCCTTAGAAAGCCAAGCGGAAACTTTTTCTTTGTCTACAACCAAACGTGCTTCATGATCTTGAGGCAACAATGGGTTATAAGAACCGAGTTTTTCAATAAATCTGCCATCGCGCGGAGCTCTTTGATCTGCCGCAACAATGTGATAATACGGGCGTTTTTTGGAACCGCCTCTGGATAATCTGATACGAACTGCCATTTTAATTTTTCCTTTCAAAAATCAGTTCTGATTCCCGCTTGATTAGAACGGAAATCGCTTGTTTAATCCGCCTGCACCACCTGCAAACGGATTGGTTTTAAACATTTTAGCCATTCCGACAAAAGAGCCGAAATTGCCCATTTTCTTCATCATGGTA
The DNA here is from genome assembly GCA_045602545.1 of Alphaproteobacteria bacterium. Taxonomy (GTDB): domain Bacteria; phylum Pseudomonadota; class Alphaproteobacteria; order RF32; family CAG-239; genus RUG410. The sequence goes on from JAZSBR010000006.1 coordinate 17,212, forward strand.
GACATCTGCTCATATGATTTGAGCAAAACGTTAACATCATGAACGGTAACTCCGGAGCCGAGCGCGATTCTTCTCTTGCGAGAAGCTTTGATAATTTCGGGATGCGCACGTTCTTTTTTGGTCATTGAAAGAATTATCGCTTCCTGTTTTTTCATCAGATTGTCGCCCACTCCGGAATCTTCAATCTGAGACTTAAATTTCGACAGCCCCGGAATCATACCGACTATGCTTCCGATACTGCCGAGTTTTTTAATTTGTTGCATTTGAGCAAGCATATCGTTCATATCAAACGAACCTTTCATCATTTTGCTTGCCATTTTTTCGGCTTCTGCTTTATCAATGGTTTCCATAGTTTTTTCCACCAGTGATACAACATCGCCCTGCCCTAAAATTCTGCCGGCGATTCTGTCTGCATGAAATTCTTCAATTTCATCAAGCTTTTCGCCTGTTCCTAAGAATTTTATCGGCGCATTTGAAACCATTTTCATTGAAAGAGCGGCACCGGCGCGAGATGAGCCGTCAACACGCGTCAAAACCAATCCGGTTATACCGACTTTTTCGTTGAATTCTTTTGCAACATTGCAAGCTTCCTGACCGATTAAAGCATCGGCAACCAGCAATGTTTCGGTTGGGTTTGCCAACTTTTTAACATCCGCAACCTCTTGCATTAACTCATCATCAATTTGTAAACGACCGGCTGTATCCAAAATCAATAAGTCATACACGCCTTTTTTGGCTTCAGCCAAGGCACGTTTTGTGATTTCAAGCGGTTTTTCATTATTTATTATCGGTAAAACATCAACTTCAATCTGTCTGCCGAGCTGAGCCAGTTGTTCACGTGCCGCCGGACGATATATATCAAGTGATGCCAACAATATGCGCTTGTTTTTCTTTAATTTCTTGGCAATTTTTGCCGTTGTGGTTGTTTTACCAGAGCCTTGCAAACCGACCATCAAAAAGCAAACCGGTGCCGGCGCATTAAAATTCAGAGCATTATTTTCATCGCCCAAAAGCCTAACCAGCTCATCATGAACGATTTTAACAACCATCTGCCCCGGTTTTATTGATTTAACAACCTTTTCACCCAAGGCCTGCTCTTTAACTTTAGCGATAAAATCTTTAACTACGGCAAGCGACACATCGGCTTCCAACAAAGCTATCCGAATTTCACGCATTGCCGAATCGATATCCTGCTCGGTTAAAACACCGCGCGAAGTGATTTTAGCAAAAGCCTGACTAAGTTTATCGGTTAAGCTTTCAAACATTAAAAATTTTATCCTTTTTCCTTTTATTTTATGCTCTAATAAAACCCGCGTCAGTGTGCGAAACCTCGCTGGCTGACGGACTCCTCGGAGCATAAATTATTCAAACTGATGAAGAGTAAAAAACTTACTGTTCGGGAAAGCTTTTATACCAAATATATTGCTATGTCAAGATATTTTTTAGTGATTTTTTATAAAAAAAAGCCCAGCGGTTTGAACCGGTGGGCTTGAACTTGAACTCGCGTGTTATCTTCCGGATAATCACAGCGGCAGGATCTCATTGCGTAACTTGATTATAGCCATTCCCTTACTCTTGCAAGATGCAATCAGAGAATCACAGGCGGCAGAAAACTTCTTCGCGAAGTCTTTTTTGCGGCACTGCTGCACTAGAACCGTTTTGCGCACCTCTGTTTTGTCGCTTGTGCTGTCAATAACGGTTAGGATCGCATTCTGAATTCCATGATTTTGAATTTCTTCACGGAATTTCTTCGAAATCACTGCTCGCTCTTCGCGAGAAAATTGTGTACTCATAAAAATATTTTTAAGTTAGACATAAATTTATAAACTCTTTTGTCACAATACACCATATTTTTTCATTTTGCAAGTAAAAAAAACTTTTTTCTTTATTTTTTTTTTACAAATTTGTTTCTGTTTATTCTTATTATTAGCCTCTTGCTTTTTTTTGTATAATTGTATATTATCCGAAGAAATTAATACATTTTAAGGCAGAAAATGGCAGATTTACCAGACATAACCGATGAAAGCGGTGACAATTATAAATACGGTTTTGTTACCGATATTGCTTCCGAAACCGTGCCTTGCGGTTTGAATGAAGATATAATCCGCCTGATTTCCGCTAAAAAAAATGAGCCCGATTGGCTTTTGGATCGGCGTTTAAAAGCTTATCGCCATTGGCTGACGATGGCTGAGCCGACTTGGGCTAAACTGACCTATGATAAAATTGATTATCAAAGCTTGCAATATTACAGCGCGCCGGTGCAAAAGGTTAAGCCGAAAAGCCTTAATGAAGTGGACTCCAAACTTTTGGAAACATATAACAAACTCGGAATTCCTTTAAAAGAACAGGAAGTTTTGGCCGGTGTGGCGGTTGATGCCGTGTTTGACAGCGTTTCGGTTGCCACAACATATCGGGCGAAATTGGCTGAAAAAGGCGTGATTTTCTGCTCTATTTCCGAGGCTGTTCAAAATCATCCGGAATTGGTGCAAAAATATTTGGGTTCGGTTGTGCCATATACGGACAACTTTTTTTCCTGCCTTAATTCGGCAGTGTTCACCGATGGCTCGTTTGTATATATTCCAAAAGGCGTTACCTGCCCTTTGGAACTTTCAACCTATTTCCGCATAAATGCCAAAAATACCGGACAATTTGAGCGCACATTGATTGTGGCGGAAGATGATTCGTATGTTTCATATTTGGAGGGTTGCACGGCCCCGCAACGCGATGAAAATCAGCTTCATGCGGCAATTGTGGAAATTGTGGTGATGAATAATGCTTCAGTTAAGTATTCTACCGTGCAAAACTGGTATCCGGGCGATAAAGACGGCAAAGGCGGTGTTTATAATTTTGTTACCAAGCGCGCGTTGTGCAAAGGGCAAAATTCCAAAGTTTCATGGACGCAGGTTGAAACCGGTTCGGCTGTTACTTGGAAATATCCGTCCTGTGTTTTGGCAGGCGATAATTCATCCGGCGAGTTTTATTCGGTGGCGCTTACCAATAATTATCAGCAAGCCGACACCGGTACAAAAATGATTCATTTGGGTAAAAATACCACCTCAAAAATTATTTCTAAGGGTATTTCCGCCGGTTTTTCAAACCAAACATATCGCGGACTCGTGAAAGTGGCGAAAAATGCCGATAATGCCCGCAATTATTCACAATGTGACAGTTTGCTTATCGGCTCGACCTGCGGTTCGCACACTGTTCCGTATGTTGAAAATGCAAACAAAAGCGCCGTATTGGAACATGAAGCAACCACCTCTAAAATCAGCGAAGAACAATTGTTTTATTGTTTGCAACGCGGATTAAAAGAAGAAGAGGCAATCGGCCTGATTGTGAACGGATTTTGCAAGGAAGTTATGCAACATTTGCCGATGGAGTTTGCTATTGAGGCCACAAAATTGATAAACATCAGCTTGGAAGGAAGCGTAGGATGACTGAAAATGAATTATATAAACGCGCATTGAAAGACTGGGGTAAAGAACCGCAGATGATGCAGGTTATTGAAGAAATGTCTGAATTAACTAAAGAAATTTTAAAAAATATCAATCGCAAAAAAGACAATATCGCCGAATTGATAGAAGAAACCGCCGATGTTGAAATCATGCTCGGACAGCTCAAATGCTGTTATGATATTGAGCAAAAAGTTGCCGACTATAAATCGGAGAAAATGAAAAAAATTGCTCAGCGCTTGGAAAATTGGGAAAAGGAAAATTTATGACCGCTTTACTTGATATTAAAAACCTTTATGCCGGAGTGGCGCAAAAAGAAATAATCAAGAATCTTTCGCTTTCCGTAAATGCCGGAGAGGTTCATGCTATTATGGGACCGAACGGTGCCGGAAAGTCTACACTTTCGCATATTTTGACCGGTAAACCAAATTATGAAGTAAGTGCCGGAGAGATTTATTTTAACGGCAAAAATCTGCTTGACCTAAAACCGGAAGAACGCGCCGGAGAAGGTTTGTTTTTATGCCTGCAATATCCGGTGGAAATACCGGGGGTTGCAACCAACAATTTTTTGAAGCATTCCGTTAATGCCGTGCGTAAATATCGTGGTGAAAAAGAACTTGATTCGGCTGAATTTTTGAAATTATTAAAAGAAAAAGCCAAAGCGCTCAATATTTCTGCTGATATGCTCAAACGTGAGCTGAATGTCGGCTTTTCCGGCGGTGAAAAAAAACGCCTTGAAACCCTGCAAATGAGCCTTTTGGAGCCGAAATTGGCGATTCTTGACGAAGCCGATTCCGGACTTGATGTTGATGCCTTAAAAACGGTTGCCGAAGGAGTTAATTTGTTGCATAATCAGCAAAATTCACTTCTGATAATTACCCACCATTTGAACTTGTTAAAGCTGATACATCCTGATTTTGTGCATATTTATGTTGACGGGCAAATTGTTAAAACCGGCGGTTTTGAATTGGCGGAAGAAATAGAAAATAATGGTTACGGCGAATATTTGAAGGCTTAAAACATGGAATTCAAAGGTAAAAATATTGAACTTTGGGGCGAAGATATTCCGTGGCTTGCCGGCTTTCGAGAAAAAAATCTGCGCGCTTTTGAAAAACAAGGCTTTCCTAATGCCAAAACCGAAGCTTGGAAATATTCTTATTTAAAGCCGAATATTTTAAATGATTTTGAAATTGATACAACTCCGCATGAATGTGACGAAAATTGCCATTGTCACGAGCATAAGAAAACAAATTTTTATGAAATCAAGTTTTGTGACGGAAAATTGGCTACCGAACATTTTGATTTTGATGCTAAAATATGCGCAAAACCTATGATTGAAGCGCTTTATGACGGCGACGTTAAAACATATTTATCCAAAAATTTTGAAGCGGAAAATTTTCCGTTTGCCGCCTTGAATAATGCTTTTTTGGAGCAAGGCGTTTTTATAACCGTTGAGCGCGGAGCCGTAATTGAAAAACCGATTTTGTTGCACTATCACTCGCATGGCAAAAGCGCATTATTTAATAACATTCATAATGTAATCGTGCTTGAAAACGGTGCCGAAGCCGTGATTTTGGAAGATTATGACGGCAACGGTGCATATTTCAATAATGTAGTCAACGAGATTTTTATCGGTCGTAACGCGCATCTGAGACATTATAAAAAGCAATCGGAATCCGACCAAGCTTATCATATTGCCTTAAATGCCGTAGCAATCAAACAAGACGGAAGTTATAAGGCTTTTTGCCGTCACAAAGAATGCTCATTTGCCCGCACCGAAAACCTTGTTGGTCTTCTTGAAAAAGGAGCTTACGCTCAGGTTGACGGGGTTTATAAACTTGATAATTCAGGTATCAGCGATATAACAACAAACATACGTCATTTGGCAGAATATACAACGTCAAATCAGCTGATAAAAGGTGTGTTGAACGGACAAAGCAAAGGTGTTTTCCAAGGGCAAATTCATATTGCCAAAGATGCCGTTAAAACTTCCGGAAATCAATTGCACCGCGCACTTTTATTGAGTGATGATGCCGTTGTTGATTGCAAGCCTGAGTTGGAAATTTTTGCCGATGATGTAAAGTGTTCGCACGGAGCAACCAGCGGAGATTTAGACGCCGAACAGTTGTTTTATATGCAATCGCGCGGAATACCTTTAGATGAAGCAAAAAAAATTCTGATAGATGCTTACTTAGATGAAGTTTATGCCTTAGTTCCGGATGAAAAAATCCGCAATTGGCTGAAAGACTGAGTTTATTTTAGCAGTTTAAGATAGAAAAAAGAGGTATTCATTGCGCAAATACCTCTTTTAATTATTTTTGATGTATAAATTATTTTAAACAACCGATTTAATGTATTTTACTTTTTGAAAGTAATTGTTACCGAATTGTTGTTATCATCGGTCAAAACTTTCGCCGCCTCGGCAGGGGTATATTGAATGCGGTTGCAGAAGTTTTCAAACTGACGATAGCCAGCACCGCAACCTGCCGTGGCTGAAATACAAGAGCCATCTTTTTCTAAATATCCGTTATTACAAGAATCTATGACCATAGAGTCCTCATCGTCCATATCTTCCAAATAACAAGACGATGCGCCCTCCGGACACTCATTGTCGCAACATGAATAATCATCAGTGCATGTTTGATAATATCCGGCAGAACATTCAAATGTATAATTTCCGTCCTCATCTTTTGAACAAGAATCAGCGCCGTAGCATTCCGCGCATTCGTAATCGTCCCATGCTTGAACATATCCTTCTTCGCAAGTCACATTCCATTTATCATTTTCCCTATCGTATGAACACGAGGTGGTATTATAGCACTCTTGACAAGAGCCATAATAATAAAAACTTCCTTCCTTGCAAAAATAATCAGCAATATCTTCTTCATCAACCATATTTCCATCCTGATATATGCAACCAGAATCATTACAAGAAAATTTACAACCGGAGAAAGATCCAACGCAATCAATATTTTCTGTATAACCTCCTATAAGATCATCATTTTCATTATAACAGTAATAAAAATAACTCTGTGCGACGTAGTCATATACATCTTTTTCTTTACATATTTGACCTGTTGGACACTCTGCATTATAACAATAATTATGACTACTTTCACAATATGTTTGTGTTATTTTATTTTCTATATATTCACTTCCTGTTGTTCCATCACTATATGTATATGTACAAGTATATGCATTCACTTTTCCAAATGGCAGAATCGCTCCTATTGCCGCTCCAATCATCAAAAACAGTTTTTTCATATTTATTTGTCCCTTTCTAAAACAATTTAAAAACTTAAATGCCCTCTGTTTTTACAGCGGGCGGGGAGTTGAACAATCATATCACGAGCGATGACTCTTGTAGCCTTTAACCTGAATAGGATTGTACATACGCTACAAGCTCCCCATCCAATGTGGGGATTTTAAAACCAAAAAAGCATCCGAAAACGGATACCTGTTTTGGTATCTCGTGATATAGAGCCGTTCAAAGCCCCGAACCGAAGGTTCTTAAAATGGTAAAAAACCATTTCCTAAATATCAATAGCAAAAGAATTTTATTTTGTAAATAAAAAATTGCAAAAAACAAATTAAAATACAAAAATCCGGCAGTGGCAAAAAGGCACTTACCGGATTTAATACTTAATTGCGATTAAGCTTCTTTAACTCAACAATAGAGTTCGGAAACAATGTATATACACTATAAACAATTCTGTCTCCGGAATGCAAATCAATATTGAGCTTATCGCTTCTGGTGTAGATAAGATTTCCGCTCTTTGTGGCAATAAATACCATCCTAACTGGTTTGGAGCTTAAATACTTAACATCCATCAAGAAAACACAATCAACAGTCGCCTCAATCGGATCAGAGGCAAATAAATATCCGGCATCAACAGAGCCTCCCTGTTGAGCTGCCTCGCCTTCTTCACTCAGCTCATAACCATTAATCTCAACAATTTCACTCGGATTTTGAGATGAAACCTTAAAGTTAATCTTGTCGCCAACCTTGAAATCCATGCCGAAACTTGAACGATACATATAAAAATATCTGCTGTCATTCAGCTCCATAACATAGGCTTTTTTCGGTATAATCAGATTATGCCTGATTACAACAGAATAAAGACGGGTAATAGTCGCCGTATAAACCTTTCCGTCAACTGGCTGTTTTTCAGACAACGTATTCTCAAGATTGCCTGTATCAATAACAGGATCATCTTTTTCGCAAGCACACAATACCATTGTGGCGACGAACAACAATAATAACTTTTTCATAAGCCTAAAATTATAATTAAACATTTGTTTCATACTTCATTTAAAACAAGATGTCCAGCATTTTTTATAAAAAAATACGCTATTTGAAACTAAATATTGTTTTTTTCAAATCCTAACTCTCACGCACAAAAAAAGCGCCCTTTCAGGCGCTTCCTTTTTTGGCGGAGCGTATAGGACTTGAACCTATGCACCGCTTTAACACGGTGACGGATTAGCAATCCGCTGCATTACCCCTCTGCCAACGCTCCACGTTGACTAATCCTAAATATAACACTTTTTTTATATCGTCAATACTTTTTTATAAAAAATTTAACATATCAACATTTTTATCTTTAAAAAACTAAATCCCCTGATGCCTCAACAGCAACAAGGGATTCAATTTTTAAGATTTTTTCTTAAGCCATAAGACCAAAGGCCAAGCAAAAGCAAAGCATATAGCCGTAATCAGCCATTTTTCACCACCTTCATAGCAGTAGTGCAAAAAACAAAGTCCTGCACCATGTACCACAAGAATAAAGAACAAAAACAGCTCTTTTCTCTGGTAAAGGCTCAAAACAACCTTTTTTCTTGTCAGCCAAGCTTCGTTTGTATTCTGGTCATTCTTAATCAAAAAGTATTCTCTGTTTTTCTTACAGAATACCAAAAGATTCACAACACCTGCAAACAAAGCCGCAAAGCTTATCAGTACCCACAAACGGGCGATTGTAATAAATTCCATAATTTTAGAAATTAAAGGGTTTATACTCTCCGTAGAATTTGCCGATCATACGGAATTTAACATTCTCTTGACCTTCAAAAGGGACGTTTTCAACATTGCCTTTTTTGAAGCTTACAACCACTCCCAAGCCCTTCATCAGCGGATTTTCTGCATAATACTCACCACTTATAATCGGAGCCTCAAGTTCTTTAAGACAAAGGTTTAATTGCTCCAAATTTTCGGCAATGCGATTGCAAAAATCCGTATTCGGAAACAAACTTCCACTTGCATAGTCGTTCATATCCTTTTTATTGGAAAATTCTCTAAGTTCAATATATTCCGGCTCATTTTTGAACGGGAATATGCCGATAGGATTTCCCAAGAACCTTTTCTTGAAAGGCAAGCGGATTCTTCTACCGTCATCTGTTTCACAAAGGACATCAATATCATGGCTGAACGGATATTTTTCCTCAAACTCAAGAGCTTCTTTATCGCGCCTATATCTGTCCAACGCATCTCCCATCAAGACAAATGTTACACCAAGCAACAAATATATATTGTTCGCATACAGCGATAATACAGTCATTATTGATGAAAATAAAACCATATAAGCAAACCACAAGGTCTTAAAGCTCTTATCCGGATACCTATTTTTAAGAAACTCCGTGAAAATCATTTGAATAATCACAACAGAAACCACCGTAACCGTTGACAGACGGTCAGAGTACGGCATGCAATAAATCGCCCCTGAAATAGTCAAAAGACCGACAAGCGCAAACAACACCTCCGGGAGATATCGTTTGCAAAAAAAATTCTTTTCCATTTTTTTATTTTATTTAAGTAATTTTTTTTCAGAATTATACATAACACAGTTGCCATAATACATTATTAGACAATTTATGTCAAGTTATTTTTATTTTATTTTTTTGAAAGAAAAAAACTCTTTACAAAATCATTTTTTTTTGCTAGTATATTGGTATGAATGATTTGATATCGTTCTAGGGCATCGAAGCCCTTTGATTAAGTAATCGCAACACTGCGATTTTGTTGGTGTATACCGATGTTTCGTTCTTTTTTCGGAGCGGATGTCGGTGCAATAAGGCTCATATTAATAAGCGCGAAAACGCCGAGCCGTTTACTTAATCACGGTCTTCGAACATCCGCCCGCCTTTCTGAAAGAATGACGGGTTTCTCGTTTTAACATATATTGATACTGGAGAGAAAAAATGACAAATTTAAAAGAACAAATGGCAAAGGATGCAAAAAACGCGAAAACAGATGCTAAGCTTGTTGAAGACTATGGTTACATAAAACTTAGCGATGGTTGGTCGTATATTACAAAACGTTACAAAGATAAACAAGGATTTGAAGCGGTTATCACGGAGAGTCTTGAATCTAAGCTATTAGATGGTGAAGGGTATAAAATACACATTAAGGACCCTCAAGGAAATTTGTATATAATAAATAATATAAGCAAATCAATAGCAAGTGAGAGTGGTAAACAGATAGATATACCATCACTAGTGGAACAAATAACCAGCGGTGGCTCAATTGCAGAGATTACACAGAGATTTCCGGAAACAAAAACCAGACCATATCCTCAAGAATTTAAAGAAAAGTTGGAAAAGAATGAAGAACTACGTGCTAAAATTGATAACAAAATCGAAAAACTGAAAGCTACTGGAAAATATGAAGGCATAAACGATATCATAAAAAACTCTGTATTTTCCCAGGTAGATCCATATCAATTCAAACTTTTACATGATGTTGATGTCTGCCTAACGCAACACGGGAAACAAGGTCCTTATGAAATATATCAAGCAGGTATTATATATTCGGATAAAGGTGATGTTAAATATGTAAATTTATCAGCACCAAGACCAAGTACTTACTCAGGTCCAAAAAAAGGCGAGCCTTCCAGTTATTGTGAATTGATTTATATGGATAAATTGCTTGAAATGGGTTATGACAAAGAGCAAGCTCAATCAAAATTGAATGAACTAGCACAACAACTTTTAGATGGCAAACCGATAAAAGACTTGTTTCTTAAAAATCGCGAGTTTTTGGAAAAAGATTCGTCTGAATTGCTGGAAACTGATATGAAAAATCAGAAAATGAAACAAAACACAATAGTAACAATTAAAAGAAGGGGACTTGAGAATAGCTAATCAAGAAAAAAGTTAATTGACGAAAGCTCCTCTGCGCGGTGTACACAAAAGGTAAAATAAAAAAAACTCCCCGCCCTTAAATAACGGAGAACGTGATAAATACGAAGAGGGACTTCGCAGTAAAAAACAAAAAACCTCAAATCAAGCAAAAACTCGAAGAACGGAGCTAATAGAAAAAGGTCTTTCTTCGCAGTGCATGCAAAACAGCAAAGAATCAAAAAACTCCCCGCCTTAAATGACGGAGAACGTGATAAATACGAAGAGGGACTTCGACGACGTGTACAAAAGAGGTACACGAGGAGAAGCCCCTCAAGTAGTTATCCGTTATACGTTATTTAATAATCTTAGATACAACGCCGGCACCTACAGTATGTCCACCTTCGCGGATAGCGAAACGCAAACCTTCGCTCATAGCAATCGGGTGCAACAATTGTACGGTAATTTTAACATTATCGCCAGGCATAACCATCTCTGTTCCTTCCGGCAATTCAATTGTTCCGGTAACATCGGTTGTA
>JAZSBR010000007.1:0-37549 GCA_045602545.1 Alphaproteobacteria bacterium
ATATCCGGCACCGCAACCGGCTGATGATGAAATACAATCTCCTTCTTTTGCCAAATACCCTTTTTCACATTTAGTACAATTCAAATTTCCTTCCGGTATCAAACACCCTCTGGCAATGTTTCCGAACAACGAATCGTCAACCAACAGAGCTTCCACCTTATTTCTACAATTATCCTCAAGACAAGAGTTTATGATATAGTTTCTGCACTCCTCAGTATTTTTTCCGACGCAATATATCTTAAAATCCTCTGAAAATGTTGTATCCGCAAATAAATTACTCATTTTCATATCTATTCTATCAATAATTATATTTCCGGAAATTGTATTGCCCTGAAATACAGATCTGCGTATTCTTTCAGCTACTAAGGTATTATCACTTCCCTTAATAGTGGCTCCCAAACCCAAAAAAGCATAAAAGTCTATCTCTTTAAACTTCCCGTCGATTATAACATTTTCAACCTTTATATCTCCGGTTGCGCTCGGAAATGTTTTCTTTGTTGTATCCGTTTGATATGAATAAGGCATAAAAACACCTTTATTTATGGTGGCATTATCATTTTCCGCTTTTACGGTCAATGTGAGAGTTTCAGCATCATAGCTATAAGTACACCCCTGTCCGCAATTATCTTTAACATCAGGTTGCCATTCATGACACGGAACGGCAAATCCTTGATAGCATTCTACAGCCCAAGCGCTTCGCGTAATAAATAAAACTCCCGCTAACAATAAAATTTTTCTCATCTTAGTTTTCCTTTTCTAAAAAATTTATTCCCGTTAAAACATAAAAGGAAAAACCTCCGAACGGAGGTCGGAAGTTCGAAACTATTCCATCATGTATAGTGTGCGTATTTTGATTACAGAGTAATCCTTATTCCGCAACCTTCCGACCGCATGGTCAGAAACACTAGACATTCGTTGTAAAACGAACAATGATGGATGAGGTTTCGACACCTCCGAGCCTTTTATGCTCAATTGAAATGCTAGCAAAAATTTTTGCAAAAGTAAAGCAAAAAAATAAAAGACCGACTTTGAGCAGACGGTCTTTTGAATTTTACCGGCAACAGCAACTATCCGAAATAATCGATTCCCATTGCTTGTTTAACTTCTTTTAAGGTTGCGGAGGCAACTTCACGCGCATTTTCACTACCCTTTTTCAGCATATCGAAAATTGCGCCCACATCACCGGCCAGTTCTTCGCGCTTTTCTCTGATCGGGCGAAGTTCGGCTTGCAAAATTTCATTCAAGAATTTTTTGACTTTGCTATCGCCTAAACCACCGCGCTGATAATGCGCCTTCAATTCGTCCAAATTGTTATAGTCCGGCCAAAATGCTTGAAAATGTTCATCACGGCAAAACGCGTCAAGATAAATAAACACCGGATTATTTTCGGTATGCCCCGGATCTTCAACCCTCAAGTGAGTCGGGTCTGTGAACATGCTCTGAATTTTTTTCTTTATTTCATCGGCGGAATCCGAAAGATAAATGCAATTTCCGAGCGATTTACTCATTTTGTTTGCCCCGTCAAGCCCCGGCAGACGCGAGCAGGTGGAATTTTCCGGCAGAACCGCAGTCGGTTCAACCAAAACTTCTTTATAAATCTGATTAAACGAGCGCACGATTTCACGTGTTTGTTCAATCATCGGCAATTGGTCTTCACCCACCGGCACAATATTTGCCTTAAACGCCGTGATATCAGCGGCCTGACTAATCGGATAAGTAAAGAAACCGACCGGAATACTCTGCTTAAATCCGCGCATTTGAATTTCATTTTTAACCGTCGGATTGCGTTGCAAGCGCGAAACCGTAACAAGGTTCATATAATAAAACGAAAGTTCGCAAAGTTCCGGAATTTGTGACTGAATAAAGATGGTTGATTTTTCCGGCGTCAAACCGCAAGCCAGATAATCAAGCGCAACTTCTGAAATATGGTTACGCACTTTATTGATATTATCGGCATTATCGGTTAAGGCTTGCGCATCGGCAATCATGATATAAATTTTGTTATAATTGCCGGAGTTTTGCAACTCAACTCTGCGCTTTAAGGAGCCGACATAATGCCCGAGATGCAGGCGTCCCGTCGGTCTGTCACCAGTTAAAATGTTATCATTGTTCATCACATACCTCATAAAAAATATTTTTCTCTTAATAGAACAAGCAAAAAAGATTGTCAAGAAACAAATAACTCCCGACTCATAAAAGTCAGGAGTTTTGTTGGTAGCGAGGGGGAGATTCGAACTCTCGACACGCGGATTATGATTCCGCTGCTCTAACCAACTGAGCTACCCCGCCATTGACAGGAGTGATTATTACACTACCATTTTTTAAATGTCAACACCTTTTTTATCAATAAAGCAAAAAATCTGTTTCACCCGCTGAATCTTCAGCGTCAAAAGTTATAAATCACATCGGCCTTTTAATTCGTCATCAAGCCGATTTTCCCTTAGTCCATAAGGGTCTTGGTGAATGATTACTTGCACATTCGGCAGTTTTTCAGCTATTTTATCTTCAACCATATCAGAGATTTTGTGCGTTTCAAACAACGGCATATTTCCATCCAATTCCAAATGAAGTTCCACAAAAGTGCGCGCTCCCGAAACACGGCTCCTCAAATCATGATAGCCGAAAACTCCTTTTGTTTCACAGATAATCTCTGTTATAATCTTTTTTGTTTCTTCATCAGCCTCGCGGTCGGTAATTTCATCAAGCGCTTTTAATGCTAAAATAACGGCGCTCCAAATCAAATAAATCGAAATTGCCGAGGCAGTCAAAATATCCATCCACTGCCAGTCAAAAAGTTTCAAGCAAATCAAAGAAACAATAATCGCCGAGTTTGTTAAAATATCAACAACATAGTGTTGACTTTCCGCTTCCAACGCCATTGATTTTGTTTTGCGGGCAACATATTTTTGAAACCATATAACAACCAAAGTCGCAAACATTGAAAAAAGCATCACCGCCAAGCCTAGTGTTGTTTCTCTGACATTTTCCGGCTTAATAAACCGGCGCACACCGTCATACAAAACAAAAAATCCCGAGCCGATAATAAATGCCGCTTGCAAAAACGCACTCAACGATTCGGCCTTGCCATAGCCGTAACGATGTTTATCATTGAGCGGAAGCGCCGAAAAACGCACGGCAACCAGCGAAATAAATGAAGAGAATGCATCGGCAAGACTGTCTATCATGGAAGAAAACACCGATAATGAACCGGTATATACCGCCGTAAAACCCTTCAAAATTCCTAAAACAACGGCTAAGACGATTCCGCTTTCCGCCGCCCAAATTTTTAATTTTTCATTACTTAAATTGCTCAAGAATTTTCTCCGCATTTTCGCTGTTTATTTTCAAATATTTATTATTCAAATAGGCACTTACAAGCTTCAAGTGTTTGTTTTGGTTGTTTTCATCAAACGTAAATCTTGCATAAAACTCGCCGTTTTCCTTATAAAGATTAAAGGTTGCATAATTACCGTTCTCAATATTAAACTTGCTTGTTATCAGTGGATTTTCCGGAATCTTTTCGCTTTTAACATCTTCAATTTTGGTGTTCAAAAGATATTTCAAAAGATAAATCATATTTTCTTCGCTTTTGATTTTTTCCACGCTTGAGAGCCTGCCATAGCGCAAATCCCAAAGGTTGGCATAAGTCCATTCGTGCCAATCAAGATCCATATCCACAAAGTCGGCGGAAATTTCCCAAACCTGAAATTGGTTTTCAAATTTGATATAGGCCGCTTTATCACCGCGCCCCAAGTCAATATTTATATTTCCGAGCTCAAATTTTTGTATTTGTTTATCATCGGCAGAAAGCTCTACTTCCGTTACAAGCGAGTTTTCATCTTCAATCGGCGCAAGATTAAATTTCGCCAAATTCTCCGGTTTGTTACTTTTACGCGCAAAAAATCTGGCATCGGCAAGAGTGGTCAAAAAGCGACGGATTCTTTCCTGATACACCGGAATTTCCGGCTTCTCCGCCAGCTTCCAAATTCCGTTTTCAAGTTCAAAATTCAGAGTTGTTTTGTTCGTTTTAAGCGAAATTTTATTTATCTCATTAAGGTTTTCCCGAATGCTCGGAAACGCAATTTTATCATAATAAGAGTCAACTTCACTTCGCGTCGCATAAAACACCGATACAACCGCGCAAAGCACAATAATTGCGGTCAAAAGGCAAAGTTTAAGGAGTTTTATATCAAATTTAAACTTCAAATCAAATTCACGGTGCCGAACCATTTTTATCAGCCGTATAAGCAACAAAATCACACCTATCAGCGCCGGAATCAAAACTAAATTAAAAATAACGACGGTTTTTTCAATCATATTTATGCTTTCAAACGCAGTTATCCTGATGTTGCTCAGGTCTTGGCGCAAGTCGTTTAAGCGTGTGCGGATTTTAGAAATTGCCGCCAGTTCATCGGCTGTGAAGTTTTCTCTTTCTTCAAAATTCTTTTTGTTCCAAACTTCGTTTAAGCCTTTTTTTGCTTCATTGATTTCATCAAAAATTTCTTGTTCCTGACGCGAAAATTGCAAAGAATTGAAACGTCGCATATTTTCAATCCCGACAAAAGAGCGCTTTTTCGCTTGTTTTCCGCGCAAATCAATTAAGTCAAAATTTCCGGTCAGATAATCAAGCGCATTCAAAATTAAATTTGCATTATCAAAATTGCTGATAACATAATCAGATTCAAGCAAGCTTGCTTTTCCCGCCCAAAATTGGTCATAAATAAAGTCCGAATCACCGACAACAATCAAATCAAATTGATTATCCGGCATAAGTCCGCGAACTTCCGCCGCCAAAATTTTTTGATTGTCGTCCGCTTCAAAATGTTGCAAAATTTCGCGCGGATTAAGGCCGTTAATCACCACCGATGAGTTCATAACGGCGGAAACATCACTTGCTTTAAGAAGCGGAATAAACTCTATTTCTTTATTTTCAAAAGCTTGTTTTTCAGGCGCAAAAACAGAAGCGGAAGCAAACATAATTTCATTCAAATTACGCGTAATCGGATGAAAAGGATTCATATCATTTTGCTTTATTTTGAACTGAATAACATCTTGCGTAAAAGTCGGATTGCTTTTATAATCGCTTGTGGCATCAACCGTGATTGAATTAGCCAAATCTGCCACCACATATTCATCATAAAAGCGGATTTTCCAAAAGTCGGCAAGTTCTCCGATTTCTGTCGGTTGCAAGCGATTATTCATAAATGAATAAAGTCTTGAAGCTTCGGTTGCCGGATCCATAATCAACAAAATATTTCCGCCGGATTTTGAATAATCCTTGATGCTTTGCACAAAATTTTGCGGAACACCGAACGGCGCAAACAAAACCAGCGCATCAATTTTTTCTTCCATGTCTTTCGGAGATGTTATATTGATAACATTATAGTTTTCTGCCAACAAATCTATAATTTTCCAACGTTCGGAAACTGTCGCACCATCATCGGATGTTGAGCCGAAAATCGGCAATCCTGTCAAAAAGCCGATAGTTTTCTTATTGTGATAAAGCTGATAAATTTTTGAGGTTATGTCCTGCTCAAGAGCTTCTTGTCTGCTCGGTGCAAAAAACGGAATAACGCGCTTGTTTTGCAAAGTATCTTCCAAAGTTAAGCCGAACAAAGCATTTTGATTTATATCAATAAGCGGAACAGGTTGCACCCCGTCGGCCAAGGCAATATCTTCCTCTTTGCTCAAAAACGAAGGCATATACACCTTATATTCAAAATTTCCGTTTGAAGCGTCTTTATACTTTTGCAAAAGCAAGCGGATATTATCAAACATTCTGCGCAAATCTGAATTGCGTTGTTCCAAAACCGGAGAAAAATACAACTTTGCCAGCACCGGCTCCGGCAAATTTTTCAAAACATTTTTTGTATCTTCGCTTAAACTGAATAGTTTTTCCTCCGTGGCATCAAATTGGATATTACGGCAAAGATTGTTCGCCAGAATATTTATGCCGAAGAAGATAAACAACAGCATTGTCCAAGCGGTAAAATAATAGTTTTTTTGCGAAGATTTCAACCAGCCCGATGTTCCGGCAGTGCGAAAATTTACAATCAAAATTGTCGTAAAATTAAAAAAGATAATGACCGAAGCAAAAAATATTACATCGCGCAATTCCAAAAGCCCGACGCTTAAGGTGGAAAAATGGCTCAAAAAGCTGAAAGAAGCAATAACATCAATAAGCGTATCCGGCAAAAACAGTCTGAAAAAGCTCAAAATATATTCAACACCGCTCCAAAAAAATACCAAGTTGGCAATAACCGCCAGCACCAAAGCAATTACCTGATTTTTGGTCAGAGCCGACATTGTTTGCGAAATTGCCAGCATGCACCCCGCCAATATAAGGCTTGCCACATAACCGAGCGCAATCACCGAATTATCGGGATGTCCCAAAAAATTAACACTTATCCAAAACGGAAAAGTAAGGGCTAATGCCAGTGCGCAAAATATCCAAGAGGCAAAAAATTTTCCGCAGACAAGAGTTTTAATGCTCACCGGCATAGTGATTATCTGCACAATGGTTTTGCTCTTAAATTCCTCCGCCCACAGGCGCATGGATATCCCCGGAATAAACAACAAATAAATCCACGGCTGAAAAGAAAACATTGAATAAAGGTCCGCTCGTCCGCGGTTAAAAAAATCACCGAAATAAAGCGCAAAAGAAGCATTAAGCACCAAAAAACTGATTAAATAAACATACGCCAGCGGTGAAACAAAATAGCGCATCAGCTCGTTTTTGGTAACAATCCATAATTTTTTCATCTTAGTTTTCCTTTGCGGTTAATTTACGAAAAGCTTCAGCAAGATTTTTTGCATTAGCGGTTTTCAAAATATGCGCCAAATCTCCGTCGGCTACGATTTTGCCCTTATCAATCAGAATAATGCGGTTACAAACGGTTTCCGCTTCTTCCAGTAAGTGGGTTGAAATCAATATGGTTTTATCCTTTGCCATTTGTTTTATGATTGCGCGAATAGAATCTTTTTGATTCGGGTCAAGTCCGTCGGTAGGCTCATCAAGCATCAAAATCGGCGGGTTGCTCAAAATACTTTGCGCAAATCCGACACGGCGCTGATAGCCTTTAGAAAGCGTTTCTATTTTTTGATTTAAGACTTCTTCAATATGAGCTTTTGCAACCGCTTCATCAAAATCTTTTTGTTTAGCATTACGAAGCTGCGCCATATATTTTAAGAACATTTTCACGCTGATATCCGGATAAAGCGGTGCGCCTTCCGGCAAAAATCCGATATTTTCTTTTGCATATAACGGATAAAGAGAAATATCTTTTTTCAAGACCTCAATTTTTCCGCTTGTCGGAGCAAGATAACCGGCAATCATATTCATCAGCGTTGATTTTCCGGCGCCATTCGGGCCCAAAAGCGCAATAACATCACCCTTATAAGCCTTAAAACTTATATTATCCGACGCCTTAATATCGCCATAAAATTTGTTCAAATTTTCAACCGAAACGGCGATTTCGCGCAATTCAAATTCCGGATTGTTGTCTTTTGCTTTATTCATAAATTTCTCCTCCCGAAAGCGGTTCATAAGCACCGGTTGTGCTTGGAAAAGTTATATGCATATTATTCAAGCGCCTGACGGCATTAAATGCGACAACTTGCGCGCCGATGGAAGAATCGTTTGCATAAATATTTTTCAAATCCTCAATTTGTTGCGGAGCAAATTCTTGTTTAATTTTCCGGCGCAAAGTCGGATTTTTTTCGGTTTCACCCGCCAAGAAAATATGTTCCGGCACATTCGGCAACAATTCATTTGCCGCCTTAAAAATTGCTTTAGCAATAAAAGTTGTGGCGCTGGCGGCACCGTCCTCTAAAGAAAGTCCTTCAAGATGTTCTTTTTTATCGGCAAAACACATTATATCAAACGACTTAGGCGGTGCTTTTCTTAAAATCTTTTGGTTTAGGAGCATTTCAACAACTTGTTCATGCGAATTTCCCAAAGCAGCCAAGCGTCCGTTAAAATCGGCTTGCATATTGGCATGGCGATAGGTCCAATCTTCAATCATTGCCATTCCCGGAGCGCAGTCAAACGCAGTCATCCATCCGGTTTCGGAAATATGAATAAGACTGCAAACAGCCTCAACATCAATAATAAGCAGAGGCTTTTCACAATGCGCGGTAATGGCATTAAAAAACACCGGCGACAATGGCGATGCCTGTCCGCCTGCCAATAAATCAGCTTTATGAAAATGGGTAATGATTTTTTTATTTACCAAGTTATGCAAAGCTTGCCCTTTATCAATTTGATATGAGCAAATTTCTTCCGGCTTGTTTAAAACAGTCAAGCCGTCAACCCCGACCACATCAATTTGAAAATTTTCCGCTTCGTTATTGATGATTTCGGCATAAAACGAGGTAACATTTTCGCAGATTCTGTTCACTTTTTCATCATTGCGCACAGCTTCAAGTGATAATTCCTTGCGCCCGATAATTGAACGAATATCATTAGCCAGATTTTCCGGATAAAAAATCTGAGAGGTATTTTTCACCTCAAAAACATCCAGTCCGTCGGTTTCCAGCAAAGCCGTTTGCACACTGTTGAGTGATGCTCCGCCGAAAATTCCGAAAGAATTTATGTGTTTTATTGTCATAAACTTAATCTCTTTTCTTGATTTGCAAAAATTATATGCTAATATGCGTTAAAATTTAGTTATGAAGGAATAAACAAATGTCTCAGTTCAAATCGGAATTTTTAAATATAATGCTTGAGCGCGGTTTTTACAATCAATGCACCAATATTGAGGGCTTTGATGCCTATTTGGCAGAGTGCGAACAAAAAGGCAAACCGGCAGTAGGTTATTTGGGTTCCGACCCTACCGGCGACAGTTTGCACGTTGGGCATATTGTGCCATTGATGATGTTGCGCTGGTTTCAAAAATGCGGACACAAACCGCTGACCTTGGTTGGCGGTGCAACAGCCCGAATCGGCGATCCTTCCGGCAAAGACAAGCTTCGTCCGTTTTTGGATGAGCCGACTTTGGAGCATAATATTAAGGGCTTGAAAAAGTCATTTTCCAAGTTTTTGAAGTTCGGTGACGGTGCAACCGACGCTTTGATGGTTGACAACTGGGATTGGTTTAAGGACATCAATTACCTTGCCTTTTTGCGCGATATCGGAACTTGCTATTCCGTCAACAGAATGCTGACCATGGACAGCGTAAAGAGTCGCCTTGAGAGAGAACAACCGATGTCATTCTTGGAGTTTAACTATATGTTGCTTCAAGGATACGATTTTTGCGTGTTGTTGCAAAAATACGGATGTCGCGCACAGATTGCCGGTGCCGATCAATGGGGCAACATAACCTCCGGAACAGAGTTGGGACGTCGCCGTTTTGACACTGAATTGTTCGGTTTCACCAGCCCGATTATCACCGATTCAAACGGCAAAAAAATGGGCAAATCCGAGGGCAACGCCGTTTGGATAAACGAAGAAAAACTGCCTTCTTATGATTATTATCAATATTTTAGAAATATCGGCGATGCCGAGGTGGGTAAATGCCTGCGCATTTATACTGATTTACCGATGGATGAAGTGCGCCGTTTGGATGCTTTGAAAGACAAAGAAATCAATGAGGCAAAGAAGATTTTAGCGTTTGAAGCAACTAAAATCTGCCGTGGCGAGGATGAAGCAAGAAAAGCGCAGGAAACGGCTGTTAAAGCATTTGAACAGGGCGTTGCCGGTGGAGATTTACCGACCATTTCTGCCGATTTAGACACCGGAATCGGGGTTTTAGACGCCTTTTTGCAAATCGGCTTTGTTGCCAGCAAAAGCGAGGCTCGCAGGCTGATAAAGCAGAACGGCTTAAAAATCAACGATAAACCGATTACCGATGAAAATTATGTCATCACAAAGGCTGATATTGTTGACGGTGCCGTAAAACTTGCTCAAGGAAAGAAAAAATTCGGCTTAATTAAGTAGATTTTTTATCGTTTAACGATGGTTTCGATTTCAATTCTTCTTCCAGATATTTATAACATCTGACCATTCGTCTTACCTTAAAATGAATGCTTATGAGATTATGGACTTCTTTTTTATTAAGAGCCCTGCCATAGGCGTTTTCCATTTGCTTTAGTGTTTTCATCAAAAGCTTGTTTATTCTCTTATAAAGTGCGGAAAAATCTTCGGTTTTCGGCTCAATATCATCATAGTTCTTAAAAGACATTTTTTTCCTTTCTTTAGGGGTTATAAAAAAGCCACCTGAAAAGGCGGCCGGAAGCGAAAAACTATCTCAACAGATATAGTGTGACATATTCAGGTTTCCCCTATTCTGCCACCTTCCGACCATACAGTCTGGAAGTATAAATTTGTTGAGCGAGGTTTTTCGACCCCAAAGCAACCTTTCCGTGCTCTTGAGGTTAAATTAACAAATAAATTTTATTATGTAAATACAAAAATAATAATTATAAAAAAGCCACCTGAAAAGGCGGCCGGAAGCACAAAACTATTCAAAACATATAGTGCAACGTATTAGAATAAATCCCTATTTCGTTGCCTTCCGACCATGATGTCAGGAAGTATCAATTTTGTTTTGATGAGGCTTTGTGACCCCGAAGCAACCTTTCCGTGCTCTTGATGTTAAGCTAGCAAGATTTTTTGTTCCTGTCAACAAAAAAGCGCCGGCAGAGCCCCACCGACGCCCTTTTCTTATCTATATTTTATAGATAAAAAAATCCGGATTTTCCGAATAATAATAAATAATTTTATCATTATTATACCTTTCATAATGATGAAAGAGGAAAAACCCAAGCACATTTAACTTGACAAACAAGGAAAAATATGCTATCTTCAACTCAGAAATGAGTTAAAGAAATGGTTTAACCCCTTTCATGGTTGAAGTAATGTCCGGTGCCCATCACCGGACTATTTGATTCTAGCAAACAAATATTAACAAAGCTTTTATTAAAAAAAGCGCCGACAGAACTCCGCCGACGCCATTTTTTCTTATCTTCTTATTGATAAGTAAATTTTAAGTTTAGCAATAATAAAAACAATTTTTATTATCATTTTTTGTTTCCTTTTTATAAAAGAGAACAAAGCTAAACCCGCGCACAATTTTTCTCAAAAATACTTGACTTTTGCGAAAATTCGTGCTATCTTAACTTCAGAATAAAGTTAAGTTGAGTTTAACTCTGTTCGTTGTTAAGATATATGTCCGATGTTTTCCCCATCGGACATAATTTGTTTAGCAAACAAATATTAACAAAGCTTTTATTTAACAAAAAAGCGCCGGCAGAACCCCGCCGACGCCCTTTTTTCTTACCTATATTTTATTGCACATTACCAAACGGATTAACAGTTTCCTCATTCTGGACAGCGCGCAAATCAAACAGATTCAAAAGCGCAACTGAAATATAAATTGAAGAATAAGTA
Source organism: Alphaproteobacteria bacterium (assembly GCA_045602545.1). Lineage (GTDB taxonomy): Bacteria > Pseudomonadota > Alphaproteobacteria > RF32 > CAG-239 > RUG410. The sequence goes on from JAZSBR010000007.1 coordinate 11,390, forward strand.
CCGATGATAATACCAACCGTAATCACAAACGCAAAACTACGCAAAGCCTCTCCGCCGAAAACAAGCAGAGCAGCCGACGCCAAAAGCGTTGTGATACCGGTCAAAATCGTACGCGAGAAAATGTCGTTCACACTCTTGTTGAGCAAGTCATATTGCGGCATTTTCTTATACTTTTGCAAGTTTTCTCTGATACGGTCATACGTCACAACCGTGTCGTTCACCGAATAACCTGCCAAAGTCAAAATAGCGGCAATCGTAGTCAAGCTGAAGTCCATATGGAATATGGAGAGCAAGCCGACAACGATAAATACATCGTGAAACAAGCCGAGCAACGCACCGACGGCAAAACGCCATTCAAATCTGAACCAGATATAAAGCGAAATCGCCAAAATTGCGAAGACCGATGCCAAAACACCGGCAACTTTAAGTTCTTTTCCGACTTGCGGACCAACAGATTCAACTTTTTCAAAAGTGAAATCCGAACCTAAAATTTCTTTGATTTGATTAACGGCAATACGTTGACTTTCCTCATCGGCATTGTTGGCTTGAGCGCGTATCATCAGTTCTTCACCGGTTGTGCCGACAGCCTGCAGATTAAGCTCATCAAGCTTCAAACCTGATAAATCTTTACGAACTTTTTCCACATCAACCGGACCGTTTTTGCTTTTCACATCAATCAAAACACCGCCGGAGAAGTCAATTCCGTAATTAAAACCGCGCAAGCAGATGCTGGCAATCGAGGCCAAAATCAGCAAAATTGACAAGGCATAAGTAAACTTACGAGCCTTCATAAAATCAATGCTTGTATCTTTAATAATCCAACTGAATATTTTCATTTTTCTTATTCCTTATCTTTTTTAGAGCGGTAATTTTGTCGGTTTAGCTTTTGCCATCCAAGCTTCGGTCAGCAAACGTGTAACCGTGATGGAGGTGAACATTGAGGTCAAGATACCGATTGTCAAAGTGACGGCAAAACCTCTGATCGGGCCACTGCCGAAATAAAACAGCACGGCACCGGCAACCAAGGTTGTTAAGTTTGAATCGACAATTGTTCTGTATGCTTCGGTAAAGCCATATGTTACGGCATCACGGATAGAGCGCCCGTGATTAACTTCTTCACGCATACGTTCAAAAATCAAGATGTTGGCATCAACCGCCATACCGATTGTTAAGATAATACCGGCAATACCAGGCAAGGTCAAAGTTGTGCCGATAAAGCTCATAATTCCGAGCATCAAAGCCAGGTTTAACAAAACGGTGATATCGGTCATAATGCCGAACAAGCCGTATGCCATAACCATAAAGATAATAACACAAGCCAAACCGATTGCGGAAGCAAACACACCGTCATGAATGGAATCGGCACCCAAGCCGGCACCTACTGTTCTTTCTTCCATAACTTCCAACGGTGCAGGTAATGCACCCGAGCGCAAAAGAAGTGCTAAATCGTTGGCCGATTTTGTGGTGAAATTTCCGGTAATAATACCGCTACCGCCGGTAATCGGACCATTGATATTCGGGGCTGAGATAACTTCATTATCCAAAACAATCGCTAATCTTTCGCCAACGTGAGCGCTGGTAACTTCGCCGAACTTGCGACCGCCCAAAGTGTTGAATCTAAAGCTTACAACCGGCTGACCGTCTTGGAATGAAACGCGGGCATCGGTCAAGTTTTCACCGCCGACAACCGGTTTTCTGATGACAACATATTGACCGCCTTCAAGACCGTTCATAATCTTTGATGTTTTGCTTAATTTGCCTCTGCGTGCCTGTTCAACGGTTGTTGCTTCATCAACAAGGTGGAAAGACATTTTTGCGGTTTTACCGAGCAAAATCTTCACGCTTTCCGGATTTTGCACACCCGGAAGTTGCACCAAAATTCTATCCGTTCCCTGCCCTTGAATAATCGGCTCTTTGGTGCCGAGTTCATCAATACGGCGACGAACAATTCCGATAGATTGGTCAACAACCTGATATTTCAGCTCGTTTATTGCCTGTTCATTATAGCGAGTGATAACAACTCCATCACCATTTTCGGTTTCAACAACTTCCAGACCGCTATCAAGTTTGCGGAAAGCTTCTTTTGCCTTATCTCTGGCAGCATAATCGGCAATTTTAACGGTAACTCCGTCTTTTGAAGATTTCAAATCCTGATAACGGATTCTGTGTTCACGCAAAGATTGGCGAACCGAATCTTCCAATGTTGACATTTTATCTTTCAACACATCGTCCATTTTAACTTGCAAAAGCAGGCTTGAACCGCCCTGCAAATCAAGTCCTAAGTTAATCGGTTGCCACCATTTCGGCAGGTTTGTTTTATCCGGCACAATGTTCGGAATTGCAAAAAACACACCGACCAAACAAATGGCAACAATTATCAAAATTCTTTGTAATGATAATTTATACATAAGTTCATCCTTTATTTTGATTTTTTAGCTTTTTTGGAAGTTTTTCCTTTTGCTGTTGATTTTGCTGCTTTTGAAGGAGCTTTTTTCTTCTTTTCTTCAGCAGCTTTTTCTTTCGGGTCTTCGGCAATTGCAAGAGTTGCAACAGCCATACGATCAACCACAACCTTAACGTTTTCGGCAACTTCCAACGTAATTTCCATTCCGTTGGTTTTGGCAACTTTGCCATAAAGACCGCCGTTAGTAATAACGCGGTCACCGATTTTAAGGTTATCAACCAGTTCGTTATGCTCTTTTATTTTCTTTTGTTGCGGGCGAACCAGCAAAAAATAGAAGATAAGCATAATCAGTGCCAACTGCACCAGCGTTGCCCCAAGCGAACCGCTTTGCATTGCCGGTTGAGCCGCAGCGTATGCATCATTTATAAACATTTATGTTTCTCCTAATATTTAACACTCTTAATATATAGGTACAACTTGCCCCGATAATCAAGTAATAAAACCAATTTTTCCACTTATTAAATGGAAACTTGTTTCTTCTTAACATTTTAACAGTGCTGTTTAATGAGATTTTATACAAAAACGAAACAATTTTTTTAGAATTTTGACTTGAAATTTTTTGTGATAAATCAATAACTTGCAAAAAGATAAACTGGTCAATTTAAACCAACGTTTAATGTCAACACTTTTTTGCATTTTTTCAATTTTTCGTCAAAATGGCTTAAAAGCCATATAGTTAAAGCTTTTTAGGCATATCAATTTGATCCGACTCATTTTTAAAATGTTCATTTCTTAGGAGTGGTAATAAACGTTGGTTTTGTTACAATTAGACAAAATGATGAGTTTTCATATCAGAGAGGAATAGCATGTCTTTAAGTGATGCAAAACAGAAATTTTTTGAAATCCGAAAGGATATTTCTGAAGGATATTTTTCTTCCGAGCATTCAAAAAACATAAAGCGGATGACCGATTTACTAAAAGAATATCCCTCTCTTTGTCGTGACGCTTTAGATATGATAGAGGCGGATTCTGAACGCATTAGTGACAGCATAAAAATAAATTTATTAAAAAATATTGTAAAAATTAATCAGGAAATGAGTTTAAATGTTATTCAACGACTTGATGATATTTTTGGCATTTGGGATGAAGAAAATAAATGGGAAGTACTTGGAAGCATTGTTCATGATAATCCTGGTATGGCTGAACAAGTTATTGAAAGTGTTGCACAGTTTGAGTATTGGAAAGATTTCGGGCTTGAAAGAATTGTAAGAATGCATCCGCAGTTTTTTTCTGAAGTTATAAACCTTGCCGATGATAAAAGGTCGATTACTCTTTCTTATATGGAAGGAAAAGATGTTTTATCTGAAAAAGATATTAATTTGATTATGGGAAAATTTTCTTATAAAAATTTCCGTAAATTATATTCCGAAGATATGATAAATGGTCTTAAATTTATAGAAAAAGTTGCAAAAGGAAATCCGGACAATACAGAAATATTAAAAAAATGCCTTTTGTTAATCAAAATCTATGACACAAATAAAGATGCGAGTCGTGTTACTGATGATATTTTAGCTTTACAACCAAAGCTTAGAGAATTTACTGCTCAACTTAGTGTTTTAAATACCATATCATCTTCTTCTAAAACAGAACAACAGGATACTTCCAATTTATTTGAATATACGACGGATTCAACTAATTTAACACAATTATGGAATCGAATAGTTGTAAAAAGTGATAAAAAAGGTATTGTTTCATCTTATATTAAACAAAGAGAAAAAGAGCAGAAATTATTAAATTCACAGGATATAAGTAAATTGTTAAGCGAAATAAATTTTAAGGATGATACATCATCAGTGGTTGCTCATAATATTAGTGCAATAGTTGAACAGACTAAGAATGCGGAGGTTTTAAAAGTATTATCACACAAAAAAGAAGAAGCTTATGGCGTATGGGATTATAAAGATATCAGAAAACTTGAGGATTCTTTTGCTAAAAAAAATTATATTGTTGATACTTTATATCCAAATTTTTTATCGCTGGAAGAACAATCTCCGTATGTTGATAGAGATGAAGCCGAAGAAGAAATTATACGACAGAAAAAATTGGCAGTAGCAGAAAAACTGATACAAGTTGCTGATGATGTGGTTAATTCCAAAGATGAACAAAAGAAAAAAGAATTTAATGAATTTATTCTTGCTGAAGGTGAACCTAGATTAGCAGAATTAGATGCTTGGGTTATGGAGTATTTGCATGAAAACTGCACAGAAAATAACTTAAATAAAGTTAATGCTTTGCGTTCTTTTTACGGATTAAAAGTGGAATTGGCAACAGGTAAAGAGGTAGAGGCCGATGAACGTGCCGCTGTTAGAAAAGTATTTGACCGGACTTGGAGTTCTTATGAAAGAGGAAAAAATACCGAAACTGGAGAGCCTTATTACAGTGAAACAGATATGGAAAAGGCCAGAAAAGAAGATGCTGATAAAGTACAAGCTAATCCATATTATGAAAATTCAGTCAGCTCGGCTTACAGAAAATATTTTGAAGAACATAATATTTATGAAATATATCATAATCATAAAAATGATGAAGATAAGAAATATTCAATGCAAGACTACTTTGATTCATTGATTGATAAATCTTCATTCAAAGCTTTACGCAAACACGGCTTATATAATGATATGAAAATTATTTGCGAAACGCTGGAATCATTGCAAGTAGAGCCACAAATTGCTGAACAATTTAATTTAAAAGACTTGAGCGATATGGTGGTCAATTCTCACAACACGCTAGAAGATAGAAAGGTTTATACTCGAGATACGGAAGAATATATGTTCACAAAAAGTCCGCATACGGATGAATTGGATGGGTATTGGCGCGATCCATATTATTGGCATCAAAAGGATGATGACGATGATGAATATGATGACGAATGCGATAATGATGATTATGAATACGCAAATGAAAATGATGAAACATTAGCGGAAGAAAAACAATATGATGATGAAGGTTTTGAAATTATACCGGATACTGATAGTTATTCGGAAAGAGATGAAGAAGTTGCCGCTCGTGATGCTTGGTGGGAAGATTTGAGCAATCATAATCCTAAAGCAATACAACAAATCAGCGAAGCGTTTGCACGACACGGTAGAAAAGATGATGCAATTTCCGGTTTTTGGGAAGCAGCAAGTTATGGAACCCCCGGCGTTGGCAGTCGCCGCGACTGGCGATTGCTTTCGGCAACTTTGCATCATGCCGAAGCAATTCAGTACGGCGGAAATGATGATAAAAAAAATTTCGTAGGTGCAACACGGTATTATGATAGTTATGGTGATACTTTTGATGAAGATGACCTTCATGTTGATTATCATAAATCATTTCATCGTAAGGACACACCACTAGATGCGTTATATATCAATTCGGGAAAATCAGCTGATGATAAGTTGGCTATTGTAGATAAGCCAAATGAAAATGCGCAAAAAGCTTTTTTGATTACCTCTTTTACTGATCCGCATATGCATTTTTATGCCGGATTTCGGAAAAAAGACCAATACACAGCTCCGCTATATCATATGAGAAATATTGAAAAAGAAAATCAAGAAAGAGTGGATAAAACCGAAAAATCGTTGGCATATCTAACAAAATTTGGGAATGCCTTAGTCAGTATTTCTATATGTATTGAACAAGCTCTTAATACTGAAGAAAAAATAAAGCGTTCTAAGGATAAAGTCGTAAAAAATATTATGCCGGAAAGCAACGTTTCTCCTACTTTAAAGATTAATAAAGCACAAAATTATTCTTTAGCATTCAATATGAAAGACCTAAAAAACACTAAAGATGAATTAATAAAGTAGCGTTTTGTTAATAATAAGCCTTTTAATTAATATTCATTTTAAAGGCAACGATAATTTTGAATATAAGTGTTTACCTGTGTTAATTTCAAACTGATAGTATAAGTTTTTTGTGGTGTTTTTTTATGGCAGATACGGGCGCGGATTTACGGCCTTTTTGCCCTGACGCACTTCAAAGTGCAACTGCGGAGTGGTAACACTGCCCGTAGAGCCGACCGAGGCGATTTTTTCACCTCTTTTAACCTTCTGCCCTTTTGTTACAAACAGCTTGTCATTATGGGCATAAGCGGTAATCCAGCCGTCATTATGTTTAATCAAAATCAAATTTCCGAAGCCTTTCAGCTCGTTTCCGGCATAGGCAACCGTGCCGGCATCGGCAGCCTTAACCGTTGCGCCCAAATCTGCTTTAATGTTTATACCATCGTTTTTGCGGCCGCTTCCTAAATTACCGAATCCGGAAATAATGCGTCCCTGCACCGGCCAATCAAACTTTGACTTTCTGTTGGCAACCGGAGTATAGCTGTCTTTAATCGGCGCAGATTGATATTGATAACTGTTGCTTTTTACGCTTGATGTCGTGGCTGTTTTAGCGCTCGTCTGCACCGCATTTGATTTTGCCGAAACACTCGCCGGAAGTTGCAATTTTTGCCCCACATGCAAGGCATATGGCGTGCTCAAATTATTTATCCTACTCAAAGTTGTGATATCAACATTATAATCGCGCGAAATACTATACAAACTTTCTCCTCGCTTAACAACATGATACTGCTTGCTCGGAATGCGCAAAACCTGCCCCACATAAAGCGTGTACGGCGCCCTCAAGCGGTTGGCATTTATCAAATCTTTCAGCGGAACTCCGTAACTGCGTGAAATACTGTAAAGCGTATCGCCTTTTGCCACACGCACCGTATCGGAACTCCCCCACAAACTGCCCAAATTAAGCCACCTGCCGTTGGTACAGGCGCTTAAACTCAAAGCAAGGAGCAATATGTAAAAAAACTTTTTCAACGAGTACTCCATTTTAACAAGACCATAACAAACAAATATTTATTTTTAATTAAAGGTCGAAAAAATTCGTTTTAAAATTCTCACCAAAAACCTTGACAAAATAAAAATAATATGCCATTATCAGTTAAATTTTAATTCTTAATTTTATACAATTATGAACATCAACCAATTGATTGAGCTAAACGCCTTCAAGGAAGCCGTCGCTCAAAAGAAAAGTGAAAACGCAAAGCTTGAAATTTCTGATTTTGCAAGTATTAAAAACGCTGAAAATATGGATGTGAAAGACCTGCTTGAGGCAGGCAGACATCTCGTTCTCATCGGTCTCTGGGACAAGCGCTTCGGTTCGCGCCCCACTGTCTATAATCTGCATGATGGCGCGGAATATCCAAAGCACGAGACAATCGCCTTTTTTCCGATGATTGACCTGCGCCAAAACTTAATTGAGATGCAAGACGTCATTGATGTTGTGCCTGATCCGGAGTTTGAGCTCAATATGATCATTCGCCCCGGAGATGAACTTAACCTCGTGAATGTTGAACAGGTTTTCGGCAAGGCCGTCAAGAAGGATGGTGAATTTAAGCCACACTTGACTCTTGCAGAGGTTATTTCACAGCTCGCTCCGCACTACAAAACGCAGGGAAAATACTATTTCTACGTTTGTGATGCGGCGGAAGATGCCTGCAACCTGACAAGCATTGCCGGCTATCATGCATATCGTGTTGCCGTTTATGTAGCAAGGATGCAACCGACCGGCGTTGAGCCTGATTTAACTGCCGACGGCATACCGGCTGAAGAAATCGTTTAACCTTAAACCCCTTGAAAGATGTGTTCTTTCAAGGGGTTTTAATAATCAACAAAACCGGCGGAGGATAATTTTTTTCCCCCCTCCGTAAGAATTTTCTATTACAAAAATTGTAACGAAAAAAAATCTCAAAAATCAACCGATTTTCAATACTCAAGGCAATTTGTAACAAAAGCATAACATTTGAAAAAAATTGATTTATTTCAACAATTCATCAACAAATTTCGGCAATGTAACGCCGGCTTTTCCGATGATATGCTCCGAAAACATATAATTGTTTTCCGTTTGCTCTAAATTAAATTCTATTGTTTTTGCGCCGTTCAAATAAGCCACCTGAACAAATCCGGCAGCAGGATAAACCACACCCGAAGTCCCGACGGAAATGAACAAATCACACTTATTTAAAAGGTAGTCAACTTCTTTCATATATAAAAGACTCTCGCCGAAAAATACGATATTCGGTTTAAGCATTCCGGCAATTTGGCAGTTTTCGCACCTCTCATCGGCATGCGTTTCGTTCCAAGTTTCAAAAACGTGTCCGCAATTTAGGCAAACGGTTTGATTTATTTGCCCGTGGATATGATAAACATTTTTGTTGCCGGCTTTTTCATGCAGAGTATCAACATTTTGCGTTATAACACTGATATTTTCCGCACCGTAATTTTCCTGCAATTTTGTAATTGCCAAATGCGCCGGATTCGGTTTTGCCTTAAAAAGCAGAGGTTTCAATTCATTATAAAACTCATGAACATATTCCGGATTTTTTGCAAACCCATCAATGCTTGCCACATCTTCAACTTTATGATTATTCCAAAGCCCGTTTTCGCTTCGAAAAGTTGACAGCCCCGATTCGGCAGAGATTCCCGCGCCGGTCAAAATCACGATGTTTTTGTATTTTTCAGCCATTAACAATTTCCCTGAAAAGCTCGGAAGCATTAGTATATTTCAGTTCCGAATTTTCCATTTTTTCACACATTTCACCGCGATTTTCATAAACCGCATCAATGCTTTCAATTAACAAATTCGGCTTTTCCAAGTCTTCATCTTTTATCACTTCGGCAAAGCCCTGATTTTTGAAAGCTTGCGCATTAAGACTTTGCTCACCGCGACTTGCGGTTGACGGAAGCGGAACCAAAAGCATCGGCTTTTTCAAGCTCCAAAGTTCAAAAATAGCGTTTGACCCCGAGCGCGAAACCACAACATCGGCGGCAGCCATAAAATCTTTGAGTTCGGCATCAACAAATTCAAGCTGCTTATATCCTTCAGCCATAATAGGTGAGCGCTGACCTTTTCCGCAAATATGGATAATTTGATATTTAACCAGCAGTTGCTCAATATTTTTTTCCACCGCACGATTTATGCTTTTTGCTCCCAAGGACCCGCCGACAAACATCACAATCGGTTTTTCATTATTAAAATTCAGAAAATCCAGAGCGCGTTCTTTGCTTCCGTTATAAAGTCTGTCAGACAGCACCGGTCCCACATATTGTACCTTGTTTTTGTCTTTCACATAGTCTTTTGTTTCAATAAAGGTGGTAAAAAATTTATACACAAACGGCAAAGACAATTTATTTGCCAACCCCGGCGTAACATCTGATTCATGCATAAAAATTTTGCGACCGTTCAAAAATCCGCCGATTACCACCGGCAACGAAACAAACCCGCCTTTTGAAAAAATTACATCCGGCTTTTCTTTGAAAATTATTTTTGTTGCCTGCAAAATTCCCACCGGAACTTTGAACATATCTTTAATATTTTCCCAAGACAAATAGCGACGCAATTTTCCGGTCTCAATCGCATAATATTTAACACCTTGAATTTTGCACACAAGTTCTTTTTCAATGCCGGTTTTTGAGCCGATATAAACAACTTGCCACCCGTTTTGCAAAAACAGAGGAATCAAACTTAAATTAAGTGTAACATGTCCGCCCGAGCCGCCGCCGGTAAATAAGATTTTTTTCATTTTACGATGCCTTTTCATCAGTTGTTGTTTCTTGTAATTTCAAAATTTCAGTATCTTCGGCCTCAAATTCAACGCCGATGGTTTTGTTTGCTTTTGCTCCGTATGCCACCAATCTTTGAGCTATTGAAAGTGCGTTTCCCCTACCGTTTGCCAGCTTTGAAAATGCGTTGTCATAACTTTGCTTGGCACTTGCAAGCGCTTTATCGATTTTTTGCATATCATCAACAAAATTTGCCAATTTATCATATAAAAGCCCGCCGGATTCGGCAATTTTCTGCACATATTTGTTCTGGCTTTCAATCTGCCACAAATTTTCAACCGTGCGCAAAATCGGCAACAACGAAGACGGAGTTGTCAGCGCTACATGCTTTTTATAAGCATAATCATAAAGCTTGTCATCGTGCTTAATTGCCTCAACAAACGCGCTTTCAATCGGCACAAATATCACCACATAATCAAGCGAATCTTCTTTCATCAGCTTTTGATATTCTTTTGCGGAAAGCTCGTCAATATGGTTTTTGATGCATTGAATATGCTTTTGCAAAAAGATATTTTTTTGCTCTTCGTTTTCTGCATTAACATAGTCAATATAGTCATTCATTGAAACTTTTGAATCCACCACCACACATCGATTATTCGGCAGGCGCACAACCACATCGGGACGCAAATTTTGATTGTCTTCGTTTTTGAAATTTTCCTGAGTGTAGAAGTCAATATTTTTTTGCAAACCGGCAATTTCCAAAATGCGATTAAGCTCAACTTCACCCCAATCACCCTGCATTTTTTTGCTTCCTCTCAAAGCATTTGTAAGGTTTTGTGCGTCTTGACTTAAAGCCTGATTAAGGCTAAGCAGATTTTTGAACTGTTCATCAAAACTGGTTTTATTTTTCAAATTTTCATTATTTGCTTTGTTCACTTCATTTTTGAACGTTTCCAACTGCTCTTTGAACGGGTTTAAAATCATTGAAAGCGTTTGCTTTTGATTTTCATTCATCTGCTGTGACTGCAGGCGAATAATTTCGCCGGATATTTCCTTAAATTTTGCCGTCTGTTCATTTTTGGTTTGCTCAATATATTGCATTTTTTCTTCCCAAAAACGTTGATGATTGGCATAATCCGCTTTAAGGCGCGTATTTTCGTTTGTCAGGCGATAATTTTCTTCATCCAAAAGTTGTTTTTTAGCATTCACATCTTCAAATTGCAGACGCAAAATTTCCGCCAAAGTTTTATAACGTGAGTTTTTAAAAAGCAACACCGCCAACATAATCAGCACCAACAAAAAACTGCCGGCAACAGCGGTGATAAGATAGATATTTTCCATAAAAAATTCCGGCATTTATTTCTCCAATCATAAAAAATTATAAACATAGTGCAAAAAATTAGCAACGATTTAAAGCAACTCATCCCACTATATTTTATTTTAAAATAAAAAAACGCCCGAACACTCGCGGGCGGTTTTTGTTAAAGACCGTTATTATTCAACAGCTGGCGGAAGAGCCAATTGTGCGGAATAATCCGAACAATTTCATTCGTCAGAGGAATGGCGTGCAACTCATCACCGGAGCGCAAGTTTGAAAGCTGAAAATACAGAGGATGTCCCTCCATAACTTTCACTTCTTCATCAACCACCTCTCCATCATTCAGCAGTTTTGTGGCATAATACACGAATGTAACCACTAAACCTTTTTTACCGTCCTTGTTGACAATGGCAACTTTTCGCACTTTAGCCAAGAATGGCACAGACAAATCTATTTTCTCCATAATTGTAAAAATTTAATTATTTATATTTGCTTGTAAAATAACTCATAAAAATATTTTTGTCAACAAAAAAATCTTTTATTTTGCCTTTTTTCTACATTTTTTAAAAAAGTTCTTGCTTTTTTGGCAAAATTGATTATACTTCATCATAAGAAATCTTATTATTAACTCTAAAAAACCTAAGTTTATGGACATTTATTTTTTCTACGCAGTAATGGTTGTCTATGGTGCTTTTTACGGCTTTATGACAACCGGTAAAGAAGGAGAAGAATATTCATCACCTTCAATGAAATACCCGATTGCCGGCGTATTTGCTTTCTTCGGTTTGATGCTCGTCACTTATTATCTGCTTACAATGGCAGATCACGGTGATGTCGGCATGCTGAATTCCTTTTTAGGAACGATGACGTTTGTTGTGTTCTATTTTATAGCAAGACACATTTGTCGCAACCGCAAATAACCACTAAAAACTCCGTTACCAAAGTTGTAACGGAGTTTTTATTTGCTTAAAAATTTTAATCCACCGGCTTTATATGCCAAATTTTTTGAGCATATTCCATAACCGAGCGATCGCTTGAAAAATAGCCGATTCTCGCCACATTCAGAACAGCTTTTTTCGCCCATTCATATTTATTATTAAAATCTTTTTCTGCCTTATGGACCGCATCATTAAATGCTTCCAAGTCAGCCAAAATGAAGTAATAATCACTATTGAGCAGCGAATCATAAATCGGGCGGAACAGTTGCGGATAATCATGCTCACAGAACATACTTGAATTTATGGCGTTTAAGATGCGCTTAATATAATCCGACTTTTCGTATATTTCCCTTGGATTATAATTCAAACGTTTTGCGCGGATTTCTTCATCCGTCAAGCCGAAAAGATAGAAATTTTCTGCTCCGACAGCCTCGCGGATTTCAATATTTGCGCCATCATAAGTTCCGACAGTCAGCGCTCCGTTTAAGGCAAATTTCATATTACTGGTACCTGAAGCCTCAAAGCCGGCGGTAGATACCTGACAACTCAGGTCTGCAGCCGGAATAAGCTTTTCAGCAACAGAAACCCTGTAATCAGGAATAAATGCCAGTTTCATAAACTTATTGGCGCGGTCATCATTGTTTATGACCGAGGCCACATTATTTATGAGTTTGATTATCAGCTTTGCAAAAGTATATGACGGAGCAGCTTTACCTGCAAAAACGTATGTTTTAGGCGTAATCGGATGTACATTATCGCGGATAATAGCCAAATAATCTCCGATGACCTGCATGATTGTCATCAGCTGGCGCTTATATTCATGAATGCGTTTTGCGTGCACAATAAGCATATGCTCAGGATTTATCATAACGCGGGTATCTCTATACATTTTTTGAGCAAGTCTGCGCTTGTTTTCAATTTTAATTTCGCGAAACTCTTTTAAGAACTCCTGATTACCGATATACTTTTCCAGCCCGCGAAGCTTATCTAAGTCCGTAACCCACTCTTTACCGATTTTTTCATCTATTAAATCAGCCAAACGATTATTCGCATGCAAGAGCCAACGACGAGGTGTAACGCCGTTTGTAACATTAGTAAACTTCTCAGGCCAAAGTTCATAAAACTCCGGAACAAGAGAAGTTTTCACCAGCTCTGAGTGTAATTTTGCCACACCATTAACCGAAAAAGAACCGACAATAGACAGGTTTGCCATTTTGATAACCTGATTATCACCTTCTCCGTCAACAATAGCTACTTTCCCGAGTTTATAGGAATCTTCACCGAACTTTGAGCGGGCAAATTCCATAAATCGGCGGTTGATTTCATAAATAATTTGCAGGTGACGCGGTAAAATGCGCCCTAAGATAGAGCTACTCCATTTTTCCAAAGCCTCAGGCAACAACGTGTGGTTGGTATAAGCAAACAATTTGGTTGTGATTTCCCATGCTTCATCCCACTCCTGCCCGTAAACATCAATGAGTTGACGCATCATTTCAACAATTGCCAGAGCCGGATGTGTATCATTTAATTGTATGCAAACATAATCCGGCATCTTATAAAAATCGTTGCTTTTTTCCAAGAAACGGCGAATTATATCCTGCACGGCGCAAGAAACAAAGAAATATTGCTGTGTCAAGCGCAGCTCTTTACCAGACTCAATATTATCTGACGGATATAAAACTTTTGAAATTGTTTCCGTAAAGATTTTATCACGCACAGCCTCAATATATCCACCGCTATTAAAGATATTTATATCCAATTCATCATCGGTTTTGGCTGAGAACAGACGCAAATAATTAACTGATTTTCCGGCGTATCCGACAATCGGAAAATCATACGGAACACCATAAAGAGTATGTGTGTTGGTCCAAACATAACTAACTTTACCATCTGCTTTGTTATACACTTCAACATGTCCGCCGATAGGAATTGAAACCGTGCGGTCATAGCGTGCAAACTGCCACGGAGAATTTTCGCCGAGCCAGGTATCAGATTTTTCAACCTGATAACCGTTTTCAAATTTTTGTTTGAACAAGCCAAACTGATAGTTTATGCCATATCCGAATCCGGCCAACCCCATTGAAGCCATTGAATCCAAATAACAAGCCGCTAAGCGCCCCAAACCTCCGTTACCAAGTGCCGGATCATATTCAGCCTCAAAAATTTCCTGCAAAGATATATCAGGGAAACCATCTATTTTAATCCCTTTCATCAAATCATGAAGATGAAGGTTGTGCAGATTATTTTCCAAAGAGCGCCCGATTAAATATTCAATGGAAAGATAATAAACTCTTTTTGTTCCGACTTTATTATAGCGAGCCATTGTTTCATACATTTTATCAAGCGCAAATTCACGCACGGCCCAAGCCACAACTTTATAGGCCTCTTCTTTAGTCAGCTCGCAAGCGCGCTTGCCGATAAAATACTTAATATAATGCTCGATCGAGAGCTTCAATCTGGCCTGATCAAGTTCCCTTGCCATAGGATTTTTATCTTCTGTCACCTTTTTTTCTCCGAACAAATTTTAAACATACCTTTTTATACCGAAATTAAACCAGAAATAATTGAAAATTACTTAACATTATTGCAAATTATCCCAAATAAATATAAACAAATTATTTGATTTTTAACCTTTTTAATGTAAAAAATCAAAAAAATAATTGATGAAAGAAGAACTGATGAAAAAAATAAAATATTTATCTGCAATGCTTTTCGGTGCATTTTTAAGCACAAACGCCAATGCCGAAACAATCTTTGAAGCGATGAGCAGTGCCTATAATACCAATCCGGTATTGCAAGGCGGAAGAGCCTCAAGCGGTGCAACCAATGAAAATGCCGCCATAGCGCGTTCCGGATTTCGCCCGACCATTACGGCAAATGCAAACTATACCGATTCACATACCAAAAACAGTCATACCCCGACTGCCGACGGCTATGCCAAGGGTTATAACGGTCAGGTCACGCAATCTTTGTTCAGCGGTTTTCAAACCTATAATGCCGTGCGTTCGGCCGACAATGCCGCCAAAGCAGGCATAAACAATCTTTACGCGGTTGAACAAAGTGTTCTTCTTGATGCCTCAAGCGCATATTTAGATGTTTTGCGTGATGAAGCTATTGTTAAGTTACAGCAAAACAACGAAAGATTGTTAAAAAAACAACTTGATGAAATTTTGGCTCGTTTTGATGTCGGCGAAGTTACCCGCACGGATGTTGCACAATCGCGTGCCAGCTATGCTCAGGCAAAATCTGAATTGATTGCCGCCGAGGGCAATTATGAAGTTTCAAAATCAGCTTATGTTCACTATGTGGGAAAATTGCCGGAAAATCTTTCACGTCCTGAAGAATTGCAAAAATTCTTTCCGAGTTCTTTTGCCGATGCTTTGACTTATGCCAAAAGCAACAACTTTTCCTTAAAAGCAGCCGAACGTGCTTTCAAAGCGGCAAAATATGATGTCAGAAGCAAAACAGGTGCTTTATTACCGGAAGTCAGCTTTAATGCCAAATCAGGCAAAACCGAAAGATCGTCCAAAATCAGCAATTCTCCAAGCACAACCAGCACCGAATATACGGTCAATATGGCAGTTCCGCTTTATACCGGAGGTGCCACGCGCGCCAAAATTCGCCAAAGCAAATACCAAAAATGGGAAGCAAAAGAAAACTTAAGAGAGGCCGAGCGCGCAGTTGAAGCAGGTGTTACGGCAACTTGGGAATCCATGCAGGCAAATCGTTCCAGCATTGATTCCATCAAAGAGCAAATAAAAGCCTCTGCCATTGCTTTGGAAGGCACACAAAAAGAAGAAGCCCTCGGAAACCGCACGGTTTTAGATGTTTTGAATGCTTATCAGGCGCTTTTGCAATCGCAGGTAAATGAAGTAAAAGCCAGTCACGACTATTATATCTCCGGTTTGCAACTTTTGCAGACAATGGGGAAATTAACAGCCAAAAATTTGGCTCTGAACGTCAATTATTATGATCCTGAAGCTCATTTTGACAACACAAAAGGCAAATGGCTAACTTTGGAAATTGATGACTGATAAGGTACAAAAAATATCTTGACATTATTTACTTAAAAATGTTATTCTGTTTTCGTTAATATAAACTTTGTTTTTTAAGGAGGTTTTAATTAAGATGATTAAATCAAATCAAAACGGCCGTTCCATGATTGAAATGCTTGGTGTATTGGCTATTATCGGCGTATTATCGGTAGGCGGAATTGCCGGATATTCCAAGGCAATGGACAAGTATAGAACCAATCAGATTTTGAATGGTATCACCCACACCATTAACAATGTAAAAACTCTGTTCATGGCTCAGAACAATGTTAAAGGCTTAACTACAAAAGAGGCTTATGATGCCGGAGTTATTCCTGATGAATTTAAACAAAAAGCAGATGCGTTGAGTAAAATTGTTCACTCCTATGGCGGAGAGGTTCAAGTCGTAGCCAAGACGGTTAACGGTGAAGATGCTACTAATAGTACTGCAGCTGATGAAGTAACCTATTATGCCATCAAAATTAACGGACTTCCTCGTGATGTTGCTATGCAAATTGCTACTCAATACTGGGGTGACAGCGGAGATTTGGTTTCCGTTAACTTAAATGACGGCAACCAACCTGCTAGCAACTAGTCGTTAGTGAAAAATTCTAAAGGGGCTGAAAAATCAGCCCCTTTTTTTGCCTGAAAACATTTTAATTTATCTTCAGTCCGTCGGAATCGGCATAAATTCTGACCTTGTCGCCGTCTTTGATTTCGCCGTCCAAGAGCATCATCGCCAACGGATTTTCCAATTCCTGGACAATAAGCCTTTTGAGCGGACGCGCACCAAACTCGGCGTCATAGCCGTTTTCAGCCAGCCAATCGCGCGCCGAATCCTCAATATTAAGCTTAATCTGACGCGCACTCAACCGCTCTTGCAGGCGCGAAGTTTGAATATCAACAATTTTGCGCAGATTTTCCTTGTTGAGTGATTTGAACAAGATAATCTCATCAAGACGATTCAAAAATTCCGGCTTAAAGAACGATTTTAAGATATCTGTCATACTTCCTTTGTTTTCACGCGTAATCAAGTTAGAAGTCATAATAATGAAAGTATTTTTGAAATCAACCGTGCGTCCTTTGCCGTCAGTCAATCGCCCGTCATCAAGCACCTGAAGCAAGATATTAAACACATCAGGATGTGCCTTTTCCACCACATCAAACAAAATAACCTGATACGGACGACGGCGCACTGCTTCGCTCAAAACTCCGCCTTCATCATAGCCCACATATCCCGGAGGCGCACCGATAAGTCTGGCAACGGCGTGCTTTTTCATATATTCTGACATATCAATACGCACATAAGCGCTTTCTTCATCAAACAGAAATTCCGCCAATGCTTTTGCCAATTCCGTTTTACCGACACCGGTAGGGCCTAAGAACAAGAACGAACCGATAGGCTTGTTCGGGTCCTGCAAACCGGCACGTGAACGGCGCACGGCATTTGCCACCGCCTTAATTGCCTCATCTTGCCCGACAACTCTTTTTGCCAGATTTGTTTCCAGTTCAAGCAATTTTTTCTTTTCACCGCCCATCAGTTTATCGGTCGGAATTCCGGTCCATTTAGAAACAACCGAAGCCACCATATCCGGCGTAACGGTTTCCGGTGTTGCCTGAAAGCGATTATTTTCCATCTTGCGAAGTTTGTTTTCCAAATCCGGAATTTCTTTATATTGCAATTCGCCGGCTTTTTCATACTCACCGTCACGAAGCGCTTTTTCGGCTTCAATTTTTGCTCTGTCCAAACGTTCGCGCAAGCGATTTGCTTCAATCATTGAGCCTTTATAAGCATTCCATTTTTCCGTTTGCTCGGCGGATTCTTTTTCCATTTCTTTGACTTGAGCTTCAATTTTTATCAAGCGCTCTTTTGATGCCGAATCGGTTTCTTTTTTCAAAGCCTCGCGCTCAATTTTAAGCTGAATCAATTTGCGGTCCAGCTCATCTAAGGCTTCCGGCTTGGAATCTATTTCCATTTTCAACCGGCTTGCCGCCTCATCAATCAGGTCAATGGCTTTATCGGGCAAAAATCTGTCCGAGATATAGCGGTTAGACATGGTTGCCGCCGCCACAAGAGCCGAATCGGAAATTCTGACTCCGTGATGAAGTTCGTATTTTTCTTTTATACCGCGCAAAATGGAAATTGTTTCTTCCACTTTCGGCTCGCCCACATAAACAGGCTGAAAACGGCGAGCAAAAGCCGCATCTTTTTCAATATATTTTTGATATTCTTTCAAGGTTGTGGCACCGATACAATGCAATTCTCCGCGCGCCAATGCCGGCTTTAAGAGGTTGGAGGCGTCCATTGAACCTTCGGAAGCACCGGCACCGACAACAGTGTGCATTTCATCAATAAAGAGAATTATCTGACCTTTGGAGGCAGAAACTTCCTGCAACACGCCTTTCAAGCGCTCTTCAAACTCACCGCGATATTTTGCGCCGGCAATCATTGCCCCCATATCAAGAGCCATCAAGCGCTTATGCGCAAGCGTGCTAGGCACATCGCCGTTGATAATTCTCAAAGCCAAGCCTTCAACAATAGCCGTTTTACCGACACCCGGCTCACCGATTAAAATCGGATTATTTTTCGTACGGCGCGACAAAACCTGAATTGTGTGCCTGATTTCCTCATCACGTCCGATAACCGGATCAAGTTTTCCGCTTGTTGCCAGAGCCGTATAATCAATAGCGAATCGTTTTAAGGCTTCCATTGAATCTTCGGCCGAAGCACTGTCCGCCGTTCTGCCCTGACGCATTTTATTTATTGCCTCGTTTAGGGCTTTCAAATCAACCCCGTAATTTTTGCTCATAAGCAAGGCTTGCAACAAGCGTTCAACCGAAACATACGCGTCTTTTGCTTTTTGCGCCATTTCTTCAGCTTGAGCCAAAGCCTTAACAAAACTTTGCGAAGCCGAAAGTTGAACTCCTTGTCCCTCAACACTCGGGAGCTTGTTTAATTCTGTTTCAACCTTTCGCATAACGGCATTAACATCGGCACCTGATTGGCGCAACAAATTAGCCGCCATTCCTTCATTATCTTCCAGCATACATTTAAGCAAATGTTCCGGCGTAATGAACTGATGATTCATTTTTCCGGCGAGTTTTTCCGCCTCTTGTAAAAATCCTCTGCTTCTATCGGTAAACTTTTCCAAATTCATTTTTTATCTCCTTATACCAAAGTATATAGGTAAAAATTTTTCAAAAAGCAAATAGGCAGCAATAATAAAGTTTTTATTTTTTATCTTTTTTCTTTTCCCAGTTTTCAATCTTTTTTGCAATTTTCTTGCGAACGGCCTCAATTTCGGCAGGATCACATTTGCTTGATCCGTGTTCTTTTTCAAATTTTTTCCATTCGGTGGCTTTTATCATATAAGCCATATCAAATTTTACTCTTCCTTTGGTAATTTTTGTAATGCTTTTCATCAGCTCTAATATTTCATCATCGCTCATTTTCATCAGTGCTATCTCTATTTCATAAGTTGTCACCGGAACATAGCGATAATACCTGATATTTTCGGTAATACAAACTTCTCCGTCAAGAGTACGCTTAACCGGACCTGTGGTATGAGTATGAGATTCAAATCCTTCGTATTCCATTTTCTTTTCCTCTTAAATGAAAAAGCCGCCGTGATGAAAGGCAGCAGGAAGTTAGAAGCTAT
Organism: Alphaproteobacteria bacterium; assembly: GCA_045602545.1. GTDB lineage: Bacteria > Pseudomonadota > Alphaproteobacteria > RF32 > CAG-239 > RUG410. The sequence goes on from JAZSBR010000007.1 coordinate 31,341, forward strand.
TTACTGTCATAGTATGGTTATTTGCCGTGTTACGGCTTATTCACCATCTTCCTGCCGCAAGCAGGAACAATTTATGTTTTGCTAATTGCAAAACAACAGTAAAAGGCTTCTACACCTCACACAAGTTATCATCTTGCGCAACTTTATATTAGAAAAAATGTTTTTGAGTGTCAATTAAAAAAAGCTGTATACCGAAGTATATTTTATTTTTTTCCTCTTAAATGAAAAAGCCGCCGTGATGAAAGGCAGCAGGAAGTTCAAACCTATTTGCAGTTATAGTATGATTATTTGCCGTTTTCCGGCTTATTCATCATCTTCCTGCCACAAGCAGGAACAATTTACGCAAGTTATCATCTTGCGCAATCTGATATTAGAAAAAATGTTTTTGAGTGTCAATTAAAAAAAGCTGTATCCGCGCAAAAGTTCGGCGATATCCATTGCTTTTTTGCCTTGGCGCTGAATTTTTGTAATATTTATTGAGCCGTCAGCGCATGCAATTTTCAAGCAATTTTCCAGATGTAAAATTTCGCCGGCACTTCCTTTTTCCGCACTCGGCTCGGCAAACAAAATCTTAAATCTTTCGCCGTTATGCTCAAAATAAACAGCCGGATACGGGCTGAATGCTCTGATTTTACGGCACAATTCCTCAGCACACATTGAAAAATCGGCTTTTGCCTCATCTTTATCAATTTTTTGGGCATAGCAAGCATCATCTTCCGTTTGCTTTTGCGGAGAATATTTTTTCGGCTTTGCCAAAACTTCAGAGATTAAATCCGCACCGATTAAAGCCAATTCATCATGCAAAATTTCTCCGGTTGTTGCGCTTGTTATTTCAACTTCGCCTTTAAGGAGCATATCGCCGGTGTCCAAACCTTCGGCAACCTGCATAATGGTCACCCCGCTTTTTTTATCGCCCGCTTCAATCGCGCGCTGAATAGGCGCAGCCCCTCTCCAGCGAGGCAAAAGCGAAGCATGAATATTCAAGCACCCTAAAGGGAAAGCCTCTAAAACCGGTTTCGGCAAAATCAACCCGTAAGCCGCCACAACCGCAACATCTGCCTTTAATTCGGCAAATTTTCGCTGTTCATCCTCATTTTTTAAGGTTTTCGGAGTGCGCACTTCTATCCCGTGTTTTTCCGCCAAAAGATGAATCGGTGTTTTGCTCAAATTATTACCGCGACCGGCAATTTTCGGCTCGCGCGTATAAACGCAAACCACTTCATGTTCGTTAATCAGACGTTCGAGCGCCGGAACGGAAAAATCCGGCGTTCCCATAAAAACAACTTTCATCAATCAACAATTCCCATGCGATTGTAATTCACTTCCACCTTATAATCTTTGGCAAAGTCTTTAAGCAATGCTCTTGAAAGCTCTTGAATGCTTTCTCCGTATAATGAGCGCTTAATGATATTTTTATCCTGCTCGCTCAAAGACGCGGAATCGTCATAAATATTATCGCTGTATGCAACAACATAATCATCACCGCGCTTGATTATTTTTGTTTCTTCTTTCGGCAAAGTAAAGAGTTCGGAAATATCGGCAACACTCAATTCGGCAAAAGTTTCATTACGGTCAATCGGCATAGAGCGCTTAACCGCCAAGCCATAACGAGCGGCAACTTCATTTAAGCCGTCACCGGCTTCCATATCATGCTCAATGTTGTCAATTTTCTCTTGCATAATTGAGGCTTTTTCATTTTCAGTCCAAAGGGCTTTGATTTTATCTGCCACCAACTCTTGCGGTTGAACATGTTCTTCATTGATTTTTTCAATTTTAACCACGGCAATACCGTTATCATCTTCAACAGCTTGCGAGGTTTCACCTTCGGCATAAGAGAAAACGGCGTCAATAACATCGCGGTTTCCGAGAAGAGAAACAACATCGGCATTTCGGCTGTTTGAGCTACCGTCTTCACCAATGTTTTTAACCTCAATCAAAGGAGCATTAAATTCTTTGGCAATGTCTTCAATTTCAGCGCCGGCACCCAGTTTATCTTCAATTGAATTAACCAGTTCATAACTGCCGTCATAGGCGCGTTCTTGACGCAATGTTTGATCAATTTCCTTATCGGCAACCGCGCGCTCAACTTTTGACGCCGGAGTAATATCGGCAACTTTAAGAATTTGCCATTCCTCATTAAGTTCAAACGGAGCCGAAAATTCGCCTTTTTTCAAGGCAAAAACAACTTCCGAAAGTTCGCTCATCAAATCATCGGCAGAAACAAAACCCAAATCAATATCATTTTGACCGGCTTCTTTGGCAACAGATGCAAAATCAGCACCGCTGTTAAGCTTTTGTACGGCATCATTTGCCTCTTTTTCGGAGTTGAAAATCATCTGCAAAACTTGACGTTTTTCCGGTTGTTCATACTCATCTTTATGCTCGTTATAATATTCATCAATTTCTTCTTGAGAAATTTTCAGGCTGTTTGCCAACGCATCAAGCGACAAATACATCAGTTTAACATCGCGCTTTTCCGGCTCAACAAATTCATCGCTGAAATCGGCATAATACTGGTCAAGTTCTTCTTGGCTCGGAGCGCGGTCAACATTTATATCGGCATACTTAATTTCGGAAAATTTAAAGGTTCTGCGTTGTCCCCAAACTTTTTCCGTTTGTTTAACGGCCGTTTGTGGCACATTATATCCGGCAACCTGCGTTTCAAGCAAAATTTTTGCCCCCAAAGCGCGCTTCAAATCTCTTAAATATTCGCTTTCACTAATACCGGCCTGTTGCAGATATTGCTTAAACATTTGCGGATTAAAAACTCCGTCTTGCTGGAATTGCGGATTAAGCATAATGATATTCAGCAATAAATTTTGCGAAAAATCAATATTATGCTTAGCCATCGTGTTGTCCAAAAGGGCATTGTTAAGCATAAATTCGGCCAAATCCGAAGCAAGTTGAGTTTTTTTCTCATCGGCAACATCTTCGCTTAAATCATCGCCGAGCAAAACGCGCAGTTTAGCCCATTGTTTTTGCAACTCATAGCTGAACTCGCTTTGCGAAATTTCAATTTTATCAACCTTAATCACCGATTTATTGCTGTTTGCGGTAGTAATATATCCCGAAACACCGAATAACGACATAAAGCTCAACGCCGTAACCGTCAAGATAATCTTAGTGAAAACACTTTTACTCATATTAGACAACTTAGCAATCATTATCAATTCCCATCAAAAAATAAGCCAAAATTTGCGCTCATTATAAAAGCATAAATAATTATTGCAATTCATAAATTAAATTTGTGCATTGCTATTTTTATTTTTTTAGTGTTTAATAGCAAAAGTTTCAAGCTTGGAGAAAAAATGGAATATCCGGAACATTACAAAATTTTAGAATTGCCGATTGACGCCGACATAAATGAGATAAAGCGCCAATACCGCAAAATGGCTAAAAAATATCATCCGGATTTGAATCAGGAAAATAAAGCCGAGGCAGAAGAAAAGTTCAAAAAACTGAAAGAGGCGTATGAGGTTTTATCTGATGAAACCAAGCGCACCGCATATGATTTAGAGTGGAAAAAACAGCGCCAAGCCGAGCAAAAGGCGCGCCGAACACCTCAGCCGGAAAAACCAAAAGAAAAAACCGTTAAAACACCGGAAAAAGCCAAAAAAGAAACTCCGAAGCCGGCAAAAAAATCTTCTGTTAAACCAAGAAAAAAAGCGCACAAAAAATCAGGTTTTTCTTTCAAAATTTTTCGCCTGTTTTTCAGCCTTGTCATTATTTCCGCCGTCATGTTTTTCAGCGCCCCGAAAGTTTTGCAACATAAGGAAAAAATTCATTCTTCCATGCATGAAATAAAAGAGCTCGCCGGCGGGCTTAACAGTTATTTCGTGCAGAAAGAGGTGCAAAATAACGATGTTAAAAAGATAGAAGAAATTTTGCAAAAAACCGAAGAAAAAAACGAAAAACCGCAAGATATCGCAAATTTCAAAAATGCAGACGGCTATTCACTTTTAATGCTTTCAAAAACTGCCGAAATGAGCAAAATGCTCCTTGAAAACGGAGCTGAGGTGAACTACATTGCGCCGGACGGCGAAACAGCGTTGTTGCAATCCGTAAAAAATAACAATAAGGCGCAGGTTGAGGTTTTATTAAACGCAGGTGCAACCGCTGAAATAAAAGATGTTAAAAGCGGATATAATGCCTTGATGCTTTCAAAAAGCGATGATATTGCTTATCTGCTCTTAAAAGCGGGCGCCAATCCTAATTTTGTGGCAAAAGACGGCACAACCCCGCTTTCCAAAGCCACCAAAGAACACAATCGCTCCCGCTTAAATCTTTTGCAACAATTCGGCGCTCAAATCAACTGGAGCGATGTTATCTTCCACTGATATAAATTACCATTATCCTTAAGGGACTTCCTTCCGCCGTCATCTAAGAACAAAGTGAAGGATCCAGAAAAAAAGAAACTGTCATGCCCGACCTTGATCGGGCATCTCAGCCGAATCAAAAAAAGCATCCGAGATTGCCTTTGGCGCTGCGTCGCAAGCTCCTTGTCTCGGTTCAAGCCTGTCGGTTTGCCCAAGGATGACAGAAAAGGTATTGTCATTCCTGCGCCTGCGCGGCGCGTCAGGCGCTCAAGGAATCTCTACTCCGGCGTCGTGCCGTGAGGCACACAAACGCCGCTTCCTATTTAATTCATGGATTCTTCGTTTCCCTAACGCTTCATTCAGAATGACGCTGAACAATCACTTTCTAAACGTAATTGTCACCTCATTTGTGTTATCATCACGCAACACCTTTGCCGCATCAGCAGGTGTGTAACGAATACGATTACACCAATCTCCCATATCACGAAAATTTTCGGCGCATCGACATTTTCCAGATGAAATTTCATAACCATTTTCACATTTGTTGCATATTCCACCAGTAGTCAGTGTTTCACATCCTTTAGGATAAGATTGTATAGCATTAACAATATTTTGATTTATACCGGCAGCTGCCAGATTAGCTTTACATTTTTGCACATCTCCTTTGCAAAAGATTTTTCCATTTTCAGAAAGTTTCATGTTATACATACCATGTATTGTTGGAGAAAAATGTGCGTTTTCTGAAATTATCAAATTTCCATCAATCAACGTGTCATACAAAAAAGCCTCAGAAGCATTAAGATTATCATCCAATACAATATTTCCGACAAGCGTACAACCGCTATCATTACCATCAACCCCACCGAAAGGATTCCAACCCACAGTTTTCAGCTTAAATGTACCGCTTGTTGAAGACACTGTTGAATAGGTTCTTGTAAATGCGTGCCTTGATATTGTATCAAAATCACCATCTATTTCAATATTTTCAATTTGCACGGGTATCTCATTATTACCATAATATTCAAAAAAAAACATTCCTTCATCAACTGAAGCGTTTTTACCTGTTGCTTTTACTTTCAGTGTTCCGTTATTATACTCATACTCGCAATTATTACCGCAAGCCCCGCTGTTTTGCCATTCTTTGCATGTATTATTAAGTTTAAATCGGCAATTAACATCTGTTTCACTTGCCTGCGATTCGGTGGTTATTCCAAACAATAACATTGTAACACTAGCTAATAAAATCATTTTATTCATCTTAATTTTCCTTTTCTAAAAAAATTATACCAATAAGCATAAAAGAAAAACCTCCGAACGGAGGTCGGAAGTTCCTAACTATTTCAAAGCCTATAGTGTAGCATATTGGGACAAATCCTTATTCTGCCACCTTCCGACCATAAAGTCAGAAGTTTTATATATTCGCCGAAGCGAACTGCTTTGAATGAGGTTAGGATACCTCCGAGCCTTTTATGCTCTACAAACAAGAGTATCAAAAAAAATCACAAAAGTCAAAGAAAAAAATTCTGCCCTTAATAAACAGCCTTTTATTAATCTTTCAGGTTGTATTTTAAAAAATTATCCACAGGTGGTTGTGTCAAATATTGACTTACACCATTTATGATGTATTTATTAAAATACAAGCGCGGTGCTTGTGTGTTTAAGTCTTAACTGAAAAAAGGAAAAAAGAAGATGTCTACTGGTACTATAAAGTGGTTTAATTCCCGCAAAGGCTATGGTTTTATTCAGCCTTCTGACGGCGGTAAAGATGTTTTTGTTCATATCACCAAACTGGAAGAAATCGGAGTTCGCCACTTGAACGACGGGCAAAAAATTCAATACGAACTTTATAATGACCGAGGTCGTATCGCCGCCGGAAATCTGGTTTTGCTTTGA
>JAZSBR010000008.1:0-2092 GCA_045602545.1 Alphaproteobacteria bacterium
GATATTAAAAGGCGAAATCGGATAACTTTCGCGCCGGTTTGTGAATTATTCTAACCATCGGTATCTCTAATTGTCCGGACCATTACCCATATCTGGCCACCACTTCTCCCGTATCGAAACCCTGCTTTCATTACAAAAATAAGAAATGGTGACCAGACTAATTTAAGAAAAATGTGTATATTAAAATCAAATTTATTTAGAATTTTGTGTATAATTTATCAAAATAATTCTTGAATTTTGTGTATTTTTATGTTAAATATAGCATATAAAACGTGTATAATATATTTAAGGAACAGCAAATGTATCGTAAAGCAGAGCAAATATTGCAAGCGTGGAAGGCTAATTCGAAAAAAAAGGCCTTATTGATAACTGGTCAACGGCAAGCCGGTAAAACTTATATCGTACGTGAGTTTGGTAAAGCTAATTATAAACACTATGTAGAAATTAACTTCATCACAACACCTTCTGCCAAAGATATCTTCTCCGGTGATCTGAACGCAGATACTTTAATCATGAATTTAACAGCATTCATCGGAAAGTCATTGGAAAAAGGGAAAACCTTGATATTCCTTGATGAAATACAGGAATGCCCTAATGCAAGAACAGCCATTAAGTTTTTGGTTGATGATGGTCGATTTGATTACATAGAATCAGGCTCATTATTAGGCGTTCAATATAAGCAAGTTCCATCTTATCCTGTGGGGTATGAAGAAATATACCAGATGTATCCGATGGATTTTGAAGAATTTTGTATTGCCAATGGAGTTCAACCATCAACGCTTGATTATTTGCGTGAATGTTATAAAAAACAGACACCGATAACGGATTCCATTCATCAAACCATGTCTAATCTATTCAAGTATTACATCGTTGTCGGCGGTATGCCTGATGTGGTCAAAAGATTTATAAACACACATGATATAGGACAAGTCGTAAATGTTCAACGAGATATTATTGCCCAATATCGACAGGATATAAGCAAATATTCTACCACCGGCAAAAATATGATTAACAATATATTTGATAATATACCATCACAGCTGGATGATAAAAATCGCCGATTTATGCTCTCATCAGTTCAAAAGAACGCCAGACTTCGTGATTATGAGGATTCTTTTGTTTGGCTTTCAGATGCCGGAGTTGCTCTGCCCTGTTATAATCTGACAGAGCCAAAGATCCCGCTTAAAATTAACGAACAAAGCCGTTTGTTCAAGCTTTATATGAGTGATGTCGGCTTACTATGCGCAATGAGCCTGGAAAATATACAATTTGAGATACTACAGGGTAATTTATCTATAAATATGGGTGGAATATTAGAAAATGCCTTTGCCGAACTTTTAAAAGCCAATGGTTTTGCATTGCGGTATCTTAATAAAAAGAATATAGGAGAGCTGGACTTTGTGGTTCAGCAAAATGATGAAGTCATGCCGATTGAAATTAAATCAGGTAAAGATTATAAAACACATGCCGCACTTAATAATGCCTTAAAAGTTAAGGAATGGAACCTCAAAAAAGGTATTGTATTTTGTATGGACAATATCCAAAAAACCGAGAGAATAACCTATCTTCCTTGGTATTTAGTGATGTTTCTGAAACAAAATAATCATGATGAATCAATGATCGTAAATGTGGATTTAAGTGGATTATGATAAATTCAACATTATATCATATTTCACTGGACTTCCGTTGAAATCCAAGCATTCATTGTATTAAACGAAAGGAAATACAATGAAAACAGTTAAGATTTACATGGTCTGGAAGCCCTCAGATATTGACGAAGTGATGGAATTATGCCGGCGCTATAACAATCAGGCCGAAGAAGTGACGGTAGCAGAAACGGTCAACCTGCCTCCGGTCTGGTATGATGCAGTGTGCCGAAACCCACTGGACGATTACATCTTTTTATCCGGCAAAGGCGGTTATGATGACGAAAACCACCGCCAAGTGGTCGCCTTAGAATGCCCCGGCAAGCCAACACTTTACGATGACCCGTCCGGATCCTCTTACTGCCGATACATGGGGATTGAATTATGAAAATGCGCAAATATGAGGATATAAAGCCGAGCAACCGGACAAACTTTGTGATGGTCTA
>JAZSBR010000009.1:0-13317 GCA_045602545.1 Alphaproteobacteria bacterium
TGCCAGAGGGTGTTTGATACCGGAAGGAAATTTGAATTGTACTAAATGTGAAAAAGGGTATTTGGCAAAAGAAGGAGATTGTATTTCATCATCAGCCGGTTGCGGTGCCGGATATCGCCAATTTGAAGATTTTTGCAACCGCATCCGTTATACTCCGGCTGAAGCGGCGCCGTTGCTCAAAGATGACGACAACTTTGTTATATTGACATTCAAAAAGTGATTGATTTAGGAAATAATCAAACATCATAAGCTTTTGAGTTCAATCAAAAGCTTATGATGCCTCCGCCTAAAGGCGGGCAAATAAAGGTCTTCTTTTGGATTAAAGAAGACCTTTATTTGTTGGATTCATTTGTTGTATATGTTACTTGTAACAGATATTAATGAAGTTTAGATACAAAACATTATTTGATATATAAGGAAAATTTAATTTGAAGATCCCTGGAATTTTTTGCATTCGCAAAAAAATAGGGATGACTCCTCTTTTTTTGTGGCTTCGCCGAGTCACTTGTCTTATGAGATCACCACGTCGGATATTCGTCCTCCTCGCGATGACGATGAGAAGATGAAGTTTATAACGATGTAGGAAACGCCTAATTAAGGGTATTCACATATTACTTCCGACATAGTCCAAATAAGAAACGCCGTCGACCTTTAAGTCAACCACCAGCGGCATATGGCCTTTGGCGTATGAAAATACCAGTTTAACATCGCCGGCATTAACTTTTTGGCTCAGTCTTGCCGATTGTTCACGCCTGATATAATAGTTATAAACAGGGCGAAACTCTCGCACCGGACAAACATTTTTTTCAAACTGTCCGCAATCGGTTTTTTCCCAATCCGGTTGCAAATTCATATAATAACCGGAGAAAAAATCCTTCGGGTCATAGCCTTGAACGGCAATTTCCACTTTTGAAAAATTGCTTTCCGTTGTATAATAAATCATCACACCCGACAAAACAAGCGCCGGAACATATAAAAGAGAATATAAAAGTTTATTTTTCATCTGCGTTTCTCCATAATCTATTGCCGTATTTGAAAAGGCCTAAAATGGTGGCTATCATCAACAAACCCGAACCGATAAGATAGAGCCCCAAAAACTCCAAATTATCAACATCGGCATAATATATCAAAATGCGCAAAACCGCCATAATCACGAATGCATTGAATCCTCTTCTGGAGCGCGCACGATATGCCAAAAAGGCAAAAAACGCGCAAATCAGCAAAAACGGAATAATATCAAAAATATCCGCTTCAAAAGTGATGATAAACCAAATCAAAATTGCAAAAATTGAAAGCTTTTGCAATCTCGGCATTTTGTGATAATAGGTATAAGCCGTCATAATCAGCAAAAAGACAATCGGCACAACCGTTTCCGCATCGGGTGTGAAAAATCCGTTTGACTTTGTTTGTATGGCAATTAAGGCTTCAGGCGCAAGTCCTGCCAAAAACAACGGCATAAAACTGAAGCGATTTTTCAAACCGTTGAATAAATAAAATATCACAGCCAAGGCAAAATACGGACCGAAAAAATATAAGTATTTGTTCAAATTTTCAGCTACCGCCGGCACAAAATGCACAAATTGCACAACGCTGTAATATACACCCAACACCAAAAGCCCCATATAAAAGCGCATAGGTTTCATGATGGTTTTATTATCTTTATGCTCGGAGTTCACCAGATATTCATAAGCTCCGAACATGCCGTAAAAAGCCATAAATCCGCAGATGTGCAATATCGGATTGTCATGAGCAAAAAACATTTGCCTTGTTTCAAAATCAATATTATGTCCGAAAATAAAATCAATAATGTCGCCGAAAATCACATTGTAAAAACGCATACCTACATAAAACAACGGTAGCCAAAGCCAAAGCATACGCGGAACAAAAATGACCAGAGGCCAAGCCACAAGTGACCATAATAAACAGCCGTTGGCAAAGCTTGAATTAAGCTGAAAAACCTGCCCGATAAGCCCGATTGTCCCCATAATCAAAAAAGCATAAATAACGGCGGTTATCTGTTTTAAGATATGTTTTTGCTTTTCAATACACCAAGCAAGAAAAGCTCCGTTGGCAATCATCAGCATTACCGCTCCGCCGAGTTTTACGGCATTCGGAATTTTTTGCCAATTGGCGGCAACTTCCGCCACAATGCCGAGCCCGACCAAAAAGGCGGCAAAATAAAGCAACACCGTTATCCAATAGTTTTCCGGTATTTTTTTTGTGTTTTTTGCTTGTGTTACTGTTACCATTTTATTCTCCTTATCAGGCTTTGAGCATAACTTCAGGGCTTTCAATTCCCAAAAGATTGAGCATCAGTTTTAATACATCGCGCACGGTTTTGGCAATTTTCAAACGCGAACCGGCAACCGCTTTATTTTCGGCACTCATAATCGGGCAGGCATTATAAAATGTGCTGAAACTTTGCGCCAAAGTATAGGCATAATCAGCAATAATGCTCGGCTCTTTTTCCTTATGTGCGCGGAAAACAACATTATGAACTTGCGCCAGTTTGAGCGCCAAAGCCCGCTCTTCCGGAGCATTCAGAACCACATCGGACGGACTTAAATTATTTTGACCCGCTTTGCGCAAAACCGAATTTATGCGCGCAATCGCATATTGAATATACGGACCTGTTTTGCCTTCAAATTTGGCAAAATCTTCCGTTTCAAACACATAACCTGAAGCAATGGCGTTTTTCAAATCTTGAAATTTGATGGCAGCAACGGCAATTTGCGAAGTCATTTTTTCAATTTCTTCTTCGCCGTAACCTGCAACCTCACCTGCCTTAGGCAAGGATTGACGCACCTTGTCTTTGGATAGTTCAATCAGCGTTTCCAAATTCATAACACCGCCGTCACGAGTTTTGAACGGCTTGCCGTCAGCACCGTTAACCGTGCCGAAAACAATGTGCTTTAATTCAACATCCGGTGCGATTCCCAGCTTTTGTGTCCCTTCAAAAACCTGCTCAAAATGCAAAGCTTGGCGACTGTCGGTAAAATAAACGATTTCTTGCGCCTTTAAACGCTCAACACGCATTTTAATCGTTGCCAGATCTGTTGTGTGATAAGTATATCCGCCGTCTGATTTAATCAAAATAACCGGCGGTTTCGGCTTGTTTGTTTCTTCCAAGCGGATAATTTCCGCGCCGTTATCAATTTCGGAAATTCCCTTTTCGCGCGCGATTTTAACAATTTCTCCGCAAGTTTCGTGGGCATCGCTTTCACCCCACCAAAGATCAAAATTAACATCTAACTGCTCATAATTCTTCTTAACGGCATTAACCGATTCTGAGCGCAAGTGTTGCCAAGCCTTGCGATAAAGCGGGTTTCCGCTTTGTAATTCGGCAGTAATTTTGCGAGCATTTTCGCGCGCTGTTTCATCTTCTTTGCAGTGAATGTTGGCGCGTTTATAAAATTCGGTAATTTGAGCAATATCATAGCTTTCAACCTTGTCAAGATTGCCGTCTGAGGCAATAATTTCAGCTAAAATCATGCCCATCGGAGTTCCCCAATCACCAAGGTGAACATCAGAAGTAACCTTGTTGCCGACAAAACGTTCAATTCGTTGAATCGACTCGCCGATAACGCCTGAGCGCAAATGCCCCACATGCATTTCTTTTGCCACATTCGGCCCGCCGAAATCAAGCACTACATTGCGCGGATTTTCTATATTACCGCAACCAAGCCTTTCATCAGCGGAAATTTTATCCAAATTTTGAGCAATAAATTCATTTTTCAGCTTAATATTGATAAACCCCGGACCATCAACCGAAACACTATCGCAAAAATCTTCTTTTTCCAGTTCTGTGGCAATTTTAGTTGCAATTTCGCGAGGATTTTTATGCTCTGATTTTGCCAAAGCTAGGGCGCCATTGCATTGAAAATCACTCAAATCGGCGCGGTCGGAAACTTTAACGGTGGCGAATTTTGCGTCATATCCGAGCGAATTAAAATTTTTTTCCATAGCCTTATTTAATTGTGTTTCAATTAAGAGATTCATCTTATCAGTCCTTTATGCATTTATAATGATTGTGATACGGCAACAAAAGCTTGCCGTCAAAACGAGTTTTTTTAACAAATTCAGCCCGCACACCGGTTTTATTTTTTTGACATTCGGCATCTGCCATTTTTTGTAAATCTTCCTGAGAGCTATAAATCGGATTATAGCAGATAACCGGCTTTTCAGGGGTTGAGGGGCCTGAATAAAGTCTTGCCACATCTTGCACTCCGGGATTACGTCGTCTATCCACATAAGGATTTAAAATTGAGCATCCGGCAACAAAAAATGCAATTATGCTCACAAAAATCAATTTTTGACTGGACAATTTAAAAAACTCCATTAAATATATAAACAGGTACAATATATATCAAAGATTTTAAAATGAAAAGCGAAAATAAATATATTGGGGATGATAAGTTCAAAAAATTTCTTGAGCATTATTCTTGTCCGGCTCCGTTAAGTTTGGTTAAGTGGCGTTTTGCCGGTTCAATATGCTCGCCGAACATGGAGCTTCGCCCGACGGATGTAATTTCTTCTTTGTGGGAAGAAGGCAAAACCCCAAGGCTTGAAACCAAAAAAGAAGCGGAACTGTTTTTTCAGTTTTTCATGGGATTGTGGGACGAAATGTTTCAAAGTGTGGCGGAAAATTCGCTCAAATTATCGCCGGTTTCACCTTCCGATGACTTACTCAAAACTTGCGAAATGCGTTATGAGGAAATAGAGCAAGGCTTTGTTGAAGGCTTTTGGGGCGGTTTGCAAGATGCTAAAATTCCCGCTTTTGTTGCCGAAGTTGTTGACAGCTTAACGGCTTTATCCGAAGCATACAGAACCATGGTCGGAAAAATAAATCCCGAATCGGATAACAAAGCAATATATGAGTCAATTTTGCGCTGTGATAAAATGGCGGAAAAAACCATAGCTTTTCTGATTGAAAATTATGTATTACCACGAATTAACGATTTAAAAAGAGTTGTGAATTAAGCTTTATAGCAGAAAGGAACGGGTTTATGAAAAAAATTTTTTCTTTATTGTTTGCTTCAATGTTTTTTTGCACATTTGCAAACGCCGATAATGCCGATTTAAGAAAAATAGAGGATTATCTCAACAATCTGAACACTCTTAAGGCTGATTTTGTGCAAATGTCCAGCAACGGTGCCACTGCTGAAGGAAAGGTTTATATTGCCAAGCCGAGCAAGCTCCGCATGGAATATACCGCCCCTGAATCGCTTTTGATTGTCGGCAACGGCGATTACATAATTTATAACGATTTGGAATTGGATCAAATTACCAATATTGATTATGATGATATTCCGGCAACCGTGGTTTTAAGCAATAAAATAAAGTTTGACGGCACAAATTTGAAGGTTACGGATTTTTATAAAGACGGCGGACAAACCTCGGTGACGGTTGAAATGCCGAAAAATCCTGCCGTTAAGCCGATTACCTTGATTTTTGATAATAATCCGTTTAAGTTGAAGCAATGGAAGGTTATTGACCAGCAAAATATTGAAGTAACGGTATCATTATTTAATGAAGAAACAGATGTTGATTTAGCTTCATCATTGTTTAAATTTGACCGAAAATCAACATCTTCCGGTTCAAAAAGTAAACGTAAATAATTTTTTTGTAAAATATGTTGACAAACTTTTTAAAGCCTGTTATATTAGTCACATAATAAGATTTCCTTTGATACTGAAAAGGTTGAGAGATTTTAAGATAAAAGTTAAATATAAACATTCTCATCTGTTAAAAGTTATCTAAACACTCCTTTTATTATTATGCCTTTAAAAAAAATTCCGATTCGTTTCCGCCGAGTCGGAATTTTTTCATATATGCAAAATTTGCTTTACAAATTTTATTTTTTCTGCTAGCATTTAAGATGAGCATAAAAGGCTCGGAGGTCACTAAGCCTCTTGAGAATTGGTCCTTTAAAAAGGATAGTTTTGTTTTCAGTCATATTCGTATGGCTGGAAGGTGGTGAAATAAGAAGGGGAAACCTTTGCGAATAAATCACACTATCAAATTCTCAATAGTTTAGTGCTTCCAGTCGCCTTTTGGGGGCGATTTTCTTTTTATGCTTAAGTGGCATAATTTTTTTAGAAAAGGACTGTTCAAATGAATGATATTAAGAATAATGAAAAAAATAAATCCGCTGTCATCTTGAACCCCGAACGAAGAGAGTGGGTGTCAAGATCTCATGTTACAAGTGTAGAGATTGTTGTTAATGACGGAGTTAAAACGAAACGTTACTCTGCAAAAAGAGATCTTTACGGGGATTTCGCTTACGCTCAACCCCTCAAGATGACAGGCAATTCACTGTCATTATCGGGCGCGTCAAGCGAAAAACAAAAAGAGTCATCGCTAATTTTGCGCAAAGCAAAATTTCAAGCGATCTTCAAATTTGTCCTCTCCTCCGCAAGCGGAGGAGCCGGAGGAGGAAAATATAACCGAATCTCAGCGTTTGTTTCAATGCCTGTTTTATTAATTCGAAGATCCCTTGAATTTTTCCGCGTCCCGCGAAAAAATAGGGATGACTCTTCTTTTTGTTTTGGCTTCGCCAGAGTACTTGCTCTTGCCCTAATTTTCACCTTCATTACAACCGCCGAATCGTGGGCAGAAGTGATAAGTTGCGTAAACGGAAAATATGCTGACGGAACAGATTGCGAAAAGTGCGGTGATAATTGCAACTGGAGTTATGATACAGCAAGCAAAAAATTGATAATTTCTGCAGCTCAAAACACCTTAGAAGTAAGGATGAATGATTATAATTGTGCTGGATATAAGACTTGTAATAAAACAAGTGCAAAATATCGCCCATGGGAACAGTATATCAGCGAAATTGAAAGTGTTGTTATTGGAGATAATATAATAAACATTGGACGTGATGCTTTTCAAAATGCCTTAAATCTAAAAACAGTAAGCGGGATGAAAGATGTTACTGTTCTCAGAAACACGGCTTTTTCATATAATGATTCTCTTACAAGTTTCACTGTTCCGGCTTCTGTTATATCAATTGGTGGGAGTATGTTTCATGGAAATAAAAATTTAACAGAACTAATAATTCCTGATAGTTTAGCAGATAATGGTGTTACTCTTGATGATACCATGTTTGGCACTTCCTGTTTTGCTAATTACAACCGACCAGATGGCTGCTCCACAGATACTAAAATCGTTTGTCGGGGCAATGTTGAAAAATGTAAAAATGCTTTAGCAAAATTCGACGTAAACCAAAATTGTACACTTACTTATTGCATTGATTCGAATATGATAGTAGCTGCTAATGAATCACAATGTACCGGTTCAAACTATTATTGGAGCGGTACAGAATGCGCACGAAGAAATATTGACGGCAGTATTAATTGTGCTTCCGGTTATGCCGAATACAAAAATAAATGTTGGGATGAACTCCCGTTCGCCAAAAAACGTTGGACTCCGGCAGAAGCCAACCAGTGGCTTCATGACGGAAACGATAACTTTGTTGTGATAACGTTTAAAAAATAGCTCTTTTAATAAAAAATATCTCCGCCCGCGGAAGCACCAAGGGCGGAGGATTTTTTATCAAAGCCTAAAGTTATTTTTTCAATTCCGAAGTGCAGAACGGGCAACGTGTTGCCTCGATTGCAACATCATTACAGCAATACGGGCATTTTTTTGTGGTAGGCGCCGCATTTGCTGCCGCATCAGCTTCCGCTTTCAGCATTTTTGCTTGCAAAGTATTGATTGCCTTAATCAAAATGAACACGGCAAATGCCACAATGATAAAGCTGATAATCGTGTTCAAAAAAGCACCGTATTTGATGGAAACTTCATCATTAAGCTTCAAAACCAAATCAGAAAAATCAACATTTCCCAAAATCCAACCGATTGGAGGCATAATCACATCTTCAACCAAAGATGTAACAATTTTTCCGAAGGCGGCACCGATAATGATACCGACTGCCATATCCATAACATTTCCGCGCATTGCGAAAGTTTTAAATTCATTCAAAAAGTTTTTAATCATTTTTTTGTTCCTTTAATTAGAGTTAGTTATAAATTGGAAAATCACGGCATAAAGCCACAATTTTTTCTGCCGTTTCGGCAATCGTTTCATCGGCATTGCCAATGGCTAGCGCATCAACAACATCGCCAATGCAATTACCGATAAATTCGAATTCTTTTTGTTTAAATCCTCGGGTTGTTCCCGCCGGAGTTCCAAGCCTTACGCCTGAAGTAATTTTAGGCGGTTGAGGGTCAAACGGAATTGCGTTTTTGTTGCAGGTTATATGAGCCTTTTCCAATGCGGTTGTAACCACATCGCCGGTCAAATTTTTCGGGCGCAAATCAACCAAAACAAGGTGCGTATCCGTACCGCCTGAAACAAGTTCCAGCCCACGTTTTTGCAAAGTTTCACCCAGTGTTTTGGCATTTGATATGACTTGTTTGGCATAAAGCTTAAACTCCGGTGTTAAAGCCTCGCCGAAGCACACGGCTTTGCCGGCAATAACATGTTCCAAAGGACCGCCTTGAGTCCCCGGAAATACCGAAGAATTAACCTTCTTTGCAATTTCCGGATTATTGGTTAAAATCATTCCACCGCGCGGACCACGCAGAGTTTTATGCGTCGTTGTTGTAACAACGTCGGCAAACTCAAGCGGATTCGGATGAGCGCCGGCCGCCACAAGTCCGGCAAAATGCGCCATATCAACCATCAAATAAGCGCCAATAGAGTTGGCAATTTCTTTGAAGCGCTTAAAATCAATTTGACGCGGATATGCTGAACCGCCGGCAACAATCAACTTCGGTTTATATTCTTTTGCCAAACGTTCAACCTCATCAAAATCAATCAACCCGTCTTCTTTTTTCACTCCGTATTGCACGGACTTAAAGATTTTTCCGCTCGCCGATACCTTGGCACCATGGGTTAAATGCCCACCGGAATCAAGGCTCATGCCCATAATCACATCGCCGGCATTAAGAAGCGCCAAATATACTGCCATATTTGCCTGAGAGCCGGAGTGTGGTTGAACATTAACAAATTCGGCATTAAAAAGCTTTTTGGCACGCTCAATTGCCAGATTTTCAATTTCATCAATAAATTCGCACCCGCAATAATAGCGATGCGCCGGATATCCTTCGGCATATTTATTGGTTAAAATTGAGCCTTGCGCCTCCATCACCGCGCGTGAAACAATGTTTTCCGAGGCAATCAGTTCAACTTGTTCCTGTTGGCGTTTCAACTCTTTTTGAATAATATCAAATATTGTCGAATCCTGCGTTTTCAAATTTTGCTCAAAATCCATAACTTACTCCGTTTGTTCAATTTTATCCAACCTTTTTTGATGACGTCCGCCCTCAAAATTTTCATTCAAAAACAATTCAATTCTGCGAATCACATCATCAGCATTCATCGTGCGCCCGCCGAAAACCAGAATATTGGCGTTATTATGCTGTTTTGCGAGCTTTGCAACCTCATCGCTATACAATAATGCGGCGCGAATTCCGTGATAACGGTTCGCGGCGATTGAAATTCCGATTCCCGTACCGCAAATTAAAATACCTAAGTCGGCTTGATTTGAAAGAATCGCCTTGCTAACTTTTTTTGCATAATCCGGATAATCAACCGAATCGGTAGAATTTGTGCCAAAATCCAGAAAATTCAAGCGCTTAAAATAATCAATTATCTTGTTTTTCAGCTCAACCCCGCCATGGTCGGATGCAATTGCAATTTTCATTTTTCCTCACTTTCTAAGCCAAGAGCATATATAAATATGCCTAAAATTGCCACAAAAAAGCAAGTTTTGCACAAGACGAATAAAAAAAATGCATTTTTTAAAAAAAAAGTGTTGACGTTTTGAAAAAAATTTGTATATATGGTGCTTGTCAAGCGAGTTTGGTACCCTTGATAGCGATTGGCCGGTTGGCAGAATGGCTTATGCAGAGGACTGCAAATCCTTTTATATCGGTTCAATTCCGGTACCGGCCTCCAAGATTTATTATTATTCCGACTTAGCTCAGCGGTAGAGCAATCGGCTGTTAACCGATCGGTCATCTGTTCGAATCAGATAGTCGGAGCCAAAACATGAAAAAGCCCGCATTTATGTGCGGGTTTTTTTGTTAAAAAATTATTTTCCTTTTAAGCATATCTTAAACTTTAGTATTTAGAGTTGAGAACAAAGTTAACATTTATAAGGTCTAAAACGATGACAAATATGATGAAAAAATTCGGAGCCGTTATTACAGCCTTGTTGCTTTCGGCCTGTTCTACAATGAATAACAATCAAGCCGCACCTGAGCGTTTCAGCGAGTTGCATTTTGACAACAAAGCCCCGATTGCGCTTAATGTTAAGCAAATAGACGTTAAGTCAGAATTTACTCCGTCTTTCACTCGTCCGAATGTGGAACATTTGTTCCCTGTTTCTATTGAAAAAACAGCCACAACTTGGGCAAAAGAGCGTTTGGAAGCCGCTGATTTGTCATCTAATCGCACAGCCGAATTCATAATTCAAGACGCAAGCGTTACCGAATCCGAGGTTAAAGCTCAGCAATTTTTACAAAAAGACAGCCTTAACTATCATGCAAATTTGAAAGTTATTCTCAAGGTTATTGACGCAAAATCAAGCGCTCAAACAACAGTTGAAGCTTATCGTGAGCTGACAATGCCGATTGATACCAATATTGAGGATAAAGAGCAACATTGGAATGATATGGTTATCAAGTTGTTCCAGTCATTTGACGAGCATATGCAGCTCAACACTGAAAAATACCTCAATATGTATATCAAAAACAACAATTCCGTTACGGTATTTTAAGACGGTATTTTTCAAAAAGTGTACAGAATCAATAACATAAAATCGCCGCTTGGAGCTGATAAAACAGCTTTGAAAAAACAAGCGGCTGATTTGTGCGGTCTTGATGAAAATGATTTAAATGATTTCCAAATCAGTAAAAAATCGGTTGATGCGCGCAACAAAAACAATGTTCACTTTGTATATAGTGTTGATTTTTCGGCCGTCAAAAAACCGTTAATCAATCCGAATATTGAAGAAATATCCGCTCCGCAACCACTTATTTTCAACATTAAAAAGACTGAAGTCAGACCGATTGTGGCAGGTAGCGGGCCGGCCGGCATGTTTGCCGCTTTAGCCTTAGCCGAAGCCGGACTTTGCCCAATTGTTTTGGAACGTGGTGGCGATGTTGAAACCCGCCGAAAAGAAATTGAGCTGTTTTGGAAAATCGGCAAGCTCAATCCTGAAACCAATGTTCAATTCGGTGAAGGCGGAGCCGGAACTTTTTCTGACGGCAAGCTGATGAGCGGCATTAAAAAAGACAAATTCACCGCCAAAGTTTTTGCCGAATTTGTCAGCGCCGGCGCGCCTAAAGAAATTCTTTATTTAGCAAAACCGCATGTCGGAACGGACAATCTGCGCAAGGTTGTACACAATATCAGGGAAAAGATCATTTCTCTCGGCGGAGAATATCGCTTTAATCACAAATTGGAAGATTTAATAATTGAAAATGAGCGCCTTAAAGCTGTTGTAGCTAAGCATAACGGCGAAAATTATGAACTTCCGGCACAGCGTCTTTTTTTGGCACTCGGGCATAGCGCGCGCGATACCTTTGAAATGCTTGAAAGGCGCGGTTTGCACTTGGAACAAAAGCCGTTTTCGGTGGGCGTCAGAATTGAGCATAAACAATCTTTGATAAATACGGCGCAATATGGCAGAGCCTCAAACAATCCGCATCTCGGCGCGGCTGATTATAAGCTGGCGGTGCATTTGCCGAACGGACGCTCTGTTTATACATTTTGCATGTGTCCGGGAGGTCAGGTTGTGGCGGCGGCATCGGAAATCGGGCGCGTTGTTACTAACGGCATGAGCGAATTTGCCCGCGACAAAGAAAACGCAAATTCCGCGCTTTTGGTCGGGGTTGACGGGCGCGATTTTGGCTCGGATAAACCTCTTGCCGGCATGTATTTTCAGCGCAAATTGGAAGAATCCGCATTCATAGTCGGCGGAAAAAATTATCAGGCTCCGGCGCAGACAGTCGGCGATTTTTTGGCAAATCGTGAGAGCCGGCATTTTGCCGAAGTTTTGCCTTCATATCAGCCTGGTGTCACGCCAAGCAACTTATCAGCCGTTTTGCCGGAACAAATTTGCGAATCCTTAAAATCCGGCATTGTGCAGATGAACAACAAGCTCCGCGGATTTTCATCCTCTTCAGCGGTGATGACCGGCGTTGAAACGCGCTCTTCGTCCCCTGTGCGCATTGTGCGTGATGAAGCATATCAAAGCAACATTAAAGGCATTTTCCCTTGCGGAGAGGGAGCAGGTTACGCCGGCGGAATTACTTCAGCGGCGGCAGACGGATTAAAAGCCGTATATTCCTTGAATATTGAAGAATAATTTATTTTTTTCACCCTTGAAATTTTACCAAGCACTATTAACTTTCCTTTGTTGTTAAAAAATTTTAGGAGAGAAAAAACATGGGAGAAATGGCAAAAAAAATCGTTAAAAACGACTTAGATGAACTCATCAATCACTTGAATCAGGCTTTTGCCGAGGAGTGGCTGGCATATTATCAATATTGGCTCGGGGCAAAGGTTGCGGTCGGTGCCATGCGTCCGGAAATTGTGGAAGAGTTTGAGGAACATGCCGGGCAAGAACTTAAGCACGCCGATTGGATTGCTGACCGAATTGTTCAGCTTGGCGGAACACCGGCGCTCAGTCCGGAAGATTGGTTCAAGCTTTCGCATTGCAAATATATGCCTCCGCTTGATGCCAATACTTGTGAGCTTCTTAAAGAAAACTTGGAAGCCGAGCGCTGTGCCATCGGGCGCTATGAGGGCATTTGCGATTTGACGCACGGAAAAGATTATGAAACTTTCCGCATCAGTGAAAAAATCTTGAAAGAAGAAATCGAGCATGAGCAGGAATTGGAAGACTTCCTGCATGATATTGAGCTGTGCTTTAAGGGGAAGTGATAAAAATTACTAACCCCTTGACAGCTTAAGCTGAAACTTTTCAGACGTCAAAAGAAAATAGATTTAGTTTGTAAAATGAATCCTCATTGGTTGGATTTGTATGATAATATTGCATTGTCATCCTGAGCCTCGAGCCGTTAGGCGAGCGGGCGTCAGGATCTCATTAAGGCATGACGCGGGTGCGTTTTTGCGTCTTGCATAACAACATACTCTACACTTGTAACATGAGATCTTTCTTGCTCCTTTTAGTCGCCTCGGTCACTCATCCACTAAATTCAATAATTGCGCTATCGCTTGTTATTTCATTAAGTGGTCTTCGCCCGTCGTCAACAAACAACATTTTGAGGTTGTTTGTT
>JAZSBR010000010.1:0-112241 GCA_045602545.1 Alphaproteobacteria bacterium
TCCCCGTAAAGATCTCTTTTTGCAGAGTAACGTTTCGTTTTAGCTTGGGCATTAACAACAGACTCTACACTTGTAACATGAGATCTTGACACCCACTCACTTCGTTCGGGGTTCAAGATGACAGCGGATTTATTTTTTTCATTATTCTTAATACCAAACATTTTAGTTCTCCCGTTAAAAAAAGGTTATTTAAAAGCAAAATCGCCAATGAAAACCATGGGCGAACGGGGAGTTGACAAATCATGTGTTGGTTAATGACTATTATGACCTTTAGCTTGAATAAAGCCTGTACATACGTCACAATCTCCCCGAGCATTACGGGGATTTAGATACAAAAAAACAGCATCACAAAGTGATACCATTTTCCATGTATCACCAACACAAAGAGCCTGTCACAGCCCCGAACCCGAAGGTCCTTAAATGATTCAACATCATTCTGAAAAAAGCATAGCAAAAAAAATCTGAATTGTAAAGCAAAAAGTAAACAACCAGAGGTAATTTATAAAAAATATTTGACATTAAAGAAAAAATATTCTAGCGTTCCGGAAGATTTGCATTATATGTTCGCAACAGAATTTGTTTTCAACCGAGCAACTGAGGGCAAATTTAAAAATTATGGGGATATAGCTCAGTTATGGGGATATAGCTCAGTTGGGAGAGCGAGTGGTTCGCAATCACTAGGTCAGGAGTTCGATCCTCCTTATCTCCACCATTAAAACAAAAAAACCGCCTTTTCGGGCGGTTTCTCTGTTTATTCTTTTCTAACGGTCAAACCTTTCAAAAGATCATCTGCCAGTTCCGGAAAGTAATATGCCAGATATGCACACATACTCGGACTGAAAGTGCCTATCCTAGGTTTTACACAGGTTAAGACAAAATCGTCCATATCATCTGCCGGAGTATGTATATGCCTTTTGATAATCCACTTTTCATTATTCTGAAACATCAAACTACTTGGCATAATATATTTATCCTTCTCTGATAAATACACCTTGCGCCGATATTGTGCAATGTAGTATAAAGGCAACACTTGAGGCATGCGTTTTTCCATCAAATCAACCATAAGTGGTTGAGCTACGATATAGCTTTCTCGCAACATAAGACGAACCATATCAACATACCCCTCGGCAATCAGACGCCAAATCACATCTTCATGCAACGGATTCCTAGCAATATTGCAACGAAGTATGAGTTTCTTGATTATTTCCCCAGAGCCTAAATCAAGCAACCTTAATTGGGCTTCTTTTGTTGTCATTCGCTCACCGTTAAACCCGCCAAGATATTCTTCCAAGGCTTTTGCCCAGCCATTGACCGAACTGCCACCGAAATATGTGTATTGCATCTTATTATCAGGAGATTTTAGACTCAGCCTGTAATTTTCAATCAAATCTTTTTCATAATCTTCCGGCAAAGCATAATCACGGCAATAAGCAACAATTTTTTGCGGATTACGATAAGCAAACAGCATTATCAAAAAGGGTTTCGGCAATTCAAAAGGAAAACGACGCAACATGTGCCACGGCATTTTATCTATTATTGCCTTTGTTTCCTCATAACTTGCCTCGCGGTAACGCATGGCTTTAAGCCAGTCATCTTGAGCGACTGAATAGCCGATATGCATAAGCGCATCAATCTCCTCATGATTGAGAGGGTGTTTGAAATAGCGCTTCAACAACCATCTGGCTACTCTATCATCAAACGATTCTTTTGACACAAAAAATGATAAAGCGCCAAACCTCAACAATGCGGAAAACTCCTCTATCGACAAAGTTCTCCTCCACACCTTCCAAAGAAGGGTGATTTTCTTAAAAATGTTCATAATGGTAAGTTTTTTTAAGTTAATAATAAATATTTCTGAAAAGATCATTATCATTTTCAGCAAAAGTTGTCAAGAGTTTTCTGTAAATTTAAGCGTTTATTTCTTCGGCTTTCAGTTGAAGTTCAAGCCAGCGATTTTCTTTTTCTTCCAACTCAAGCTTGTTTTGTGCCAGCTTTGAAGTAAGTTCATCAAATTTTTGCGGATCGTCGGTATATAAATTCGGATTGCCGAGAGCAATTTCAATTGCTTTATTTTCTTGCTCAAGCTTAGCAATTTCTTTCGGCAGATTTTCAAGCTGATATTTTTCATTAAAGCTAAGCTTTATTGAGCGATTTTTTTCACGCGTGACAGTGTTTGTTGTGTGTTTTGGCTGTGCTTGTATTTTCTGCGGTTTGTTTTTCAGCTTTTCCAACAACTCAGAATATGTGCCGACATGCTCATATATGGTGCCGTTGCCCTCCATATACAAAACCGAGGTTGCAACTTTATCCATAAAATCACGGTCATGGCTGACAATCAAAATCGTGCCGGTGTATTCATCCAAAACTTCCTGCAACAAATCAAGCGTATCCATATCCAAATCATTAGTCGGCTCATCCAAAACCAAAAAATTTGATTTTTGCGCCAAAATCAGCGCCAACATCAGGCGATTTTTTTCTCCTCCGGAAAGCGCGGAAACCGGCATTTGTGCCTGTTCCGGCTTGAATAAAAAGTCCTTCAAATATGCCACAACATGGCGAAAATGCCCGCGCACCCAAATGTGGTCGCCTTCATTGCAAAGAGTTTTCCAGAGCGTTTTTTTGCCGTCCAAAGTAATACGATTTTGATCAAAATACGCTTCTTCCAGATTTTTACCGATGCGAATAAAACCGGCGTCGGGCTCTAAGCGTTTGGTTAACAGCTTGATGAGCGTGGTTTTTCCCGAACCGTTCGGACCGACAATGCCGAGTTTATGCCCTTTAATCAGGCGCAAAGAAAAATCTTTAACAATTTGACGCTCGCCGAAGGTTTTATAAACGTGTTTTGCCTCAATCACCAACTTTGAACGAAGCTCCGCCGATTCCACTTCCAAATTTACCGAACCGATTTGCTTTATTTGTTCACGACGTTGCTGACGAAGTTGTTGCAAACGACGAAGGCGCCCCATGTTGCGTTTTCGCCTTGCTGTTACGCCTTTATGAAGCCATTCCGTTTCTTCGGCAATTTTTTTATTCAAAGCCTTCTGCTCAATAATTTCCTGTTCCAAACACTGGTCCTGCCACTCTTCAAAAGAGGGAAAACCCTTGTTATTGCGACGCAATATACCTCGGTCAAGCCAAAAAGTTGTGCGCGAAACGTGATTCAAAAACGCTCGATCGTGACTGATAACAATCACCGCACCTGAAAATTTTTGCAAAATTTCTTCCAACTTTTCAATGGCGGAAATATCCAAATGGTTGGTCGGCTCATCAAGAAGCAAAATATCAGGCTCGTCAACAAGAGCACGCGCCAATGCGGCTTTGCGACGTTCTCCGCCGGAAGCCGTTTCGGGGCTTTGATTGGCATTGATGGAAAAATGCTCAATTAAAATATCGGCCTTATATGTTTGATTTTTATCACCTTTGGGCAATCCGGCTTCAACAACATCGCGCAAAGTCTTAAAGCCTGAAAAATCAGGTTCTTGAGGCATGTAACCGACTTTTATACCCGGCTGAACAAAAAATTCGGCGTCGTCAGGTTCAATTTCACAAGCGATAACTTTCAAAAGCGTTGATTTTCCACTGCCGTTACGGCCGACAAGACAAATTTTGTCACCGCGGTTGATATACAGATTCACATCAGAAAACAATGCCTTAAGCCCGAAAGAAAGCTTGGCATTTTTGATGGTATATATCGGAGCCTCAAATTGCATCTTTATTTTCCTTTTTCACCTTCTTATATTAAAAGAAAAAAGAATTCAAGAGTTTTATTTTTTACCTTGCAAGCTAAATTTTTTCGTATTATTATGCCGTGAAGTGAATTTTCAAATCAGGGAATTTTAAAATGAAAAAAATTGTTTTTCTCTTATGCCTTTCAGTTCTGTTTGCCGGTAAAACATCTGCTCAAACAATAGACCTGTTGTCCGGTGATTTATCTATGCCGGTGCAGGAAGAACAAACCTCTCAGGAACCGAAAACAGAGGAAAAAACGCAAGCATCTGATGAAAAAAATGCCGAACAAGAAAACGGAGATTCTTTTTTCAGTTTTATCACAAAACCGATTTCCAAACTGTTTTCGGCTGATGATGAAGTTGTGGATAACAACGGCAAAAAAGAAACTTTTCTGGAGCAAAGTCTGCGCTTGGCAAAAGAGGGAAATGTTGAATCCCAGATGAACTTAGGATATATGTATTTATACGGCAATAACGGTGTTGAGCAAGATTTTGAAAAAGCTTTTGAATATTATAATATGGCAGCCGAGCAAAATAATCCGATTGCCCTTAACAACATCGGGAGCCTTTATTTTAACGGAATCGGTGTGGAAAAAAATCGAGCAAAAGCGCTTGATTATTTCAGAAGGTCTGCCACATTGGGAAATGATAATGCCGCAACCAATTTAGCTTTTATATATTTGACCGGCAACAGCAATGATTCCGAACGCAACAAACAAGCAATAAATCTTTTCAAACAAGCAGCACAATCAGGCAACAAATTAGCTAAATTTATGCTCGGTTATGCTTATTATAAAGGTTTTACGCTTGAACGCGACAATTATGCCGCCTTTACCTTGATTAAAGATGCCGCCGATGAAGGAGCGGAATTTGATGAGGCTCAATATATTTTGGCTGAAATGTATGCCAACGGTTACGGCTCGGTGCAAAACTATGTTAATGCCGTGAGTTATTATTCAAGAGCCGTTGACCAAGGCAACACGGACGCTTATGTTGATTTGGCAAAAATTTATGCCGAAGGAAGATTTGCTCAGCAAAATATGGTTAAAGCCCATGCCTTGTTTAATATAGCCGCATCTGAAGGAAATACCAAAGCAGCGCAAATTCGTGATGAAATCGGTGCGCGCTTGAAGTTGGAATTATTGCTCCAGGCCCAAACTGAGGCTCAAAATTTTAAGCCGGAACCATCAGAATTAACCACCTATGTAAGACAAACTTTCGGAAATAATGTGCGTAATTATGTTGACAAACACATTAAAACGATTATAACTCCTGAAGTGAAAAACAAAAAGAAAGAAAAAAAGGAAAATAAGGGAGCCAAGCTGTTATGAGCAGAAAAACAAAAATTCTCATCAAAAAAATTATCTCTTGGTCAGGACTGTTCTTTTTTGCTTTAGCCGCTTTTATGATTTATCATCAGCTGGCACGTTATACTTTAGATGAAATAAAAGATGCCATTTTAAGTGTTCCGAGCAAAAATATTATCTATGCCTGCTTAGCTTCTTTTTGCGGGTATGTGGCTCTTTCATCTTATGATTATTTAGCTTTAAAATATATCGGGAAAAAACTTGCTCCTTGGCGCTGGATATTTGCCGGCTTCATCGGTTTCAGCGTCAGCAACAATGCCGGACATGCCATTGTTTCGGGCGGAGCAATTCGTTTTCGGCTTTATTCGCGTTGGAGAGTTTCAGCCACCGATATCGTAAAAATGGTAACATTTTCCGGCTTTACTTATCTGGTTGCCTGTTTTTTCTTAATTATCATCGGATTCGGATGCTCTCCTCATCACTTAGGCTCTGATTCATCAGGTTTTTTAATCAACTGGATTCTGGTATCTTTTTCAGCCTTAGGATTGTTATTTTATTTTTGGGGTTGCCTTTATTACAAAAAACCGATTATCATCAAGGAAATTGAGTTTAATCCGCCGAAATTTAAACTTGCTTTAGCGCAGGTCATAGTCGGCAGTGCCGATATCTTAATGGCATCACTGGTGCTTTATTCCATTTTGGAGCATTTTATGGATATTCCTTTTATAACCTTTATCGGAACATTCATCATTGCGCAAGTTTTGGGCGTATATAGTCAAGTTCCGGGCGGGCTGGGCGTTTTTGAAGTTATGTTCTCAAATCTTTTGCCTGATGATGACGCCAATCAAGCCACGATTTTTGCCATCTTGGTGCTGTATAGAATCATTTATTATCTGTTACCGTTGATGATTTCGGGAGCGGCATTGTTTATTTATGAAATATCTCTTGCCAGAAGAAGGAAAAAACTTGCCTCTCAAAGCAAGTAAGACATAAGTTTTTTTCAACAATTGCAAATAAATGCTTGAAAAAGGCAGATTTATTCGTTATGATGCCGAAAGATTGATAAAATAACGGAGCTTTCATTAAATGGATAATGAGCAAGAACCGTCAATTGACGAGGTTTTGGAAAATATTCGCTCGGCGATTTTGGAAAAAGAACGTAAAAAATATTTTCAACAGTTCTGGCCGAAAAAATCGCGGGAAAATCAAGAAGAAGTCGTTGAACTTTCTTCTTCCATGCTTGTTAACCGTGAAGATATCCCTTATGAATTGGGTCTTTGGACCTTTGATGATGTGGCTCGCAAAATGACTAAAAAATATCGTCTGTTTTTTGAAAAACGTTTCCTTGAGGCAAACAATGCTTCATTAAAACAAAATGAAGATGTCCGAGTGAGCGTAAAGGAAGACGATATGAAGGCCTGAAACCTGTGCTTCCTTTAAGAACAAATTTGAACCTGTCTTTTTTTTAATAATGTATAAAATGGAAAAATAAAATGCTGGATAAAAGTTATAATCCGAAAAATTTCGAAGAAAAAATTTATGAAAAATGGGAAAATGACGGCGATTTTAAGCCTGATATGAAAAGTGATAAAGATGCGTTTGCGATTGTTATTCCTCCGCCTAATGTTACCGGCGTTCTGCACATGGGACACGCTCTTGACAACACTTTGCAAGACATTTTAATCCGCTATAACCGTATGCTCGGCAAAAAGGTTTTGTGGCAACCGGGAACGGACCATGCCGGTATTGCAACACAGATGGTTGTTGAACGCAATTTGGCAAAAGAAGGCTTAACCCGCCACGATTTAGGCAGAGAAAAATTTATTGATACCGTGTGGGAATGGAAAAAACAATCGGGCGGAACAATCTGTCGTCAGCTTCGCCGACTGGGCGCTTCATGCGACTGGAGTCGTGAGCGCTTCACGATGGATGAGGGCTTATCGCGCGCTGTTCGCAAAATCTTTGTTTCGTTATACAAAGACGGACTGATTTATAAAGCCAAAAAACTCGTAAACTGGGACCCGAAGCTTGAAACAGCCGTTTCTGATTTGGAAGTTGTGCAAAAAGAAACTTTGGGTAAGATGTATTATTACAAATATCCGTTGGAAGATAATCCGAATGAGTTTATTCATATTGCCACAACGCGCCCTGAAACAATGTTCGGTGATACTGCGGTTGCCGTTTCTAAAGATAACCCGAAATTAAAGCATTTAATCGGCAAAAACTGCATTATTCCGATTATAAATCGTGCCATCCCGATTATTGATGACCCGCACGCTGATCCGGAAAAAGGAACCGGTGCCGTTAAGATTACTCCGGCACATGACTTTAACGACTTTGAAGTTGGAAAACGTCACAATTTAGAGATGATTAACATCTTAAATCCGGACGCCACTTTGAATGAAAACACTCCGTTTGCCGGCATGAGCACACAAGAAGCCCGCACTAAAACCATTGAAAAACTGACCGAACTCGGATTGGTGGAAAAAATTGAAGACCACCCGATGGTTATTCCTTACGGTGAAAGAAGCGGTGTTGTTATTGAGCCGTATATGACTGACCAATGGTTTGTTGATGCGCCGAAATTGGCGATTGAAGCCAAGCGCGCCGTAACCGATGGTGAAATGCAATTTGTTCCGGCAGTTTATGAAAAAACCTATTTTGAGTGGATGAACAACATTCAGCCGTGGTGCATTTCGCGTCAGCTTTGGTGGGGACATCAAATTCCGATTTGGTATGGTCCGGATGACACTATTTTCTGCGAAGAAAATGAAGAAGAAGCTATGGCTGAAGCTGAAAAGCATTATGGTAAGCGCGTTGAACTGCGCCGTGAAACTGACGTTTTGGACACTTGGTTTTCTTCAGGATTATGGGCATTTTCAACCTTGGGTTGGCCGGATAAGAGTGAATATTTAGACACATTTTATCCGACTTCCGTTTTGGTTACCGGCTTTGATATCATCTTTTTCTGGGTTGCCAGAATGATGATGATGAGCATGTATGCGCAAAAACGTGTTCCGTTCAAAAAATGCTATATTCACGGTCTTGTACGCGATGAGCAAGGTCGCAAAATGAGCAAATCTAAGGGCAACACCGTTGACCCGATGGAAACCATTGAAACCTATGGTGCCGACGCTTTGCGCTTTTTCATGGCAGCTTCCGAAACGCAAGGACGCGACATCAATTTGTCTGATTCGCGTATTCAGGGCTATCGCAACTTTGCCAACAAGCTTTGGAATGCCGCTCGTTTTTGCGAAATGAATGAGTGCTATTCGGTTAAAGATTTTGACATCAAAAATGCTAAATTAGCCGTAAATAAATGGATTATTGCCAAGGCTAAAGAAGCCACAAACGAAGTTACGGAAAACTTGAACAATTATCGTTTTTCGGACGCGGCAAATGCCGTATACCAATTTGTTTGGGGAACTTTCTGCGACTGGTATATTGAGCTTTCAAAACCGATTTTCTATGGCGAAAATGCTGATGACATAAAGGAAACTCGCGCCGTTTCAGCTTGGGTTTTGGATAGAATCCTTGTTATTTTGCATCCGTTTATGCCGTTTGTTACAACCGAATTGTGGAATAATCTGACTGCTCGCAACGAAAAACTGATTAAAGCCGCTTGGCCTCAAGATGAAAAAATCAATCAGGCTGATAAAAATGAAATTGATTGGGCTGTTGATTTTATTTCAGCAATCCGCTCGTTACGCTCGGCAATGAACTTGCCTGCCGGAGCAAAACTTTCAGCTTATATCAAAGACTTAAACAATGAATCTTCAAGCGTTATTGAAAGTCAAAACAAGCTGATTTGCACGCTTGCTCGTTTGGAAATTTTGGCTCCTCTCGGAAATAAGGAAATCAGCCAGGATATGGTGCAAACGGTTTGCCGTGATGCCACAATTTTGATTCCGCTTAAGGGTGTGGTAGATTTCGGCGCAGAGCGCGAACGCTTGCAAAAAGAGCTTGATGCTTTGAACAAAAACTTGGAAGGCTATGCTCGTAAGCTTGGCAATGAAAGCTTTGTTGCCAAGGCTCCTGCCAAAGTGGTTGAAGAAGAAAAACGTCGCCAGTCTGAAGCTTTGGAAAACAAGGCTAAAGTTGAAGAAGCTCTGGCTCGTATTGCTAATTTTTAAAATTAAAAAAGAAAGGAAATTAAAAAATGAAAAAACTGATTTTATGCTTTGTGGCTTTGAGCTTTTTGAATGCTTGCGCCAATGATGCTTATACCGGTGAAAGCAAAGTTTCTAAAACTGCATGGGGAACAGGTATAGGTACGGCTGTCGGTGCCGGATTGGGTGCCATTGTCGGTGGTGAGAAAGGTGCGCTTATCGGTGCCGGAATCGGTGCTGCCACAGGTGCGGCAACCGGCGGATATATGGATATTCAGGAAAGCAAATTGCGCCAAAAGCTCACCGGAACCGGTGTTCAGGTTGCACGTGACGGCGATAATGTTCGCCTGATTATGCCGAACAGCATTACTTTTAATACCAACGATTCGGCAATGAAAACTTCCGCCAACGCCGTTTTGGATTCGGTTGCCGAAGTGGCTAAAGAATATAACAAAACTCGTCTGCAAGTTATCGGCTATACCGACAGCACGGGTAATGATAAAATCAACATTCCGCTTTCAGAGCGCAGAGCGGCATCGGTTGCCAACTATTTGGCTTTGCGCGGTGTTGATGGTGCGCGTATAAGTGCTTATGGCGCGGGCGCGTCTAATCCGATTGCCTCAAATGCCACGGAAGAAGGCAAAGCGCAAAATCGCCGTGTTGAAATCACGCTTATCAACGCACAATAATATTTGCGTTTATAACACTAAAAGGGCTTATCAAATGCATTGATAAGCCCTTTGTTTGTTATAAGGTGTGTTATTTTTTAAACGTCAGCACCACAAAATTATCGTTTCCGTCGTGAAGCCACTGATTTGCCTCTGCCGGCGTCCAACGTTTCTTTTCCCAAGCATTCCAACACATGCCATCAGAAAGATAAAAAGTATTTTCACAAGCCGTGCAACCTCGACTGTTGTATGATGCACAATTTGAAGTAGGCGAAATGATATTGAAAGCTTTATTTGTTATCAAACCTTTAATAAGTTCATGTAGATTTTCGCATTGTCCGCTTGTGTTTAAGCAATTTATTTCAGTCAAAGAGTTTGATAATGAAAATGGATTAACACCACTTTTTTTCGTCCCTATCTTGTTAATAGAATCAGGTAATGTTAGATTTGTCAGATTAGAATATGTAAATGCACTATAACCTAAGTATGTAACACCATCCGGAATTGTAAATTCAGTTAAACCTGTATAAGCAAAAACCCCTTTATCACCAATTGCTTGTACATCTTTCATGCCGGTAACGGATTTTAAGTTTGAAGCATTTTGAAAGGCATCATTACCAATCTGTGTAATATTATCGCCAATCACAATACTTTTGATTTGTTGCAAGTTTGCTTCCCAAGGGCGAGCAACCAATGATGATTGTTCGCAAGGATTATATTGACAATTATAATTTGCCATTTTAACATCCTTTTCGCCGTCTTTGGCGGAAATGGTTAATGTTCCGGCAGAATCCAACGTCCATAAACAAGTGCCGACACTGTTGCATGTTCCGGAAGTGGGAAATTTATCAGTTGCCGATGATTCGGCGGTTGTGATGAGGGTAAAAATGAGGGCAAGCATCGGAATCGTCATTACGAGGAGCATTCTTTGAATGCGACGTGGTAATCTCATTAACCAAGTGACGCATGAAAATAAGGATTCTTTATTTGCATGAGTACCTTGCTCAGGGAGATAACCACGTCGGACTGAAGTCCTCCTCGTTATGACGTTTCTTATTCCAACTATGTCGCTTGCGCCGCACCGCGAAAGGAATGACAGTGCCTTTTCTGTCATCTTGAGGGGTTGAGCGTAAGCGAAATCCCCGTAAAGATCTCTTTTTACGGAGTAACGTTTCGTTTTAGCTCCGTCATTAACAACAATCTCTACACTTGTAACATGAGATCTTGACACCCACTCACTCCGTTCGGGGTTCAAGATGACAGAGGATTTATTTTTTTCATTATTTATATCATTCATATTTAACTTCCTTTTCTAAAAAAAATTAAACCACGCATAAAAGAAAAATCGCCTCGAAAAGGCGACTGGAAGTTACAAGCTATTACGAATTAGATAGTGTGATTTATTCGTAAAGGTTACCCCTTTCTTATTTCATCACCTTCCAGTCACTACAAAAATGACTGAAAACAAAACTATCCCCAAAGGACAAATTCGTACGAGGCTTGTATACCTCCGAGCCTTTTATGCTCGAAAATTATGTTAGCAAAAAAAAGTTTATTTGTAAAGAAAAAAACAAAAGCTTATAAAAGCAAGACAGCTCCTCTCATGAGGAGCTGTCTTAACTAAACAACTTTTTTACATTTCCGATAAATCTTTTATCAGCTTTTCATCAGAAAGGATATATGGTGTTTGTTCTTTCATGCCGTTTTTGATTTTGTTTTTAACGTTTTCACGCTCAAGCATTTCCGCGTCTTCTTTCAACACAAGCGCATGATTCCACTGAAAGCGCGCTTCATTTTTGCGCCCAACCTGCCAATAGGCATCGCCTAAATGATCGCTGATTACCGAGTTTGCCGGATTCATATCAGAAGCCTGCTCCAAATATTCCACCGCTTTTGCATAATTGCCGATACGATAAAAAAGCCAACCGAGGCTGTCTATGATATGCCCGTCTAAAGGATATTTGTTATAGGCTTCCAAAATCATTGACGCAGCCTCATCAATATTTTTTCCGTCTTCAAGCCAAGAATAGCCGATATAATTCAAAACAACGGCATCTCTATCACTTAAATCAAGAGTTTTCAACAGATATTCTTCGCCTTTTGCCTTATTTCCGCTTTGATCATAAACAACCGCCAAGGCATACATAATGGTCCAATTATCTTTGTCATTTTCACCGATTAATGAAAGCGACTTTTCATATGCCTCAATTGCGCCCTTATAATCATCAAGACTGCTCAAAATGTTGCCGTATTCCGACCACAATTGCGCATCGTTCGGATATGATTTAATCAAATTTCCGAGTGTTTCTTTCGCCTCATTTAATTTATTTGCCTTGTGCTGGTTTAAGACAATTCTGGTTTGAGCAACGTAATAATATCCGGAATCAGGCTTAACCTGACGATAATAATCATTGGCAATGTCATAAAATCCGTTGCTTTCCAAAACGCTCGCCATGGAAATTTTTGTGGCATCATAATCCGGATTGAGATAAATTGACATTCCGTTGAACAACACCGCAAACATATTATCAAGCCTTGCAAGACGGAACATAACGTTTAAGTTAAACATCACATCGGCAACGCCTTTTTGCACCGTGTCAATGGCAACTTTAGGATCAGACGCGCGATTTTTCACTCTTTGACGAATATCATCCAAAAGCACGGAAAGCGAGGAGTCATTAACATATTTTTTTGCCAGAACATCAGACATTTCTGCCCTGTCACGACGAATATAAAAATCAGAAATAACCTCTAATTTGCGAAAACTCATTTCATGAGGATATTTGTTGATGATTGTTTCAAACTCTTTTGCCGCTTCATCAACCTTGTTAAAATAATCATAAATCAAGCCCTTATGAAAATGTTTTAAGGTTTGAATATCCGAGCCTTTAGTCACAATTTTATCAAGCTCTGCCAATGCTGCCGTTTCATTATTTTCGCCGGCATAAGCCCAAGCATCCAAAAACGGATAAACCATTTCATGATAAACTTTATCATTTTTCACTTTCAAAATTTCATGGACACGCGCAAAATCATCGTGCTTAAAGGCATATGATGCAACCACGAGCGGTGCCATAACACCGAATTTTTGATGGTCAATTTCCTGCTGGGCATATTTTGACGCTTCTTCCAAATTTCCGGTTGCCGTCATCAAAACATATACCCAATTGTTTATTTCCGTGCTGTCCGGCTTTTTATCAAGCACTATTTTATAATATTCAACGGCGGCCGGAAAGTCGTTTCTGATATTGGCGACACGACCGGCCAAATATGCGCCGTATAAAGAATTGGTGGAATAATAAGCAACCTCGTTATTATCTTTATTAAGCTTTAATTTTGCACCGGGAACATCTATGTAGCCCTTTTCATCAAAATCAGATATTGAAAACCAATTCTTGTTGCGCCAAATCAAATTCCATGCATCGTGCGAACAAGCCAAAACCGTCATCAAAACAACTGACAACGTAAAAAATATTTTCAGCATAATTTTCAGCATAACCTATTCTTCCATTTTAATTTTTTAGAAAAACCCGCACTTTTAAGATTATATGTGCAAATATTTTCTTTGTCTTGCAATGTAAAGTATTTTATTATATAAGATTTGTCAAGAGATATAAAATGCAAGAAGTTGAACAACTTATAAATTGGTATGTTTTAAGCGGAGTGGAAAATTTTTCCGCCGATGAGCCTTTTGATGTTTTAAGTCCGCAAAATCAAGCTTCAAGACCGGCCACAAGCATATTGGCT
Organism: Alphaproteobacteria bacterium; assembly: GCA_045602545.1. GTDB lineage: Bacteria > Pseudomonadota > Alphaproteobacteria > RF32 > CAG-239 > RUG410. Next base: position 13,560 of record JAZSBR010000010.1, read on the forward strand.
CAATCCGGAAATTCAGCTTTTATAAATGCAAAAGAAATTTGCAAAAAGGCGCAAAACTTAAGTGAATTGAAATCATTGGTAGAAAATTTTGACGGTTGCTCGCTTAAATTTTCAGCCAATTCAACCGTTTTCGGAAACGGAAATACTAAGGCAAAACTGATGATAATAGGCGAAGCTCCGGGCGCCGACGAAGACAGAATCGGCAAGCCTTTTGTGGGGCGAAGCGGGCATCTTTTGGATAAAATGCTTAAAGCCATAGGTTTTGAACGCGAAGTCTGCTTTGTTTCAAATATTTTGCCTTGGCGTCCGCCCGGAAACCGCACTCCGACGGACAGCGAGGTTGCCGTTTGCTTGCCGTTTTTATTAAGACAAATTGAGCTTGTGAATCCTAAAGTTATATTGCTTTTGGGAGCCAGCGCGGCAAATGCTTTACTCAATAATTCCGAGAGTATTTCGCGCTTAAGGGGGCATTTTTTGCAATATGATGCCGATGAAGCCCGTTCATATCCAGTCTTGGCAACTTTTCATCCGGCATATTTATTGCGCTCTGCCGGTCAAAAAGCAAAGGCTTGGAATGACTTTTTGCGCTTAAAAGAAAAACTTGAAGAATTATCTAAAGAGAAATGAAAAAAATTTAAGAAAAATTAAACAATAATGTTTTAAAATACCAACAGAATTGTTATTTTGGAGTTATAAAATGAACACATTTAATAAAACCGCTATTTTAAGCTTAGCTTCCTTGTTTATGGCTACATCTTTGGCAAACGCCGAAGTTAAGGCGCCGCAGGGGCAAAATCCGCAAACACAAAAACAAGCACCGAAAATGGAAAAAACTTCCGATGCCGGAACCGTTATTTTCCGTATTGAAAATATTAAGCCGATTAAAGACAAACACGGCGATGTTAAGCAGTGCTCTTATGTTGTTACGGCTTATAACCGCCTTAACACCATGATTAAAGAGGCTAATTTGAATTTTGCATGGCAAGATAATATTACCGGTCAATATATTCAAAGAATTGAAGATTCCGCAAAATTAAGCGCCGATGAAATTGCCGAAAACATTAGTGCCGATGGCGCTGAAGCTCAAAACAATGCCAAACCTGAGCCGAAAAAAGCTCCGCAATTTCAGCCGATTGTTGCTTCCGTAAAATTGTTTAATTTGGCACCGCATGCGCAAAAGAGTTTTTCCAACACTGTTAATACCGATAAGTGCTTTTTGTTGTTCAACAACTTGAACTTCCAAGTTAAAAATTGTATTATGGAAGGCAAAACCGTTGACGATAAAGACGGTTGTATGGATAAATTTAATTACATCAGTTCCAAGAATCCGGAATATTATGTTGAATTCGGCGATGTTCCGGAAAACGTTGTTCAAGACCAAATTGAAGACGAAAAAAATATGGAAATGGAAAAAATCAACAATACATATAATGAAATTGTTTCTAACTTAGATAAAGTTGATAACACCTTGAAAAATATGAGATAAAAATGATTGCAAAAAGTTTCAGAATAACGATTTTGTGCGCATTGGGCATGGTTGTTTCAGCCATGTCCGATGTTGTTTGTGCGCAAGTTCTTTCAAACCGTCCGGTTCAAAATCAAGCCCCAAAACGAATTGTTGCGCCGGCAACAAGCACCGCCGTTCAAAAACCTGTTGAAGCGCCTGCTCCGACGGTTGAAGAAGTTCCGAGCGTAAAGAAAGATCTTTCCAATGAGGAAAAAACCGAAGAATACAACAATTCATCACCTAAAATTGTTTCATTCAAAATCGTGAACGGAGAAGTAATTTTAGATGAAGATAAAGAACGTTCAATCCTGATTTATTATGACAACTATCAGGTACACCGCGGATTGGACGAGTATGTTCGCTGTTCTATGAGAATTTATGTATTAAATGATTTGAAAGAAAAAATTTCCAGCCTCGGTTTTAAGCTTTATTGGCCGCAACTTTCAACCTCAATTCAGATGAATCAATTAAATCCGGGCGTCAGAACTTATAAGGATATTATGCTTATGGGAGACGGCTGTTTTGCGCTTGATAAAGCGCCGACGATTGAAGTTAATCGTTGCCGAGTTAAGAACATGAGCCAAGAAAAATGCGCCGACGCCGTGAAATGGTATGAAAAATAAAACATTTTGCAAAATTAAAGGGCTTTGCGGTTGAGGTGCAAGGCCCTTTATTTTTGAATATTTTTGAATAGCTAATTATTTACTTGTAAGCAAAATATTTGCCAGATAGTTGCCGGCAAGCATAACCAGCAATGTTACGATAATACCGACATTCATACCAAGCACGGTTGAGATGCACAACAGCGCCAAATATGTCAAAGTATTAACTCTCAATGTTAAGGCAAAATCGGCATTATACAAGCGCTTAAACAACCAATGCATAACGATGCTGTATACCAACGACACCAAACCGATATATATCGCTAAAAACACGAAAATAATAAACATTGTCACCGGCTTCAAATATTCGCCGAACATTGATAAAAAGTCTTTCACTTTGGTTGTGGTCAATTCCATATCCGGCACTTTTGCCAAGCTTTGAATTTTAACCTCGCCTTTATTGGAATCATACGAATAAAACTTGTTGCGAGTAACATAAATACCGCTGGATAAATCAGAAATATTCAAGTCCTCAACTTCAGTATTAAGTACAACTTTATACTGATTTTGAGCCGGTCCGTAACTGCGCTCAATCAAAGCGTTGCGCGGAGAAACAATCTCTCCGTTTTTGATTGTTACCGGCAAGAAATATCCGATTTCCTGTGATATGGTCGGTTCAACAGCCTCATAAGCCTTGTTCAATGAATTTGAGGTATATATCGCCAAAACAAGCGATATCAAAATAACAGCCATAAAACCAAGCCACTTTTGACGAAGTATTATTTTTTCCATAAGTATCTCCTTGTTATAAATTAAACAAATCCGGTTCTTTTAATTCGGCACCGCAAAGATTTTCCAGCGCCTCTTTGACTATTTTATAATTCACGGTTGATTTATATGCAAGAGAAATTTCATCAATTTCCTTTACTAAGTTTTCAACATAAGAAAAAGAGCGCTCGGTGTTTGTGATGATATATTCCAAAATTTCAGGACTAATCATAATCTGGCGGTCATTAAACAGCTTAACAATCAAGGCTCTTAACATCATATCATCGGGTTCTTTTATCTCAATTGCGGTGAGCATCTCAAGGCGAGATTGCAAATCTTGTAAGCTCAAATTAAGGCGTGCCGGCGCAATTTCGGAAGTCCAAAGCATATATTTGCCTTTTTTGTTAAAGCTGTTAAAAAGATGAAAAAGCGCCTCCTGATCAACATTTTTTTCCAAATTTTCTATGATTATCACATCATAAGAATTGCAGATTTTTTCAATATTGTTCATTTTTATCTGCTTGCTTTCATAAAGCGGAATTTGTAAATTTTTTATTCTGCCATCATTAACCTTTTCGGCAAACAAATGAGCCAAATGGGTTTTTCCGCAACCCTTGGGACCATATATAACAAACCCGCTTTCAGACCAATTAGGCCAACTGTTAATATATGAAAATGCTTCCTTATTGCAAGCCGAAACCATAAAATCACTGCTACTCATTTTTGTTTCAGTGTAAAAAGAAAATACGGTTTGTTTCAATTCGGCAGACATTATTTTTTATCCAACACTTCCATAACTTTTTTAGTTAAATCACCAAGACTGTACGGCTTGCTCATAAAATAAAAGTCTTTACTTCCGGCAAGCTCTTTCTTGGCAATTTCTTCCGAATAACCCGACGCCAAAATGATTTTCATCTCCGGCGCACGCTGTTGCACTATCTTTGCCAAATCAGCTCCGCTCATCCCCGGCATCATCATATCGGTTATCAGCATATCAAACTTTTCGCCGTTGTCTAAATGCTCCAAAGCATTTTCCGCCGATATACAATCCGTAACCGCAAAGCCTTTGCGCTTTAAGCCTCTGGCGCCGACACTGCGTACGGCATCTTCATCATCAACAAACAGAATGTGCGTATTTTCCGGATTTAAGGCAAAAGAACGACGGCTGTCAAATTCCGAAATATTCATTCCCAAAACCGGTTTTTCATCAGATGTAAGCGGAGAAATCGTTGTCAGCACGGCATTTCCGGCTTTATTTCGGATAATGTTTTCACTTTGGCTTTTTTCTTCATTTTCATTGGTTTCATTGGCAAATTCAGGCAGATAAAGTTCAAAAGTTGTACCCTTGCCGAGCTCGCTTGAAACCTTAATAAATCCGCCGGTCTGGTGAATAATGCCATATACCATGGCAAGCCCCAGCCCCGTGCCGGAATTTGCCGTATGCTTTTTGGTTGTGAAAAACGGCTCAAATATGCGGTTCAAATTCTCAGGGCTGATACCGCAACCGGTATCGCTAACGCTGATAACCACAAAATCGCCCGGTTGAATTACCGATGCCCCGAAGTGATAAGGCTCGGTTAAATGCTCCGAACGTGATGTTATGGTTAATGTCCCCTTCCCGTTCATGGCGTCACGAGCATTGATTGCCAGATTTATCATTACTTGTGAAAATTGCACCGGATCAAAACGAATGCTACCGATACCTGATGCGCAGGTAATCTGCATTTTGATTTGTTCGCCCACAAAACGAGAGATAAAGTGCTCAACATCCATAAATGCTTCGGCAACATTCATCAATTTTGGATTAAGCGGTTGTTTGCGGGAAATGGTCAACATTTGGCGCGCCAATGATGCAGCCCTGTTGGCATTTTGTTTTACCTGCATCAAATCGGAAAAAGACGGGTCGCCGACACCATGGCGCTGAATAAGCAAATCGCAATATCCGATTATTGCCGTCAATAAATTATTGAAATCATGAGCAACTCCGCCTGCCATCTGCCCGAATGCCTGCATTTTTTGTGCTTGTGTAACCTGTTGCTCCAAATTGCTTTCGGTTGAAATATCGCGAACATACAAAATCAATCCTGCGGAGTTTTCATCATCTTTTTCAGTCTTGTTTATTTGAACGCGCAACTTTTTATCGGCATAATTTGTTTCAAAAACACTATTTTGTAAAGTTTTATCGCTTTCAACGGCTTTTAAAATTTTATCAGTGTCTTCTTTTGAAAAAATATCTTTTATGTTGCATTTAATAAGTTCTTTTTTGCTTTTTGAAAAAATACTGCCGGCACTTTGGTTTGCTTCAATAATGTTGTGTTTTTCATCTGCTGAAATAATGCCGATCGGCACCGAATTAAACAGATGCTCAAACTTGTTTTGCAATGAGTATAATGATTTATTTAAATCCGCATCATTCGGCAAATTCCAAACAACAATACCGCGATTTTTTCTTATATCTTCGCTGATTATGCTTTTTTGAATCACGAATACATCAACTTTTTTACCTTTAATTTTAAGTTGCAGATTGCCGGAAAAATCAGCTTCATCATCAAGTTCTTCCGGATAATTGTTAATAAAATCTCTCAGTTTCAGTCCGTTTGCTTCGTCTTTTGAAAGCTTTAAGAACTCCGCCAATGTTTCATTAACGTGCTCAATGGTGCCGTGCAAATCGGTTATGTACAAACCGACCGGCATATAATCAACAAAATTTTCCAGTTCGGCACGTTCGGTTTTGAAAATCTGCTCCATATTTTTATAAGCGGTGATATTTTCCACCACCCAATAAAAATAGGTTTCTTTTTGAATCTGCTTTAAGGAATATTTGCCCTCAAAAATATCGGCCTTATTCAAAAATACCGGCTTTACGCTGACCTTAAACCATTCTTCACTGACAAACACACTGTTTTTACTCGGATTTACCGAAAGTTCAACAATCGCCGGCTGAATATTTTTAACGGCAGAAAAAAGTTTTTGCAAATCAAGCTTGTTAGCGTCATTATCAATGATATTTTTGGAAAAATAATTTCCGATATTTTCTTCCCCGAAAAAATTTATGGCCGATTTATTGGCAACCACAATTTCTCCGTTTATGTTATCAACACGTTGATATTTGCTTTCATCGGCAATGATTTCTCCCGCCAAAGCACCGAAACCGATTGCCGTTTCGCTAACCTTTAAAATTCTGATGGTAATGAGAATCACCACAATATTTAAAATAACGGCAAGCACTATGCTATAAAGCAAATATTGCGGATAAACAAACAACGAAAAAAAGCTCAAAGACATAAACATAACGGCATAAGAAAGCCCAAGCAAATTTCGTTCCAATTTGCGATCAGGGCGTCGTTTTCTTATGTCTTTAAGCATTATTCAACTCGCTTTTTTATGTTAACAAATCGGCTTTGTTTTTTCCGGTTCTTTGCGGAATTTCGGCGATTTCACGTGAAACATCAGCTAAACTTTCAAGCATTTTTTCCAAATCTTCGTCAAAGTCTTGTTTCTCAAAACGCTCCAGATAAACGCGCAAGGTTGCGCCGTTTGTACCGGTTCCCGAAAGTCTGAAAACAATGCGTGATTTATCGGTAAAATAAACCATCAACCCGTTTTTGGTGGAACTTGAGTCAACCGGATCATTATAGATGAACGGCTTGGCATCGGAAACGGTAAATTCGCCGAATGTTTTGCCGACCAAGCTCGGAAGTCTTGCTTCCAAATCAGCCATCAATTTGTTGGCAACTTCCTTATCTATGCCGTCATAATCATTGCGCATATAATAACTGCGACCGTATTTTTTCCAGTGTTCGCGAGTGATTTGTTCAACAGATTTTCCGGTTGCGGCAATAATATTGAGCCAGAACAAAATCGCCCAAATGCCGTCTTTTTCTCTGATATGGCTTGAGCTGGTACCGAAACTTTCCTCACCGCAGAATGTTACGCGGTTGGAATCCATTAAGTTGCAGAAATATTTCCAACCTGTCGGAACTTCATAATAGCCGATATTCAAGGCTTCAGCCACGCGTCCTACGGCTGTTGAAGTTGCTGCCGATTTTGCCACACCGTAAATCCCGTTTTTATAAGCCGGAATATATTTGTAGTTGTCGGTCAAAATTGCCAAACTGTCACTCGGCGAAACAAAGAATTTTTTGCCTAAAATCATATTGCGGTCACCGTCGCCGTCATTAGCACCGCCGAAATCCGCAGCCTTGTCGGAATACATAAAATCAACCAATTCTTTGGCATAAATCAAATTCGGGTCCGGATGCAATCCGCCGAAATCTTCCATCGGTACGGCGTGAACAACCGATCCTTTTTTTGCACCCAAAATTTCTTCAAAAATTTTGATGGCATAAGGTCCTGTCACGGCATTCATCGCATCAAAGCGCATGGTAAATCCGTTGGCGAAAAGCTTTTTTATGGCATCAAAATCAAAAATTTTTTCCATCATCTTGGCATAAATAGCCACCGGCTCAATCACCTCAATTTCCATATTGCCCAATTTTTGCGTACCGAGCCTGCTTAAATCAACATCAGGAGCATCCAAAGTCTTATATTCACTGATGGTTTTTGAATTTTCATAAATTTTATCACTGATTTGCGTCGGGCATTGACCGCCGGTTGCGGTTGCATATTTTATACCGAAATCGCCGTTAATTCCGCCCGGATTGTGCGAAGCTGTCAAGACAAACCCGCCGTCGGCATGATTATCTAATAAAACGCGCGATGAAGTCGGTGTTGAAATATAGCCGTTTTGACCGACAATCAGCTTTTTCATGCCGTTTGCCGCCGCCATTTTTATAATTTTTTGCAGTGCAATTTTGTTATAATAACGGCCGTCACCGCCCAAAACAAAGGTTTTTCTTTTCACTCCGCCGATGGCATTAAAAATGCTCTGTACAAAGTTTTCAACATAGTTTTCCTGAGATGCTTCTTTTGATTTTTTTCTTAAGCCCGCCGTCCCCATTTTTTGGTCGGCATACGGTGTTGTTTTAACAATTTTCAGCATAACGTTTCTCCTTGTTTGTGAATGATTTAAACCACATCTTATATATGTATAGATTCATTTTTTTTACAGGTAAAGCATTTTTGCTGAAATTAACACATTTTAATTTGCCTTAAACTTTATTTTATGCGCTGTTTTCACGTTGTGCCTGCGCTTGTAAGATGTTTTGCTGTGTCTGTTGCTGTGTTTGTTGCTGTTCCAAACTCTTTTCATACGACATTTGAGCCATTGTTTTTTCTTTGTTCATCAAAATTTCGCGCATCTTGTTTGCCCGTTCGTTATCGTCCATCGTATTTTCATTTTGCGATTTTTGATAAACCGCGTTTGAAAGCTGTGAATTTGATTGTTCAAGCAACACAGTGTTTAATGATTTTTGCCCCAATTCCATTTTATAGCGATTTTGCTCATCAAAAGCTTTTGTCTTGGCTTGCATAAACAAGGTTTTTTGCGTTTTATCCTTCGGTGTTCCTTCCATATCAAACGGGAAAAACTTCGGATAAATATTGCGGAAGTTATGATGCCATTGGAAATAAACCAAAAACACGGAAGGAAAGCGCGCTATCAGCTCCTGCCCCATGGTTTGCGGACGAGTGGACATCTCATAACTTCGCTGACGCATTTGTTTGCGCGCCTCCTCAATAAATCGCTCCATCTTTTTCTTGGACTTATCTTTGCGCCCCAAGTGATATTCACACCCCTCAATCAAGCGACGAAATACCGGATCCGGATTTTCGGAAGCAAGCAAGCGCAAGGCTTTAAGCATGCTTTGCATATTGGCACTCTTATTCCAAAACGAGCGCATGGTTTTGGCTTCAATACTGTCAAATCCGAGCGTGCGCACTCCTTCATATCCGGCCTCGCTGATAGCGTCAAAAGTAAATTTATACAAAGCTTCCCAATTGATTTTATCATCAATCATCAGCTCTTTATATTTGCCCTCGTGAAAGCGCTCAAGCACATATTTTGTCACCGGAAAATCAAAGTGTTTAATCGGTTCACCGTTCAACAACATGGTCAGCTGATATGTTGAATTATCCATAATGAACTGCTCGGCAATATCAACATCGCCAGACTGCACACCTTTGATATAAAGATAAGCATACGAAAAAACGCTGGCATGCAAGGCACGCAACAAGCCTATGTTTTTGAAAATACGATGATATTTATCCCTGAAATCAATTAAACGGCGCAATCTTTCGTCGCCCTTATATTCACGCATAATTTGCTGGTAACGACTGCCGAATTTTCTGACCTGCGTAGGGTACATAAACTTCAAATGCATTGCCATGCACCACTCGCGCGCCAAGTCATAAATTGAATATAACGGCTCTTCGGAATATCCGGCCATAACCGTTGCAATCACAGCATCCTCATCAACAAAATAAGGCTCCATATGAGTGCATAGCGCATTTTTCTCAAACTCGGTAACAAGTTGCGATGAATAGCGCTCAATTTCCTCTTCATCAACCGAAAAACGCTTTAGTCGCTTAGCCAAAAACTCTTGCAAGGCCTCTTCATCAATATTCGGAGACTTTTTGCCGTCAATTTCAATGTAGCCGTTTTGATATTCATCATAAAAAATATTTAAAAAAACATATTCAAAATTATCATAATTTTGTTTGAAATCGCGCAAGTCATCAGCAATAAATTCCTTAACCTGATGCACATATTCCGGCTCATAAACCTGCGTTTTGAAAAAGTGCAGAGCGTCTTTTTCCAAATCTTCATCCGAATATGTTAAATCAGACAAACGCATATTAAAACACCGACATATTTTTCTCTTCTCCATAATAATATACCGAAAGGTAAAGTCAAGCAAAACATTTCAGAAAAAAACCGTTTTTTTACTTGATTAGTGTTTATTTTTCTTTTAAACATCAGTACAAGGAGAATTTTATGATGAATGAGACTGATATCAAAAATATTATCGGAAAATACTACCCGCTTGAAAATCTTTTTGCCACCAAAGAAGTCGCAAATCGCTTGATGATTGAGTTTAAGAACTTGGCGGAAATAAAAGAAAAATCACAAGCATTGAAAGAAGATTTGCAAAAAATTGCGCCAAACAAAAAAATCAATTTAATTTTCACTTCCGAAAAAACAGCCAACTTAAGCACCCAAGCGCTTGATAAATGGCAAATAAATTCAATTAAGCATGTTATCGGCGTGGCTTCGGGCAAAGGCGGAGTCGGGAAATCAACCACCGCGGTAAATCTGGCTTTGGCTCTTTCAAACGAGGGCAAAAAAGTTGCGCTTTTGGATGCTGATATATACGGACCATCTGTGCCGACAATGCTCGGCTATGAGGGAATGCCTCTGTCTTCTGCCGACGGGGTGCATTTTGAGCCGTTTCAAAGTTATGGCATTAAGTCCGTTTCCATCGGTTCATTGATTGAAAAAGATACACCGCTGATTTGGCGCGGAGTTAAGGCGGCCGGCGCATTAGAGCAACTGGCTTGCCAAACAAACTGGGGCGAAACCGATGTATTGGTTATTGATATGCCTCCGGGAACGGGCGATATTCAAATAACGCTTTCTCAGCGCATTGATTTTGCCGGAATTGTGATTGTTTCAACCCCGCAAGACATAGCATTGATTGATGCCATAAAAGGCGTCAATATGTTCAAAAAAGCCGGTTCAAAAATTTTGGGCATAGTTGAAAATATGAGCTATTTTGTTTGTCCGCATTGCGGAGAAGAAACGCATATTTTCGGGCATAACGGCGCCAAAGAAACAGCTTTAAAAATGGGCGAAACCTTTTTGGGGGCAATTCCGCTTGATTTGGAAATTCGCCAAACTGCCGATTCCGGGACTCCTATTGTGGCAGAAAATCCGGATTGCAAATTAAGCCAAGCTTATGAAAAAATCGCCCGCAAAATAATTCAAAGAATCGGGTGATAAGCCTTATTTTGCGCTTACACATTATCGTTGTTTTTTATTTCATAAAACAAATATGATTCATTATTGCTGTTCAGCATTTTGAGCCAATCGTATTGTTTGCCGTCTTGCAAAGAGCGATAAAGCGATTTATTCGGAACATCCTTCAAATAAAGGCGCTTACCGATAATATTTTCATTCGGAATAATGATATACTTAACCTTGCGCTCGCTCAATTTTTGCAAGATTTCTTTTTCATCGGTTGAACTGAAAATTTCCACATTATCAACAATTCCGTCAACATTGCGATGATATGGTGAACCAACGGTTGTTACGCCGGTTTTATATATCAGCTGAGGAGCAAAAAACAAATCTGTTAATGCACATCCCTCAAGACGCGGATAGGACGCCTTTGCCGGAACAACCGCATAATCAAACGAAACGGCAATCGCAATGTTAAAAGCAATACAGATAAGCGCCGACCATTTGTATTTTTCACTTTTGTAAAAGCGCTTGAACAATTCAGCCAAAAACAGCGAATTTATCAAAACGAAAAACAAAATTCCGTATGGCATAAAACGGCGCAACATTACCGCAAACGGCAGATAAATGAAGAACAAGGCATAAATTGCCACATCGCCGAACTTAAAGCGTTTAAAAAGCCGACATAAGAACAAGCATTCAACCGAGCCAAGCACAAAATACCAGATTTCCTGCGGTAAAACGGGTTTCATCTCCGAAATATATGCCACAAAATAACGACTCACTTTTTCATCATATACCGGAGTAAACACAGCCTCAAAACCGAAAACGCTCACCAACACGGCAAATGATATCAATGCTCCCGAGGATATAGCCACAATTTTTTGCCCTCTCCCTTGCGGATTAAAATATCTGCACAATGAAAACACTGCAAATGTCAAACCGCAGACAACAACATGAATCAATGAAAGTCTGGCATTATCAAAATAAAAATATCCCTCAAACGGCGGATTTAAAAGATAGGCAATCAAAACGCCGAAAAACAAGCCGAAAGTATAGCGATATGCCCACTCAAAATTCTGCTTATAAAAAACTATGCCGATGCACAAAACCGCTAAAAAAGCATAAGCAAGAAGCATACCCTCAAAAGCCGATGATGCCCAAATTCCCAAAGCGCCGGCAACTCCGCTTAAAAACATTTTTTTGTTTGACGGACTGAGAAGTGTTACGCATAAAAATGCCGTTAGTAAAATCATTAAAGAATGATGATCCGGACGGCCGAACTCAAACACCATACTTTTGAGCAAAAATATGAAGCCGAAAACAAAAATAAACAGTGCCGGCTTGGCAAAATCTTTTGCACCGATATATTTTTTCAATCCCGACATAACAAGCGCCAATGTCAGCGCAAACAAAATCGGTGAAAATATCAATCCGCCGGCAAAAATCGCACTCTTAAGCGGTAAAAAGGCAAAAAACGGCAGTGAAAAAATCAGCCATAAAATATCATTTATGCGCGTAAAATGCAGTACCTCACCATGCGGACAATTCGTGAACGGAAATATCTTTTCAAACCATGAAAAATCACCGCTGAGCCAATCGGTTATGCGCAAATATCGGGCGTAACAATCGGTATCAATATAATAAAATTCATTTGCCGAGCCGAACATTTCAAAAGCGCTGAAAGTAAACCAAGCCAAGGCGCCGATAACGGTGCATAAAACCGGATAATCAGCAAAAACGCGCATTATATTGACGGAAGATTTTTTCATAGTGTATCCAAGATGCTCTTAAAAACATTGTATGAGCGCTGAGGCGCTTCTTTCCAAAATTGTTTGTATTGTTCCTCATGATTTTCTGCTCCCGGCGTATCGCTTATATGGCGCAGGCACAAAAACTTAGTATCATACTCGGCGCAGGTTTGCGCGATTGCCGTGCTTTCCATATCCACCGCCAAAGCATCTGGATATTGAGCTTTTATTTCCGCCAATTCGCTAGCGTCGGTAATAAACTGGTCACCGCTAACCAAAAGCCCTTTTATAAAGCCTTTTTGCTTGCTGGCAACTTCCAAATCTGAATGATATAAGTGCAGACCTCCGTCTTCATTTTCTTTTCCAAGCTCAATATCACACCAAAAATCATGATATCTCAAATCAGAACCGAGCACCCAATCGCCGATTTTCAAGCGCTTGTCCAATCCTCCTGAAACACCTATATTTATGATTAAATCCGGAGCAAAACTATATATCATATTGGAAGCTGTCAAGGACGCCGCCACCTTACCGATTCCCGAAACACCAATTATCAAATCAAGATTATTGTATTTGCACACATAAAAGGGATGATGATGAAAATTGATGATATGATAATTTTCCATGTTTTTTATAAATAAATCAAGCTCTTTTTGCATAGCTACGATAACACCTACTTTTTTCATAAATAATGTTCCTTTCACTTAATATTTTTTGCCAACTTAGCACACTGCAAAAAAAATTACAAATAAAAATTTCATCAAATGGTTGAAAAAATTTTTTTATGTGATAAAGTGCGAACAAATTAAATAAATAAGCGAAATAATATGTATGATGTTTTTGAAATAAAAAAAGATTTTCCGTTGCTTAACAAAAAAATCAACGGCAAAAATTTTGCGTATCTTGACACGTCGGCATCCGCCCAAAAGCCACAGTGCGTATTGGATAAACTGCAACAGATATACGCCGAAGATTATGCCAATCCGCACCGCGGTTCATACTTTCTGGCGGAAAAAATTACTTATGATTATGAGAATGCCAGAAAAATCGTGCAAAATTTTGTTAATGCGCAAAGTATTAAGGAAATTGTTTTTACGCGCAATGCAACAGAATCAATCAATCTCGTGGCTTCGTCATGGGGAAGCGCTAACCTTAAAAAAGGCGATGAGGTTTTAATCAGCCAAGCAGAGCATCATGCAAATCTGGTACCATGGCAACAAATTTGCTTGAAAACGGGAGCAACCTTAAAAGTTTTCAAAGTTACCGATGAGGGCGATTTTGATGAAGATGATTTTCGCTCAAAATTATCGGAAAAAACAAAAATGCTGGCAATCAGCGCCATGTCAAACGTTTTGGGCACCATCTTTCCGGTAAAAAAGTTTTGTGCCGAGGCACACAAGTTCGGCGCTCTGGTTTTGGTTGATGCTTGTCAGTTTGCCGTACATGGAAAAATTGATGTAAAAGATATGGATTGTGACTTTTTGGCATTTTCCGGACACAAAACATACGGACCTACGGGAATTGGTGTTCTTTACGGCAAAGAAAAAATTTTACAAACGCTTGCTCCTTATCAATTCGGTGGTGACATGGTTGATAATGTTACTTATGAGCGCACGACTTTTGCCGATATTCCGGCGCGCTTTGAAGCCGGAACTCCGGCCTCTGTTCAAGCAATAGGGCTGGGAAAAGCACTTGAATATATGCAAAATATCGGACTTGAGGATATTGCACTTCATGAAAAAGAACTCACCTCATATACTTTGCAAAAATTCTCCGAGCTTGAGGGTATGAAAATTATCGGAACTTCAAAAAACAAAGGCGGAGTTTTTTGCTTTGATTATAAAGGTATTCATCCTCAGGATTTGGCTTTTGTCTTAAACAAAGAAAATGTTTTTGTTCGCACCGGTCATCATTGCGCCCAGCCTATTGTTAATCGCATGGGATATAATTCTCTTGCCCGCGCGTCTTTCGGACTATACAGCACAAAAGAAGATGTTGATATGCTGATTGATGCCTTGAAAAAAGCAGACAAATTCTTTATCTGATTATTCGTGAGGTTTTGTGATGGATAATGAAAATAACAGCGAAGCAAAAGAAATCGGCGCAACGGAAAGCCGTCTTTTGGAGGCAATGAGCATGCCGGAAGATAATGATTTTTCATTTGAACCGGTTCCAGAATATTCGGCTTTTTCCGGCAAAGAACTTGATGAAGGCATCAAAAAAGCCAAGATGATTGATATTATCGAGCTTTTGAAAACCATTACCGATCCGGAAATTCCCATAAATATTTATGACATGGGTTTGATATATAAGATTGATCAGAAAGACAACGGCGATCTATATATTGAAATGACCTTGACCGCCCCCACCTGCCCTATTGCCGGCGTTATTCCGCAACAGGTTGCCGACACGCTTGCCTCAATGCAAGGAATCGGCAAGGTTGAAGTGCGCTTGGTTTGGGAACCGGCTTGGACACCCGATAAACTTTCCGATGACGCCAAAGAACTTATGGAGCTGATATGAGCGATATTGATGAACTTTATGAAAATTTTGAATTTTTTGATTCGTGGGAAGAAAAATATCAGTATGTTATTGACCTTGGTCATAAATTGGAAAAATTGCCCGAAGAATATAAAACAGAAGATTGGAAAGTTCAGGGTTGTCAATCTCAGGTTTGGCTCGTACCTGAAGTTAAAAACGGCTTATTCCACTTCAAGGGTGACAGCGATGCAATTTTGGTAAAAGGTATTATTGCCATCATTTTGCTGATTTATAATGATAAAAGTGCAGAAGAAATAAAAAGTATTGATGTATTAAAAATTTTTGCTAAACTGGGATTGGAAGAAAACTTAACCCCAAGCCGACGTAACGGTATGATGTCTATGGTGCAGAAAATCAAGTATTATGCCGAAAACGTTTAAGAATACGGAGTTTTTATGAATATCCACGAGTATCAGGCTAAAAAAATTTTACAAATGCACGGCATAAATGTTCCGGCCGGAAAAATTGCCTATACTCCCAGTGAGGCAAAGCGCGTGGCATTAAGTCTTTCGGCGCGCGGTCCGTGGATGCTTAAAGCACAAATTCAATCAGGCGCCAGAGAGAGCGGTCATTTTATCTCGCATGAAGCCGGTCACAAAGGCGGTGTCAGAATGGTTACTCAACTTTCAAACATTGCTTATGAAACAACCCAGATGCTGAACAATGTTTTAGTTACCGAGCAAACAGGTCCGAAGGGTAAATGGGTCAACAAAGTTTATGTTGAAGTTTTCAAAAAAATCAAACGCGAATTTTATGCCGGTGTCATAATAAACAGTGCCATTTCGGCAATCACAGTTTTAATTTCCGATGTGGTTAATCGCGACATAGTCAATATTGCAACGGTTGAGCAAAACAAGATTTTGCGCCTGAATCTGTTGGCTGGAGAAAAAATAAGTCAAAATCAAATCAAAGAAATTCTTGATTTTTTGGATTTAGACGGCTCGTATTTTGATGTTATGACCGATTTTGCGGAAAAGCTGTTAAAAACGTTTGTTGAGTGTGATGCCAAAATGATTGAAATAAATCCGGTCGGCATCACCCGAGAAAAAACTTTTATTGCGCTTGATGCCAAAATAACTTTTGATGATAATGCATTGTTCAGACACCCTGATATTGCGCTGTTGCACGATGATTATGAAGAAGATGAAAGAGAACTTAAAGCATCACAACAAGGATTTCAATATAACGAGTTTGACGGGAATGTCGGTTGCATTGTCAACGGTGACGGCTTGGCACTTGAAACAATGGATGTTTTAAAAAAATACGGCTATGAAACCGCATGCTTTTTAAATGTGCGCGGAGGGGTGGAAAAAGACAAGATTGCCGCCGGCATAAAAATAATTATGTCAAACCCGCGGGTTGAAGGCATTTTAATAAACATTTTAGGCGGTTTTTTGCGTTGCAATCTGGTGGCAGACGGCATTTTAGCCGCAACACAGGAACTTGGTTTGACCATGCCGATGGTGGCGCGTTTGGAAGGAACTTCAAAAACAGAAGCCAAAAGCATTTTGGAGCAATCCGGACTTCAGATAGTGTTTGCCGAGGATACGGCAGGCGCGGTAGATGAACTTGTTAAGCGCATGGAGAAAAACAGCTGATGAGTATTTTGGCCGACAAAAACACTAAAGTTATCGTGCAGGGCATAACCGGCACGCAAGCTTCGTTTCATACTAAAAAATCCATAGAATACGGCACAAAAATTGTTGCCGGCACATCGCCCCATTATCAGGAAGGAGAATATTTGGGTGTTCCGGTTTTCAAAAGCATAAGTGAGGCGCAAAAGCATACCGATATTGATGCTTCATTGATGTTTGTGCCGGCGCGTGCGCTCAAAAACGCGGTAAGAGAGGCTGTTGAGGCTGAAATCAAGCTTATCGTTTCGGTTGCCGACGGCGTTCCCGTGCATGATATGCTTGAAATAAAAGCTATGCTGAACGGTTCTGAAACCATGATGATCGGGCCGAATACTCCGGGGATTATAACGCCTAACGAGGCTCGCTTGGGAATTTTTCCGGAAAATTTGCATAAAAAAGGCTTGGTCGGTATCATTTCGCGCTCGTCAACTTTAACTTATGAGGCGGTTGTTGAAACAAATCTTGCGGGACTCGGGCAATCAAGCGTTATCGGCTTGGGCGATGATATGGTTATCGGAACTGATTATGTTGAAATTTTGAAAAGATTTATGGCTGATGATGAAACAAAGGCAATGGTGATGCTCGGCAAAATTGACAGTTTGTATGAGCAAAAAGCCGCCGAATATTATGACACCTTAACAGCTAAAAAACCGCTGATTGCGCTGATTGTGGGCGAATCCATGCCTTATAATCATATGATGGGTTATGCCGGCGATATTATAACCCACGGACGCATCACGGTTGCCGATAAGAAGGCAATTTTGCAAAAAAGCGGGATAATCGTTGTTGACAGCATAAACCAAATTCATGATGAGCTGATAAAGCTGAACCTAAAATGAAAGTATTTGAATTTTTTATCAATCTGATACTGCCTCCGCGTTGCATCAAGTGCGGAGAAGTTTTAAGCAAACGCAACGGGCTTTGCCCAAAGTGTTTTGCAAAAATTGATTTTATCAGCGAGCCATATTGTTATTGTTGCGGTCACCCGTTTAATGAAAGCACAAATGTAAAGTTTGCCTCAAGGCAGATTTGCGGAAATTGCTTAAAAGAAAAGAAGCATTTATTTAAGATGCAACGTTCGGCATTTGTTTATAATGAGAACTCTAAAGATTTGATAATTGACTTCAAGTTTCATGATAAGACCTCTTCTGCCGAGGTGTTGGCAAATATGCTGTTTGTTGCCGGTAAAGATATATGGAATGAAAATCCGGATTATTTAATTCCGGTACCTTTGCACAAAAAGCGCTTGCTGAAAAGACGATATAATCAATCAGCTTTGCTTTGCAAATTTTTAAGTCTGAAAACCATGGTGCCGAGCGATTATTTTTCGCTTGAAAGAGTTATAAATACCGTTCCTCAGGTTTCGCTCACCGGTGCAAAAAGAAAGAATAATTTGAAGAAGGCTTTTGCCCTTAAAAATCCGGAAAAGTTCAAAAACAAAAGTGTGGTGTTGATTGATGATGTTAAGACCACCGGCTCAACTTTGAAAGAGTGCGCTTTTATATTGAAGAAAGCCGGCGTAAAAAACATTTATTCATTAACATTAGCGCAAACGGAATAGTATTTTTTTAAATTATTACACTTTTGTTACAATTTGGCATAGTTCCTTAAAATCAGTTGACTTTTTTGATTTTTTTCGTTACAATTTTCATAACAAAAAGTTTAATTTATTTTAAGGAGAAGAGCCATGTTGCGCCGTTTTTCTGATTTGTTGTGTAGTAAATGTTGTTTTTACTCGTTAATTTTAGCATTTATCATTTCGCTTGGATGTATAAATACAGCCAATGCGTATGTGTGCTTTTTGCCGGACAGCGCCGATTGTGCAAAAGGCGATACCGAAGGCTTTTGGCCGTGCGTAGGAAGTGATTGCGAAGGCGGCGAAAACGGCAAATGCGATGCCTCGTATAACAGCAACAGGTCAACAAATGAATGCGGTGCTACATGCACGAGATGCTCTGATTCCACAAGTCCGTATAACGGGCTTTATAAATGTCCGGAAAACACTTGTAATTGTAATGATTACACTTCAACTGAAGCATTTAATGAGTGTGGTGAATCGTGCAAAGTTTGTCGCATAGCCGGTGATAAAAATTATGGCAAATATAAGTGTCCGACAGTTCCGGCTGACGGATGCCCGAATCCACAATGTGAAGGTTATACATTAACTAAACCGCAAGCCGATGAAATTATAGAAAACGGCGGAGTATGTGATCAATGCACAAATCTAAATGCTCCGGCAAACAGACAAAATCTGTATAAATGTGAAAATTGCGATCCGGATATTTATACAAAAACATTAGAAGGTTGTGCGGCAGAGGGTTATGACAGCGCAAAAAATAAATGTGGGAATGGTGATGTATATCAAGCATGTTGCAACAAGTGTAACGGTCATATTTATACAACGGATTTGAGCAAAACATCCGATGGCTGGGAATGCGGTCCAGCATGCACTAATTCCTGCGACGGCGGTTCAAAATGGAGTTGTTCATGCAAAACAGGGTATCATACTGAAGGTGGTAACTGCGTTTTGAATCGATGCACAAGCGGTGTGGCTGAAAATACCTGTGAAAGTGGTCATAAATTCACTGAGAACGGCACATCATTTATCGATACTTCAGGAAATCGCATAAAATGCGGTGAGTGTGAGGTGGATAATGGCGGCGACGATGGAAGAGTATGGTGTGATGTTAAGCCTTCTGTAGAAAAAACCGAATATAACATTATCCTAGGAAGAATTGGTTATCAACTCAGAAATGATAGTACCGGTTTTCGCAGTGTTATATTTGGTACGAATGAGTTAGCAACAACGTATGGTCTTACAGGAGAATGCTTCTTCTGTGGCAACTCTTGCGGTAATTCGGATAATTGTATGCCTAGATGTTACAATGGTTCTGCGCAATATGCATCAGGTACCGATAATAAACTACTTGGGCGGAATGGTATATATTACCGACTGTTTTTCAGGTCTGAAGAACCTTTTAGCCCAATATCACTCAGCTCCGGCAATATAGATTTTGGCATGTCGGTTTCTACATCAACAGCCGTGCATACTGGTGGCGGCATGGAAGATTGTGATGTAAATGTAAGCTTTGGTGCCAAAAACTTTACACAAGCCGGAACTTATACAGATTTCTTCTCCGGTTGGCACCCTTATTGCAACGATAACAGTAACTGGGTAGAAAAATTCAGACCGGATTTTGAGTCCATGGAAAATCTTGAGGGTGGTGGTGTTGATAGTTCTACCAGGCCTGTTGCGAATCAAGCAGAATTTAACTTTGTAAATGCAAGTAATTCGAATTGGCGGCTTAGTTTACACTATGAGCATGATAACGGAAATGCTGAGTGGCAGTATGAAATTGTTTATGGCGACGGAATAAGATATACCGGTGATATCAGCAGTGAATTGTATGATGTAAGCGGCGCTTCCGTTCCACATTGGGGTGATGGCAAAATCATTGTTCCGCTTGATAAATGCGGATATGAAGAATTTGCCGTCACAATTGATGATAAAACTTTCCCTAGCCAGCAATACTGTCCGATAAGCTGGGGTTATAAATCTTCAGATGAGACTGAATGCCAATGGGGTAGAGAAGAATCTTTCTATAATGGTTGGTGTTCTCGTTGCGAATGCTTAGAAGGCGAGTTCTATGACGATGGCACAGCTTGGAGTTTGAGCTTTTCAACACGTTGGGAAGGTACAACATACGAGCCTCTTCATACCACAACAAATTCGTTGTATTTGTCGTTTAATGATCCATCTCCATATAGTGACGAGCACTATCAACTGTCGGGAAAATTAAATATAGGTAATAAAATTAATCAATCTAGTCCATATGAATTCGGTTATAATTCAGACAAAGATGTTCTTACATATTCCTATCCGACATATAGTGGAAATGTATATTTTAAGGAGTTTTCAATGAAGTTTACTAACCCGACAGTGCGTCCTGATTGGTCACAGACATTTGTATATGAAAATGGTAGCTGGACATATTATGATGCCGGTATGTCTGTTCCGATATATGACAGCAAGCCTAATCCAATTCCTTATTTAGATGAATATGAATATACACAAGGTGATGGGTATATAAACTTCAAACCGTTTATTGTTAGAACAAGTTCAGGAAGTTATACTCTGTATCTGCAAAATTATCTCTGTGGTAGAATCATAAAAGTACAATTTCCGACTAATTTGTTTCCTTTAAATTAAAACAGATCCCTATTAAGCTCGGCGGAGGTGGAATTATCCTCCGCCGGTTTTTTGTGAAAACAATAAAAAAGAGTCATCCCTAAAATTTTTCTTGACATTTTGTAGCTTACAGGCTACATTATAATAGAAAGGTAAAAAATATGTATAAGGTGGAAAAAACTAATTATTTTAATAAATGGCTGAATGGAATAAAAGATTTTCGGGCAAAAATTAAAATTGTTAAGTTGATAGATAAAATGGAAGATGGAAATTTCGGAGATGTTAAGCCGGTAGGCGAAGGGATATCGGAATCCAGAATACATTACGGCCCCGGATATAGAGTTTATTTCATTCAAAAGGGTAACAAAATAATTATCTTACTTTGCGGAGGAGATAAATCTACTCAGCAAAAAGATATTGAAAAAGCAAAGGAGTTAAAAAAATGTCTGTAACAGAAAATGATGCTAAATTAAGTGAGTTTAATATATTGGATTATCTCGACAACGATGAAGCCTTAGCATTATATTTAGAAGAAGTTCTTCAAGATGATGACCCTGATTATTTAATTAAGGCCTTAAATAACGTAATGCGCGCTCGTGGCATAAATGATTTAGCAAAAATCATGAATGTGAACCGCGAAAGTTTATACAAATCGCTTAACGGAAAAACAAGACCTCGTTGGGAAACGATTTATAAGGCTTTGCGAGCACTTGGTTTGCAAATTCGTATTGAGCCGGCCAATAAAACTCAAACGGAATATTAAATACTATACCGGCGGAGGTGTCCTTATCCCCCGCCGTTTTTTTTGAAATAAACAAAGTCATCGCTCATTCAGCGTAAGTCTGGTCGTCAAGCGATCTTCGGATTTGTTCTCTCCTCCGCAAGCGGAGGAGCCGGAGGAGGAAAATATATCCTTAAAAATTAAATTCATAATGTAAAATTACTTTAATTCGAAGATCCCTTGAATTTTTTTACTTTCGTAAAAAAATAGGGATGACTCGTTTTTTATGGCTTCGCCAAAGTGAAGATACTGTCATTCCTGCGCCTGCGCGGCGCATCAGGCGCTCAAGGAATCTCTGCTCCGGCGTCGTGCCGTAAGGCACACAAACGCCGCTTCCTATTTAATTTAATCCGAAGATCCTTTGATTTTTGCTACGCAAAAAAGGCATGACTCTTCTTTTTTTATTGTTGGTGGGTGTCAGCGGTTCGATTCTCTTCTTCTGCTTAACAAAACAAAGAAACGGGGACACGCCCCGTTTCTTGTTTTGTTGGTGGAGGTAAGCGGTTTGACCTCATTTCTTTCGGTCGCTGCGTCCTCGCTCGGTCTTACGACCTCACCGGCATACTCCCGTCTGCCTCTCGTCCTTGTCAAACCGCTTTCTCAGCAGTTCGATTCTCTTTTTCTACTTAACAAAACAAAAAACGGGGACACGCCCCGTTTCTTGTTTTGTTGGTGGAGGTAAGCGGGATCGAACCGCTGACCTCTTGCATGCCATGCAAGCGCTCTCCCAGCTGAGCTATACCCCCATAATTTTTAAATTTGCACTCAGCTGCTCGGTCACTCGTTCCCATCTGCTCGCTTCGGGACGCTGTCGCTTCCTTGCTTGCAGGGGAACTTCGCCTCTTGCGGTAAAAAATGCCATTTCGGGCATTTTTTATCCTCGAGCCCAGCTGAGCTATACCCCCATAAATCAATGACTTTATAACGACAAAAATAACAAATGTCAAGATTTTTTTCTTGCCATACTTAAAAATCCCTCACCTGCACAAAAAAACGGGAGAACAATGTCCCCCCGCTCTTAAAAATAAACACTCTTTTATTATTTGTTTCAACGTTAAACACAATGTATCACAAAACAAAAAGCTCTACAATACTACTTTCGTAATATTGGTTATATAACCTTAAAAAATGTATTCTTAAATATTATTCGGAAACAGCCACCGCCACACCCGGCATAATCGTTGATATTGCGTGCTTATAAACAAGCTGAGTATGCCCGTCACGACGAAGAAGCAAACTTTCATCATCATGCAAAGTTATAATTCCCTGCAACTTTACGCCGTTAATCAAAAAAACCGTAACGGCAACTTTGTCATCCTTAAGCTCATCTAAAAAATCGCTCTGCACTTTATTCATTTTTATAATTCCTTATTATTTATTTTTTTGATGATTTTAGCGCGGAAATTGAAAATGTCCACAACAATATGATTTATACGCAACATTTTACATCAAAACAGCCGGAAGTAAGGCTTTGCGCGGGGAAATATTTTGCTTGAAAACCGCGTGAAAAATCGGATATGCACGCTCGCATTCGGTTATGGCAATGTTCACAATGTCCGAAAGCTTGCGATTTAAGTCAAATTCTTGCGAATCAATAAACAATGAGTGCTTAAAAATCGGCATTTGCATTTCTTCCCAATAAGAAAAATAGCCGACCCACAAATCCTCATTTATCAGAGCCAAAAGTTCAAAAATACTCGGCAATTCAACATTTTGCGGCTGCAAATTTATCAAGCAAGAGATATGAAGGCAGTTCATCTTTTCTTCCCAAGCAAAAAACAGAAGCATATTGTCCCATTTGCCGTTGATTTCAACCACAACTTCCGTAGAACTGCGACGTTCAACAGCATTATTTTGCTTGAAGATGCACTCAACATCATCTATCGGGTTATATTGATACAAATTTGCTGCCAGCATAAAACTATCCTTTTGTTCATCATACACCACAATTTTGCTCACAAGAATATTAACAAAATTATAAAATCAGAAGTTTTCCACATTTTGCTTAAAAATTTTTATTTTACTGAAATATCAAGGGAAAATCGGCTTTTTTAATTCATCGGCAGGCAAATTTTTCCGCATTTTTATTCTATTTTTTTGCAAGAATTAAAAAAAATAATTATTTTTAATAAAAAAAATGTTGCATTTTAAAATATTATGCATTATACAGGCTTTCAGTTAAGGATTATGCGTGCGTAGCTCAGTTGGCTAGAGCAACTGACTCTTAATCAGTGGGTCCAGGGTTCGAATCCCTGCGCGCGTACCAGATAAATAAAAAAGCACCTTTGTGGTGCTTTTTTATTTATCTAGCGCAGTGGGAGACGAACCCTGGGAAAAGGGTTCGACAAGGAGGAGAGGCGAGCGGGAGCGCGCCGGTGAGCATTAGCGAACGACGACGCAGCGGCGAAGCCAATCCCTGCGCGCGTACCAATAAAAAGGCCACCCGAAGGGGTGGTTTTTTTATTGGTACGTGTAGTAAGGTGTTTGAACCCTGGGGAAAGGGTTCGACGACGAAATGAGAGGCACACACGGAAGTGTGCCGGTGAGGCGATAGCCGAGCGAATGAGGAGTATGAAGCGAAGCGGAATAATCCTAAAGCGCGTACCAATAAAATCAAGGGTTCTGAAAATTTTCAGAACCCTTTAGAGCAAAATATAACACCATGAGTTTCATATTTAAAACCCTCTGATTAAAACTACGGATCAGAAGGTTGTGAGTTCGAATCCCGCCGGGCGCGCCATTAGAAAAATAAAGGCTTTCAGAAGAATCTGAGAGCCTTAAATTTTACTTTAATTTTGTTTATTTTAAGAATCTGCCCCACTATAATTCCACTTTAGTATACCTCAAAGCGGGATTTATATTGTTCGGGGTATATTTATTATAGTGTCTTTTTGATTTTCATGCCTTTTTTCAAAATATGAATTTCAAGCAAACCGAAAGTTCCGGAACCTAATACTGAGACAATGAAGATATACTTTAATAAGCTGTATAACATATCAATATCCTCAAAGCTGGTTTTTGCCCATGTATTAAAGATATAAATAATACCGCAAGCAATTGTTAAGAAAATCAAGAAAATAATCAGTAGTAGTTTTTCTTCTTTTATATCAATCAGCTTTTGTGAAATTTTATAAGGCTTATCCTTATCTTTTAATAAATATAGCAGGAGAGAAAATACCCAAACTTGAATTCCTAAAGTTGCAATGATAATTAAAATCATTTGGGAGTGATAATTTAAAAAGGATATTTTTCCTATTTGGACAGGAGCAAAGAGTGTTGCAAATAAAAACAATAATGAGGAAGCAATAGAAAATAAAATTCCCGATACTTCAAATAATTTTGGGCATTCGGATAAAATAAAAAGCAAATGCCGCATTCCGTCTCGCCAAGTATTTAAGTGTGGAGATTTATTTCTCTTATCAACGCGAAGACCTGCGGGAATTTCTTCTATTTTTGCTTTGTTTTTTAGTGCTTTGATAAGCAATTCACTTGCAAATTCCATGCCTTCAGAAGATACCTCCCAAGATATGTAAGAGTTTTTTTTCATTAACCTGAAACCGGAATTACAATCAGATAACTTTCCGCTAAAAAGAAGATTAATAAGTTTGGTTAGTATTGGTGTGCCGACATATCTATGCATGAAAGGCATAGCATTTTTTTCAATTTTACCGGTCATTCTTGAGGCGACAACCATATCTGCATCACTTTTTATAATTTTTTCGTACATTTGAGGTAAAAATTCTAAAGGATAACTTCCATCAATGTCAGCAAAAGCAATATATTTGCCTTTTGCATTTGCAAAGCCGTTTTTTAGGGCTTCGCCGTATCCCTTTTTGGGTGTGTTGATAATGACAACATCTCTCTTTTGTGCAATTTCCAGAGATTTATCGGTGCTTCCATTATCTGAAATGATTATTTCATAATTAACAGACATTTTTCTCAAAACTTTTTCGAGTTCATCTATGCACAAATCAATTGTATGTTCTTCATTTAAGCAAGGAAAAATAAAGGATATATCAATATTTTGCATTTTTAATTCCTTTCTTTTAATTGTTTTTTTATGAAAGTATTTCTGATGCCGGCGTCTATAAAATCGCAGCCTTGGCAGAACGGATAGAGATTTCTATCTTGTGATATGTTTTTTCGCAGATTTTGATAGGTTTTGCTTGACCAGATATCTTGTATAGAAGATGATGCAACATTTCCTAAAGATGTTTTTTCAAGAGCATCATTACAACACAGACCGATAGTTCCGTCGGGATATATTGTAAAATCGGTAAAAGGCATAATACATGGTTCTTTAATTTTTGATTTTGTTTGTTTATTCGGTGCAGCTCCGGCGCGGTTTGTTAAAATTTCATCAATGTAACGAATTTGTATAGAAATGTTTTTATTCCAAAACTTCTTTTCGTTTTGTACGAAAGAATATAAAGCTTTAATATTATCATGAAGTTTTAAATTTGAAGAATAATTATTGATAATCATCTTATCAATGTAGGGTATTATTTTGATAAAACGTTCTTTTGTCAGCAAAGTTCCGTTGGTGTATAAAAGCATTTTAGCATTTGGTAAATGTTCAGCCGCATAACGATACCAATCTTCTATGCGATTATCCATAAAAGGCTCATTATTGACGTATAAATTAAGGTATCCGTGATAGTTCATATCTTGCAATTCCTTAATAATTTTTTTAAAAAGATTTTCATCCATTTTACGAAAAGGTCTTTTATCCTGGTTTCGATTTGCCGGGCAAAAACTGCAAGTGCTGTTGCATCTGTTGATTGTTTCAATGGATATAAGACAAGGTAAAGGTGTAGTTCCTTGAGATGTTTTTTGTTCAAAATATTTCATATATTTTTTATATAAAGACCGGCGCAGAAGATATTGCAGTCTTAAGTACAGAAGACTGGTGTATTTTGAAAAATGTTTTCTTAAAAACCATCCGATGTGCCCACCATAAGTTGAACATTTAATTTTGTATTTACGTAACATATCAATATCTCCTATTCGTTATCTTTTAGAATTTGCGTTTTTAATTCATTTGGAACACAGATTTGTATCTTATCTCCATCTCCAAAATTTGATCTTATTTCTCGACAAAAGTAATTATTTTTCAAGCGCTTTTGTAATTTTTTATCATGTGTCAACCTCTTAATTTCAGGTTCTTTTATGGATTTATTATATTGTTCCTCATCAATAAAATGCAGATTATATGCTCGTTCAATTAATTTTTTTTCTTTAAAATAATCATAGTAAGGAGAAATAGAAAAATTATTTGACTTGTAAAAATAGATAATAGGACCTTTGTGGTTTTTGATAATATTTTCACGTATTTGCCTAAATTTATACTTTTCGATAAAATCAGAACCTTTGCCGAAAATACCGCAATTTTTAACATCATAACAAAGAGGATGATGTGAGACAGAGATAAAAGCACTGTTTTGGGCAAGAACAGGGATTAAAAAAGATGTTCCTATTTCATAAAATTCGACAAGCGCATTATCGGGAATATTAATTTTTTCAAAATCAACATATCTTTCTGAATTTAAACGGTATGCAAGATCATTTAATGGATAATTAGATGGGCTATATGCTAACAAAATAAAAGGTAAAATGAAACACACAAATCTGAATATGGATTTATGGTTATCATAAAATTTGAATAACAGGTACGGAACAAAAAAAGATATCAGAGCAAAATAGACAACGAAATAACGCAAAATTCCGAACATATACAGTCCGATAAACCAATCAAGCGTTAGAAAAATTGCCAAGGCATTTAAAAGTTTTTGATTTTGTATTAAGGGGTGTTTACGGGATTTTAATATCCAATAAATTATTAATATTGTGTATCCCAAAGCAAAAAATCCGTCTTTTAATCCAAAAGAACACAAAGGATTTTCCTTAAAATATAAAATGTAAGGAAAGAAAGGATAATAAAATTTAAAATCAAGCCTTGTATCTTTAAAAGGAAGCGGCGGCGCATATTCGGAGCGAAAAATATTGTTTAAGAAAGGAAAAAACGGATTTTGGTATAAATGCCACAATTTATACATAAAATAACCGTTGACAGAAATGTAACCGATAAATCCCGAGAGAGCAAACAAGAAAATGCTTTTGAAGGGAATATTATGGCTTTTCTTTATGCAAAACAACATTATACCCGCACTGATGCAGACGTGTGCTGATGTTTCTTTTAAGCCTAAAGCAATGCCCATAATAAGACCGGCAAATATAAAATTTTTAAAATTATTTGTTTGTTGTGTTTTAATGGTTTTTAGTAATATATATAAACCAAGCAAATCAAAGAAAAGCATAGTACTTTCATGAGTAGAGATGCTTATCTGAGTCCATATGGGCTGACGGGTGGTAGCCAAAGCAAGACAAAGAAAAATAAATAGGATTTTTTTGAATGATTTTGCATCTGTAAATAAAGTGATAATTTTAAATAAAATAAATAGAGATAAACCATACCATATGCCTTTCAAAGCATAAATGATATTAGGATAATCGTTAAAATATTTGATTTTATAATATAAAAGAATATCCAATAAAGGGTTTAAGAATCCGTTCGGGCCTGCGGGAGCTAAATATTTATCTGTTACGCCATTGGCATAAGCATACCCCAGATAATAGTGATAATTTGCAAAATCCCAGCTCTCTCCTTTGATTGTAATACTCAGTAATGCTCCGATGGCAACAAAGAAGATTAAAAGAAGTATGTTGTTGTAAGGCAACATTTTTATTTGAAATTTATTTTGTATATTATCTTCATTCATCATCACTCATTTCCCAAAATTTGTGTTTTAAGTTCTTGCGGAACACAGATTTTTAAGCGTTTTTCAATGTTGTTTTTTAACAATCTGCAAGCATAATTATCAGGAATACTTAAAATCATTTCTTTTGTTTTTGGCCATGTTTCACATAAGCTAAAAGGACATGGTGTATTTTTTTGTTCACACGATTTAATCAGTTTTATTTCTTCTTCTATCGGTATTTGATTAATTAAAGTGTTATCAAACAATATGATAACAGACGGGCCTTTGTGATTTTTTTCAATATTATCTCTTATTTGGCGAAAAGCACCATATTCAACAAATTCATATCCCTTATTATATTCACAATTATAATGTTTGTATCCCAGAGCCCTAATGGATTTATTTTTCACAAGAGAAGGAATAACAAATGCAGATGGAAAATTATACAGCTTAATTAGAGAATTATTTGGAAGATTTATAGGTTCTATATCTAAAAACAGTTTATCCTGAGCTAATCTTTTATCCCAACCTTTATCTAATGTCGGTATAAATAATAAAACAATGATTAAAGAACAAAACAAACCGGCTACGATTATATTTTTTGTTTTTAGAAAATGTTGTATGACAGGCACCAAAAAAATAACAGACAAAACCTCTAAGATGACTGTATAACGCAATATTGAAAAGAGAGCAGACCAAAATAAAAAACTTAAAAGTGAGAAAATGTAAAATATTGTTTGTAAAGGCTTTTCTTTAAAATAGCTTTTCGTTTTGTTTGTCAAAAGAGCGTATAACAAAACTGATAATAAAATAGTATATAAAATTGTAAGACGAAAATCGATAAATTCAACCTCGGAAATAGAATGTCCATAAAAATTCCAAAAAAACGGTCGTATAAAAAAGGTATTTAACTGCGGTAAGAAACGAGTTTCTCTAAAGTTAAAATCGTAAAAATAAGGGGAGTGAAAAAAGCCGTTTAAAAACGGAAAGAAAGGGTTATTATACAAAACCCAATATTTATACATAAAATATCCGTTGAGGATAAGATATCCGATTAAACCTCCAAGCGCAAATGAGAATATACTTTTAAAAGGTTTATTCAGGTATTTGTAGCAAATTATTAATGTTAGACCTGATGCAACGCAATAAATGATGACGGTTTGTTTTAAGCCAAGGCCGATACCCATAATCAATCCTGCAAAGAAAAACTTAGTTAGTGTTTGCGTGTCGGGCAGTTTAATCATCTTAAGCAATAAATAAAGTCCCCATAAAATGAAAAATGCAATAGGAATTTCATTTGTGGAAGACCCGATTTGATGAAAAGTAGAAAAACCGGTTATTGATAAACAAACAGCCAAAATGCAAATTATTTTTTGTTCTATCGTTTTTATATCAAAAAAAAGAAGATATATTTTATAAAAAATAAAGAGGAGTAAACCGGACCAAATTCCCTGAAGAGCATAAATGAGAGTTATGTTATCATTGAAATATTTGATGTAAAAATATAAAGGAAGTTCAATAACAGGGTTTAAAAATGTGTTAAATGAAGAAGGCACAATATCATAATTTAATCGGTTATTTAGAAAAGCCCATGCGTTGTAGTAGTGATAGTTTGCAAAATCCCAAAAAAACTCATTTTTAAGAAAAGCACTTAAGCACATGCCGGAAAGCACTAAAATAGCGAATATAAATATGTTGTATAATGCTCGACAACTTAACTTCATTTTTTAGCCTGTGATATAATACAGTTTAGAGCAGATTAATATATAAAAATATAAAAAAAAATAGTTTTTTGAAAGTTATGCTCTTTTTGTTTACCGGTTTTTACGCGAGTAGACTTTTTACAATAAATTATGCCTTTAAGAGCAAAACAGTTCTCTTTTGCAATATATGGCAGCATATTAACCAACAATTTAACCTGCTTTACATATTGTTCAATCATTAGATTTCTCCAAAGTCTTCTATAACGATATTATATTTCTTATCTAATTTTCCGTTCTTACTTATGATGCGCTTACCGGAACCTATGTTGATTTTATCTGTTTGGATTACAGAAAACCACGAATGATTTATTTTTTCTGCCATATAAAGGAATAAGCGCTTAACCTTTATTGATGAACAGTTTTCCAGTAATTCCTGCATAAGTTTCGGACGAAGATTTACCAAAAGTTCAAGTGTTTGAAATGTTTCTTTCAAAGATATTATATTTGGAGCTAAATACAGCATTTCTAATATAGCTCGTTCCGGTGTTGAAACTTTAACGGAAAATACATCGCGAATATCAGTTACTACCTTCTATAAATTTTAAAAACAGTTGGCGGTTTAAATATCCGAAATTCTCTTTATACCGAACCATAAATTTTCCGATTCGGTTACCGATTCGCTCACTTCGTTTCAAAATGCTATAAAACAAAACACAACAAATACAACGCCACTAAGTTGGAAACAACCAAAGACGAAAGTCAGCTTTCTTTAGAAGGTTACATTCCTTGATAACCTCAATACTTAAATCCGAAATTTCAATTTTATTGTCTGTTTTCTTTTTTTTAGCTTGACATTATTTTTTTTTGCGTTTAATAAGACTCTAGCCATGGCGGATGTAGCTCAGTTGGTTAGAGCGCTGGTTTGTGGTACCAGATGTCGTCAGTTCGAATCTGATCATCCGCCCCAGATATAAAAAACTCCCTTTAAGGGAGTTTTTTGTATATGGCAAGTTATAAAAACTTTACTTTTGCAAAAAACATGCTATAAAACTAAAAAAAACATCGGAGCATGAAGTTATGCAAAATTTAAAGAAAAACTTTTTTTATTTTATGATTATCAATATTGTGGTTTGGAGCCTTATCCCGCTTTTGCGTTTGAGCCTTCCTTTAGATACTCAGGAAGCCTTGATTTGGGGACGTGATTATTTTTTGGGAACTCCAAAACACCCTCCTCTTTCAGGCTGGCTGGCGTGGCCCTTTTATACCGTATTCTTAAAATTTGACGGTGCGATGTATCTGTTGAGCCAACTCTGCGTTGCTTTGGGGCTTATTTATGTTTATCGCTTGGCTAAACAATTTGTGGGCGAGCAAAAAGCCGCGTTGGCAACCATGTTGCAATTTGGCATTATTTATTATGATTTTTCATCCGTTGAATATAATGTTAATGTTGTTTCACTCTGCTTGTGGCCGATGTGCGCTTTTTATTTTTGGCAGGCCTATAAAGATAATAAATGGGGTGACTGGCTGTTATTCGGGTTGTTTGCCGGTTTGAATTTACTCAACAAATATGTCGGCGGAATTTTGCTTTTTGCCTTGATAATATTTGTTTTATATGAAAAATCGGCAAGAAAAATTATGTTAAACCCGAAGGCTTATATTGCCACAATTTTTGCGCTTTGGATTTTTATTCCGCATGCTTATTGGCTTTATGAAACAAATTTTGTTTCCTTTGACTATATTTTCGGGCGCAGTTCGGGCGGAAAATATGCCGGCGCATGGTTTGGACACATTATATATCCGCTAAAGTTTATCGGTGCGCAAATTTTATTCACGGCAGCGGCTTGGCTTTCATATCTGATTTTTTACAAAAAATCCGAAAAGCAAAAAATCGTGCATAATTCGGCGCAAACAAAGTTTCTTTTAATTGCCGGACTGGTGCCGTTTGCCGTTTTCGCTATCATCGGAGCCGTCAACGGTGCCGCCATAAAAAGCATGTGGGGATTTCCGCTTTGGTTCTTATTCGGAATATCTTTGATGTATTTTTGGCCGTGCAAAATAACAAAAGAAAACGGCATAAAACTGTTTTACACAATGGCCGGTTGGAGCATGCTTTTTGCGCTTATTTATACCGTTCAGTGTACAGTCACAACAAGCCAACGTTTTCAGCAAAATAATCAGGAGACTGTGCAGACTGTTTTGCAAAAATGGCGAGAAACAACCGGCACTAATGAGCCTAAATACATAGCCGCCGGCGTTTGGTATGCCGATATGTTTGCTTTGCAGGGTAAAAATATTAAGCCGATTTATTGGTTTGATATTGAGAAAAATCCGAATCTTTCTTCCGATGTGCTTAAGTTACAGATTCTGGTAGTGGCAAATGATGAGCATGAATATAACGGCTATGCACAAAGGTATGGCGCAAAATTATCCTCGCCATATAAATTGCCGATTGAAATTTCAAATTATTTTGGTAAAGTCAAGCAAAAAGAACTTTATTACGGATTTTATAATCTGAAAAGAGGAAAAAAATGAAAAACAAACTCGTAAGTATCGTAATTTCGGCATATAATGAAGAAAAAAATGTCAGCGAGCTTCATAAGAAGCTGTGCGAATCGCTTAATTGCCTGAAAAATGTTGATTTTGAATTTTTGTTCGTGGATGACGGAAGCTCTGATGAAACATACAATAACTGTTTGAAATTACAGAAAAAAGATTCTCACGTTAAAATCGTTAAATTAAAGCGCAACTTCGGGCATGAAATTGCCATGACCGCCGGTATGGACCATGCCAAAGGCGATGCGGTTATTTTTATGGACGCTGATTTGCAACATCCGCCGTTTTATATTCCGAAAATGATTGAGGCTTGGCAAAACGGCAAGGAAATCGTTTTAACCAAACGTGTTGACAATAAAGACACCTCAAAGCTGTATAAATTGTGCGCAAAAACATTTTATTATATTTTGAACAAATTTTCCGATCAGGAAATTATGGAAAGTGCGCCGGATTTTCGTCTTATTGACCGCAAATATGTTGACTTTTTGAAGAACTTTAATGAGCAAGACAGGCTTTTTCGCGGGCTTTTGAGCTGGGTTATGCCAAATGAAAATGTTGAAATTATTGATTTTGTTGCGCCTGAGCGTTTCAGCGGACAGTCAAAATACAATTTTTTGGTATCGTTACGCTTGGCAATTAACAGCATTGTTCAATTTTCGGTTTTACCTCTTCGCTTGGCAACATATTTCGGACTGATTACCGCGTTTTTAGCCGTACTTTTAGGCATATATGTTTTTGCGGAACATTTCTTTTTGCACAACCCTACTCCGGGTTATGCGACTTTAATGATTACGGTAATTTTCTTGGGTTCGGTACAACTTATCGCACTCGGTATTATCGGAGAATATATCGGCAAAATTCATATGGAAGTTAAGAAACGTCCGCTTTATATGGCTGACTATATTGAGCAAAAGGCAAACAAAAATGGGGATAAAAAAGATATTTAATGCCGATGATTTCGGCATAAGCAAAGGTGTTAATGCCGCTATTGTAAAGGCTCATAAAGAGGGCATATTAAACTCCGCCAGTTTAATGGTGAATCAAAAATATGCACCTCAAGCAGTTGAACTGGCTTCAGATATGCCTGATTTGGAACTGGGATTGCACCTGAATTTGACTAACGAATATCCGGCAAGTAAAAAGGAGCAAATTCCCTTGCTTGTTGACGAAGAAGGCAAGCTTAAAAACGGCTTTGTGAACCTTTTGTTGCTTTCGCTGATACATAAAAAAGAATTTTCCAAACAGGTTGAAACGGAAATCAGAGCGCAAGTTCAAAAATATTTGGATTTCGGTTTAAAACTCAATCATATTGACGGGCATCGCCATGTGCATCTTATTCCGGCGGTATTTAAGATTGTGAAAAAAATTGCCGATGAATATAAAATCAAACGCATTCGCACAATGAACGAAAACCTGTTTAACACCATTAAACAAAACAAGGATAAAAGCTTTTTGTTTGACGGCGGGTTAATAAAATATTTTGTTCTCCGGACCTTAACTTTTTGGAACGGATACAAGAGCGATGTTTATTTTTACACTATTTTATACACCTGCAAAATCACTAAAGAGCGATTTAACAATGTGAAAATTCCGAGCGGATATAAGGCGGTTGAAATTATGATTCACCCCGGCATGCCGGAAATTGATTGCAAATATTTGAGCGATGTGTGGGATGCCAATATCTTAGATAATTATCGCGCAAAAGAGTTGGAAACATTGCTTGATAAAGATGTGCTTAACGGGATAAATTAAGATGATTAAGACTTTTATAAAGCTTTATCTTTGGGCGGAAAACATCTGGTTTAAGTTTCCGCAAAAGCTGAGATTTTTACTTGTCGGCGGCTTCAATACCGTGTTTTCATATGCTGTCTTTTTCTCGCTTTATTGGCTTTTCAGCAACTTAAATATTTGGAATTTTGATAAAATCATAGTATCAAATGCGGCGCTTGTTGTTCAATATTGCATAACAATAAACTTATCGTTTATCACCATGCGCTATTATGTTTTCCAAAGTCACGGAAATTGGAAAACAGAGCTTTTAAAGGCCTGGAGTGTCTATGTCAGCCTGCTTTTCATCAATGCTCCGGTCATCAGTTTTTTGATTTGGCTCGGCATACATCCGTTATTGGCGCAAGCGCTTTATTTAACCTTTTCAACCATTATCACCTTTTTATTGCATAAATACTATTCGTTTAGAAAAGCAGAACCTTCGGTGGCAGAATAAAAAAATAATCTTAAATTTAAAGACAAATTCACTTGAAATCTAAAAAGATTTAGGCTATATTGAGGGTGTCAGTTTTTGCTGACTGTGACACCAGAGGCCTTATGAAATAGGTGTGTCGGACCCGAGGGCAGTACTCGGCACCTCCACCATATATGGGGGTGAAACAGGTTTGACGGTGCTCAATAAAGATATGTGTTGTGTCCGGTGAGATACCACCGTTATCGGTTCAAAATAAATGAATGCAAATGACAATTTTGCACCTGTTGCTGTAGCTGCTTAATAAGGCAAAAGCAACAAAATCAAATTCTTTAAGCTATGGTTAGCATAAAGTGGGGGATGAGCCACCCAGCAACAGAACGGCTCTTAACTTTATCAATAAGGGAAGAAAAATGGTTAAGTTTGTTGAGAACATAAATTATGACGAGTTGGTGGAAAAATCACTGCGCAATGTCGTTTACTATGCCCTAAAGATTGTTGAAGAACAAGGTTTACCTGGCGAAAACCATTTTTATATAACTTTTAAGACCAATTATGCCGGAGTTATTGTTTCAAAAAATTTGAAAGCACAATATCCGGAAACAATGACGATTGTTTTGCAAAATCAGTTTGAAAATTTAACCGTTCGCCTTAATAATTTTTCGGTTGATTTAAGTTTTGGCGGCATTCCGCAGACGCTGACAATTCCGTTTGAAGCAATCACCTATTTTGCCGATCCGTATGCCAAATTCGGCTTAAGTTTCAGTTTGGATGATGCCGAGCCTGAAAGCATTGCCGCGCCTGAGGCTCCGCAAGGACAAACAGCGGAGGTTGTATCTATTGACAGTTTCCGGAAGAGATAAATGCGCAAAATTTCCGTTTTAATTGCCGGTCAACATTCCACCAGTATTTCGTTGGAAGAAGAGTTTTTAGCGGAACTAAAAAAGATAGCAACTAAGGAAAAAATCAGCTTAAATGAGCTGATAACAAAAATAGATTCGGAGCGCAAAACCACTAACCTTTCCAGCGCAATCAGGTTGTATGTTTTGGATTTTTATAAAAATAAGTAAGCTTTTCCCTCCCCGCATCTTTGCGATGCTTTTATTTTTTTCCTTTACAATCACAAAATTTTTTGCTAGCATAAATGCAGAATGGTTTTTTACCATTTCAAGAACCTTCGGGTTCGGGGCTGTCGTAGGCTCTTTGTTCTGAGTGATACACTATAAATGGTATCACTTTGTGATGCTGTTTTTTTTGTATCAAAATCCCCGCATTGGTTGGGGAGATTATAGCGTATGTTCAGGCTTGTTTTTCAAGCTAAAGGCTATAATAGTCATTGCTCAGAACATGATTTACGAACTCCCCGCCCACTGATTGAAAAACAGAGGGCATTTAAATTTTAAAAACAACCTTTTTAATGGGAGATAATAAAATGATAAATTTGAAAAATAAATCCGCTGTCATCTTGAACCCCGAACGAAGTGAGTGGGTGTCAAGATCTCATGTTACAGGTGTAGAGATTGTTGTTAATGACGGAGTTAAAACGAAACGTTACTCTGCAAAAAGAGATCTTTACGCCCGCTCGCCTAACGGCTCGAGGCTCAAGATGACTGCTCCGGCGTCGTGCCGTAAGGCACATAAACGCCGCTTCATATTTAATCCATGGATTCTTCGTTTCGTTTGTACTCCACTCAGAATGACGATTCCGACCCTTGCCCTCACTTTCATCCTTATCGCCACCACCGAATCGTATGCGGAAGTTGTTAAAACATGGTCTTGCGGTGCGGTTTGCACAGCAAGTTTGGATTCTGATGGACTATTAACAATTTCGGGAACTGGAGCAATGAATAATTATAGTACCACATATACAGATAATACTCGAACAAATGCACCATGGGGTTCTGATGAATACAGACTAGCCATTAAATCAATTAAGATAGATGATGGTATAACTTCAATTGGACATAGCGCTTTTAAGGGATTAAAAGAAGTAAAAACAGCTCAAATTAGTGACACTGTTAAAAATATAGGAGCTTATTCTTTTGCTTATAGCGGTTTAAATTCAGTTAATGTTCCTGATTCTGTACAAAGTGTTGGTATTTCATCCTTCAGCAGTTTTACCCCAAGTTGGTCTTTGGCATTAAAAGAAATGGTGATACCTGATAGCATAACATCAGCGCAAGTTGATCAGATTTTTATAAATTCAAGAGAGGGTAATAATAGTAGCTTGCCAACCATACGCTGTTTAGGTGATAAAGAAAAATGTCAAAACGCTTTAAATAAATATTTACCAACATCTGTTGGAGGAAGTTGCTCATCAAAATGTTTAAGTGCAAAGGTTAATATTTTACCCGTTATAGATGAAAAGCAATGCTTAGGTAAATACATATGGAAAAATCAAACATGCACAGCTATGTCAGAAAAAGAATGCAATAATGTTTCAAAATATTATTATGATGGAAAGGAATGCAAGAACAGACCTTCAAACAATATAATAGAATGCAATTATGAATATAGCGGTTATATTAAAGTCGGCAATTATTGCGCTTCACCTGAAGAAACTTATGCTAAAAAGCATTACACCCCGGCGGAAGCGAACAAGTGGCTAAATGATGATGATAACTATGTTATTTTAACATTTAAAAAGTAAGAGCATTAAAAAATCATCATACATCATAAGCTTTTGAGCTCAATCAAAAGCTTATGATGCCTCCGCCTCAAAGGCTGGCATTAAAGGGCTTTGATTTTATCAGAGTCCTTTAATGCCAGATGGAAAAAGTCACTTATTTTGGCGCAACTTTTATTATTTTTAAATTTTCCCCTTCCTATTTTAAGGACCTTTTGAAAGATTAACACAAAAATGTGAAAAAAAATAAAAAAAGTGCTTGCATTTTAAAATTTATGTGTTATTAAATATCTCGTTCGCATGATGCGGGTATAGCTCAGGGGTAGAGCGCAACCTTGCCAAGGTTGATGTCGTGGGTCCGAATCCCATTGCCCGCTCCAATTAAAACAAGAAAAGCTCCCTTTAGTGGGGCTTTTTTTTGTTTTAAAGATTAGCGGCAAAGGATGAGGACCCACGAAGGAGTGGTCCGACCACAAGCGAGAGGCAGACTTTAGGATGCCGGTGAGCAATAGCGAACGAGCGTAATGGAGGCAAAGCCAATCCCATTGCCCGCTCCAATAACAAATGAGGTCGCCTTTATGGCGGCCTCATTTTTTATTTAAATGGGAGTAGGACCCACGAAGGAGTGGTCCGACCACAAGCGAGAGGCAGACTTTAAGTCGAACTAACCCCAGCCTTTTCTAAAGCTAAATTTATATTTTTTCGAAATGAATGGAAATCGTGACCATCTGATGTAGGTTTTTTTCTTTGTTTCTTTTTAACATCTATGTTCTCGTTATACGCCTGATTTTCATTTTTAAATATCCGTACAAAAACAAAAAAACCGAGCGTTATTGCTCGGCTTTTTTTTTAGATATCAACCACGCCTACCGGCACGGCTGGATTCTTCTTTTTCAAGGCTTTAACAGCACTACTCGTAGATTCCTGATCATATCGACCACCATCGTGACCAATCATGGTCCAAGCGCCGTCGCGGAAGCAGAGCTTGTCATAACTACCATCTTCTTTGAGATCAACGATGTAGATTTTTTCGTACGATACATCGGTGAGGAAATCTCCATCAAGATTGCGCAAGCTCCACAACCCCTTTGGGGTTTTTGTAAAAACCTTGTTGTGATCAATTACGAATTCGTCTTTGGCAAAGGTGCCAATCACAACACCATTCTTGGTGTAGAGCATTGTCTTACCGGCCTTGGCGAAATGGACGATGTCACCATCAACCTTATAGGCTTCATATCCACCAGAACCACGCTCGTTGCCGTCCTTGGTGAATATGCTGAAGGTTTTACCTGTGTAGGCAAGGACAAGATCCAGAGCCTTTTCGTAGGTAATCTTCGAGAACACCCCATCTGTGACAGGCGAATACTGCTCGCCGTACTTTTTAACGAGTTGGAAGCCGCCTTCTACCTGCTCGGCGTAGATGTCACCGACAACCTGGTTTTTCACTGTTTCCTGCTCACCGCAGCTTACGAATGTGAGCGTTGCTATCGCAACCACTGCACAGAAAATAATTTTTTTCATAATTTTTTTTGTTTAAATGTTAGACATAAATATAATAAAATCTAAAAATCTTTATACGCTATTTTTTTTGCTTTGTCAACCCCTTTTTGTCAAAAAAATAAAAAAATTTAAAAACTGTGCAAAAAAGACTTGATTATTTTTTGAATATATAATAAAGCTATGTTGTTTTACAAATGACTTTGCGGCCATGGCGGAATTGGTAGACGCGTAACGTTGAGGTCGTTATGGGCTAAGCCCGTGGAAGTTCAAGTCTTCTTGGCCGCACCATTTGAAAACTTACTTTGAGTTGAAAACCAAAAATCAAAGGAGTGCCGTAAATGCTTAAAATTTATAAAACCGAAGAAGCCGGCAAATTGGTGAAACTCAAAAAATCTAAAACAATTTCAAAATCTTGGTTCAGCCTTATAAACCCGTCAGCAGAAGAGATTCGGCAGGTTTCTCAGCTTTTGAAGGTCGATTCGGATATTTTGCGCAATTCTTTGGATGCCGATGAACGTTCGCGAGTCGAGCTTGATGAAGGCATATTTTCAACCATCGTGAATTTACCGCTTTTGGATGAAGACGGAAATTTTGATACTTTACCTTGCGGTCTGGTATTCAGCGGTGATAATTTTTTGACGATTTGTTCGCGTGATAATCGTATTTTGAGTTCGTTTAATAAAAATACCGCCAAAACATTTGATACTCGTGAGCGCACAAAATTTATGCTCTCGATTCTTTATAAGATTACGCAGTTTTATTTGCGCTATCTGGCAATTATCAACCGCAAAACCGAACACATTGAAGACGCATTGAAGCAAACCACTCATAATGAAGAATTGTTTGATTTGATGGAAATTCAAAAATCTCTCGTCTACTTCACCACGGCTTTGCGCGATAATCAGCTCGTTTTGGAAAAAATCCTGCGTATGACCAAATCTCCGGCAAGCGCGCGTCTCCTTGCCTTTACCGAAGATGATACCGATTTGTTGGAAGATGTTATCGTTGAAAACAAACAAGCTATTGAAATGGTTGATATGCATCGCTCAATTTTAGAGGGTATGATGGATGGTTTCGCCTCTATTATCAACAATAACTTGAACCAAATCATGAAGTTTTTGGCCGCCATCACGATTGTTTTATCTATCCCGACCATGCTCGGAACATTCTGGGGAATGAATGTTGCAGTGCCGTTTGCCAATATGACATACGGATTCGGTGCAGTTATCTCGCTTTCACTTTTGGGTACTTTGATTGTTATTCTCTTTTTCAAGAAAAAAGGTATGTTTTAAGAACATTTCTTATCCCAACGATTTTTTTTATTTTAGGTCTTGACAAAAATAGCTGATATTCTTATAGTACCGGCAAATACTAATTATTAAATCTTTAAGCTTATGAAAAAGAAACTTCGCCTTTGGTTTTTGCGCTTTTGCGGAATCTTATGGGCCTTAGTAGAAACATTCGGTGCTTGGGCCGTTACCGCCCTTGTTGTGATGTGTATGTGTTTCGGGCTATCCTGCTTATGTAGCAGTTTCCCCTTAAGAAGCACAGGAGACATTGTTTTTGCAACTTCAGCATTTATGTCCTTTCTGGTGTTTGTGTATGTGATCATCAAGAACATGCACTGGGCTAAACGAATTGCTGAGGAAAGCGAAGATGAAATTGACACCAAAGCCTTACTTTTAGGGTTTTCTGTGTTAATTACAATCGTTTTGTGCGTGATTGCGGTTGTTGTATACCACTTATATTGCGCTATTATCTGACTTAACGACGGCTTTGTACATAAGCCGTCGTTTTTTGTTTATCCTCTCGCTTTATGACTTGAAATTAAAAAAAATAATGCTAGCATAACAGATGTGCTTATGTATTTTTTTGAAAGGATAAAATTCATGGAAACTTTTGCAATAGTTCTGGTTATTTTAGTCTTCTTTGTTTTGTTCAAATCCGTGGTTATTGTCCGCCAAGGTTATGAATATACCATTGAAAGCTTCGGAAAATATACGCGTATTTTAACTCCGGGATTTCATATTTTGATTCCGGTTATTGAAAATATCGGCGCCAAAATCAGCCGAAAAGAACAGGTTTTGGACGTTCCTTCACAAGAAGTTATTACCAAAGATAATGCCATGGTTAAGGTTGACGGAATTTTGTTTTATCAAATTCAAGATTCTGTTAAGGCCGCTTATCAAGTCGGCGATTTGCATGTTGCAATTATGAATTTGGTTATGACCAATATTCGTACGGTTATCGGCAGTATGGAAATTGATGAGTTGCTTTCTCAACGTGATATCATCAATCACCGCCTGCTCTCGGTTGTTGATGAAGCAACAATGCCGTGGGGTGTTAAGGTTACACGTGTTGAAATTAAGGATATTAACCCTCCGCGCGATTTGATTGATGCCATGGCACGCCAGATGAAGGCCGAGCGCGACAAACGTGCCTCTATTCTGGAAGCCGAAGGTATGCGTCAATCTGAAATTTTGCAGGCTGAAGGTTTGAAACAGGCCGCCATTTTGGAAGCTGAAGGTAAAAGAGAAGCCGCATTCCGCGAAGCTGAAGCGCGTGAACGTGCCGCCGAAGCAGAATCAAAAGCTACCGATATGCTTTCTAAATCAATCTCTGAAGGTGAACCGCAAGCCCTTAATTATTTCTTGGGTATGAAATATATTGAGGCCTTAAAAGGTCTGGCATCTTCGCCAAACCAAAAGGTTTTGATGATGCCGGTTGATACGGCAAATGTCATCGGTACGGTTGCCGGTATTACAGAAATCGTCAAGGATTCTTTGCAAAAAGACAATGCTGTTGAAGCAAAAACATCTAAAGGAGCCAAAAAATGATAGAAACTCCGGAAGTTGCGTGGGCAACAATCGGCTTAATGCTCACAATTTTTGAGTTGTTTGTTCCCGGAACATATTTAATCTGGTTCGGTCTTGCCGCTTTTGTGGTGAGCGGTTATACCTGGCTCACCGGTGTCGGCATAACCGACCAAATGATTGTGTTTGCCATATTCTCCGCTATATTTGCGTTTTTGGGATTGTATGTCTATAAGGCAATTTTTGAGCGCACGAAAGCTGATGACAAATACAAAGATTTGAATGATCCAGCAAAGCAATATATCGGTCGCATAGTCACCTTGACCAAAAATGTTGATGACAACAATACTAAAGTCAAAATCGGTGACACGGTTTGGCTTGCCTATTGCAAACAAAATTTGAAAAAAGGCGATAAAGCCAAAGTTACCGGCGTTAAAGACGGCGTTGTTTTGGTAATTGAAAAAGAAAAGTGATTTTATAGTTCTCTCTAATTAGGTTGGAGTTAGGTGCTATTATGGCACCTAACTTTTT
This sequence comes from Alphaproteobacteria bacterium, assembly GCA_045602545.1. GTDB lineage: Bacteria > Pseudomonadota > Alphaproteobacteria > RF32 > CAG-239 > RUG410. Next base: position 55,875 of record JAZSBR010000010.1, read on the forward strand.
ATATGAACAATCTTATAAAATGTTTCACGTGAAACATTTGGTTAAATATTTGATTTTTCACAATATTTTTATCATTGATATAAGATTTTTCTTATTTTTTAAAGGTTATCACAACTTCGTTTTTGTCGTCGTTACGCAAAACTTGAGCCGCCTCGGCAGGAGTATAGCGAATGCGGTTGCACCATCCGCCCATGTCTTTGCAAACATCGGCACAACATGTGCGCTTACTTAAATCCGGCTCACGAACGCATTTTGCTCCATCCCAGTAGTAATTTGTTGAAGCACAAGTTTTATAATCGGCATAAAACAATTGACCTGTTGCATCATATGTTTGTCCTTTTACAGCGGAATATTCAGTCAGTTTTTCGTAAATATTCGAACAAGATGCTTTATCTCCGCGACATATTATTTGTACATTATTTACTAGAATATAATCACCCAATGATTGATAAGCTATATCATTCAATGTGTCTGGTATAATTACCTGTACAAGACTATTGGAATCTTGCAAAGCACATTCTCCAATGCTTGTTACCGCATCACCGAAATCAACATATCTTAATTTTTTTTCATTATCAAATGCTCCGGCTCCTACACGTTCAACCGAATCTCCGATGGTTATATTTGTGACTTTTTTCATATTTCTGAATGCCTGTGATCCGATATTTTCAACGCCGGAAACATAAATTGATGTGATGTCTGCCGGCCACTGAGTATTTTGTCCTGTCTTACCCCAAGCATAATCATCCATTGTACCGACTGTTCCATCCTCTCCGCCGGTTATAGTTAGCTTTTGATTTTCCACCGACCAGCAACAATTTGTTCCGCATGATTGTTGTCCGGTTTCGCAATTTATATCGTTTATATCTGCCCATAATTCAGCGGTTGTGGCGAGGGTTAAAATAAGGGCAAAAATTAGTACTTTAGCGAAACCAAAACTAAAATGGTCATACTTGAGAATTGCGGAGCAATTAACCGAGTATCTCGGCTGATTCTTTTTTGATTCGGCTGAGATTATCGGTTCGCTTGACGCGCCCGATAATGACAATCTTTGTTTTTTGCTTTTGCCGCTCAAGGTCAGGAATGACAGCGCTTTGTTTGTCTCGGTGTTGAAGATTACCACGTTAGAGCCTACAGCTCTTCCTAGTAATGGCATCGCCTTATTTATTTTTTCACTCTTAATTTCAAACATTTTTAACATCCTTTCTTTTTATAAATTGAACCAAAAGAAAAACCCGCTACTTTCGTTAAAAAAAGCGGGCGGATGTTCACAAACCGTATCTCATCAAACGGCTCGGCGCTTTCGTGCTAAAGCCTTATTATGACACCGACATCCGCTCCCAAAAAACGAACGAAGTCGGTATACACCAACAAATCGCAATCGCGACCAATGAGATAAAGGGTTGTGACGCCCTAAAACGGCTATAAGCCATTCTGCTTTTACACTAGCAAAAAATTTTGTGTTTGTAAAGAAAAAAGTTTCGACCGCAAAAAGAAAAGGCTCCGGAAAACATCCGAAGCCCTTTATCTTAAAACTGATCCAAAAATGAACGCAAGCGCTTTGAACGCGACGGATGCTTGAGCTTACGCAAAGCCTTGGCCTCAATCTGGCGAATACGTTCACGCGTAACATTAAATTGACGTCCCACTTCTTCCAAAGTGTGATCCGTGTTCATACCGATACCGAAACGCATGCGAAGCACCCTCTCCTCACGCGGAGTTAGCGAAGACAAAATCTTGGTGCAGGTTTCCTTCAAATTGGTATGAATGGCCGCATCAATCGGTTGCAAGGCGTTTTCATCGGCAATAAAATCACCCAGTGAGGAATCATCCTCATCTCCGACCGGCGACTCAAGGCTGACCGGTTCTTTGGCAATTTTCATAACCTTTCTTATTTTTTCAATCGGCATTGACAAACGTTTTGCCAGTTCCTCAGGCACCGGCTCACGCCCCATCTCAGCCAACATCTGACGCGAAGTTCTGACCAGCTTATTGATGGTTTCAATCATATGAACCGGAATTCTGATTGTGCGCGCCTGATCGGCAATTGAACGGGTAATCGCCTGACGAATCCACCATGTCGCATAAGTTGAAAACTTATATCCGCGGCGATATTCAAATTTATCAACCGCCTTCATCAAGCCGATATTACCTTCTTGAATCAAATCCAAAAATTGTAATCCGCGATTGGTATATTTTTTCGCAATTGAGATAACAAGGCGCAAATTTGCCTCAATCATCTCTTTTTTGGCTCTGTCTGCCTCACGCTCGCCTTTTTTGATTGTATCAACCATGCGGCGATATTCACTAATAGGCAAACCGCACTCTTGCGCCATTTGCGCAACATTCTGGCGGATTTCCACAATTTCATCTTTATACTTTTTAACAAAAGACGACCAATTTTTATCTTTTAACGTTGAAATCTTATTTATCCAATTCGGATCAAGCTCGGAATTTTGATAAACTTCCAAGAAATCTTCACGTTTGATTTTGCAAGCCAAAGCATCACGCAACAGCTTGCCCTCATAGCCCATAAGCCTTTTGTTTATTTCATTGAGCTGTTCAACCAGCTGTTCAACCTTGTTATTGTTCAAATGGATTGAGTTTATGAGTTCAATCAATTCTTTTTTAAGTTTAAGGTATTTATTTTCCGTAACCATTGAAACTTTTCTGCCCGCCAACACGGCCGCCATACGTTGATTTTGGATTTTTTTCAAGTCATCATAATAGCTTGAAATTTTATCCAATGTTTCAACCACCTGCTCCATAAGCATATGTTCCATAGCAGAAATCGGGGTTGTTGACATACCGACAGCAGCATCAGAATCTTGCTCCATTGCGGAAGCGCCCAATTCATCACCGGCGCCTAATTCATCACTGCCGTCCGAATCGAGATCATCATTGTCATCATCAACCATCTTGTCATCATCAAGATCATCCAGCTCGTCATCATTGCCATCAATATCCATTGAAGAACCTAAGTCATCATTGATATCATCAATGTCTTCATCAATAACATCAAGATTTTCATCATTTAAGTCTTTGGTGACCTTATCCAAATCTTCAACGGCGGAATTATCATCCGAATCGTCATACACAATGGCTTCGCTGTCATCACCGTAGACAACTTCCAAATCAATTATATCACGGAGCTGAATCGTGCCGGCAAGAAGTTCATCACGCCAGTTTGCAATGGCCTTCAAGGTGAGCGGGCTTTCGCACAAACCGCCTATCATAACGTTTTTACCGGCCTCAATGCGCTTAGAAATTGCTATTTCTCCTTCACGAGAAAGCAATTCAACCAAGCCCATTTCTTTTAAATACATACGAACCGGATCATCCGAACGGCTTAAATCCTTGGCGTCAAGATTACTTGATTCTTCATATTCTTCATCATCAACCGATTCTTCATCATCGTCAACGGCATCATCTGCACCGATATCTTCTTCATCGGAAACAATGTTGATGCCCATTTCCGATATGGCCGACATAATATCCTCAATCTTATCGGAAGACAACTTACCCTCAGGAAGTGCCTTATTCAATTCTTCCATTGAAATATATCCGACAGCTTTGCCTTTTGCGATAAGGCGTTTGATTGCCGCACCCATAACATCACCGCTTGTATATTCCATACCATCGGTGCTATACATATCTTGATTATCTTTATCAGACATAACGTTCCTTAAAATCGATTTTATACCGCTTCATGCGGCAATAAATTTCGCTAGCAGAATACTAATAGTGAATTTAATTTAATTTGTCAACACTTGCTTTTCAATATTTTTAAAAAATTTTATTTTTTATCTGCCCTGATCAGGCGGAAAGCTTAATACCCAAGGTCAAAATATTGCACCCGTCAGTATATTCATATTCGCAAATATCGGTCATCTGTTTAACCATAAAGATGCCGAGCCCTCCGACATTGCGCTCTTCAGCTGACTGCGTTAAATCAGGGTCCATATACGTAAGAGGATTAAATTTTTTACCGCGATCCTTGAATATCAGCTTATAATATTTGTCATCGGTAACGCTCTCAATCGTAGCCATACCGCCTTTTTCATAGGCGTAACTCGCAATATTGGAAAAAGCTTCTCCGACCGCAATCAGCATATTTGAACGTGCTGTTTGCGATAATTGGTGCTTTTCCATGTCTGTTTGAACATATTCCAAAACGTTATCCATCTCGGCATTATCAGCCTTAACAACAAAAGTATCTTTTCCTTTTGCATTAAAAATCAGTTCAAGCATTGTAATATCATCGGATTGAAGGGCACCTTTGGTAAATTTATTCATCTCTCTGCCCACTAATTGTAATGTTTTTTCAGCCGAACCTTTAACTTTGTTCAAAACCGCCGAAAGCCTGTCTTCGCCAAAGAATTTTCCTTTTAAATTTTGTGCCTCCGTAACACCGTCGGTATATAAAAACAACCTGTCACCCTGCTTTAAGGTTATGCTTTGCGAAGTGTACTTAATGTCCGGCATAATACCCAAAACCAGATTGCGCATTACCGGCAATTCTTTATATTCGCCATCCTGATATATAAACGGCGGATTGTGACCGGCACAAACATATTCCGTATAACCATTGGTAAGATTTATCTTTGCCACGAAAGCCGTCAAGAACATACTGTCACTTTTATAGCCGTCACAAAGTTCTTTATTGACCTGAGTAAATATTTCAGAAGTTTGGCAGTTTGTCTGTGCAATGATTTTTATCAGAGATTTTGAAGTCATCATATATAGTGAGGCAGGAATACCCTTGCCGGCAACATCGGCAATCACAATCACCAAATGGTCTTTGTCCGTATAGAAAAAGTCATAAAAATCTCCGCCGACCTTCTGCGCTGCCTCCATAACGGCATAAAGCTCAAAATTCGGATTAACCGGAAAATCGGTCGGCAGTGCCGATTTCTGAATTTTTTGCGCAATTTCCAACTCGCTGGCAGCTTTTTGCTGTTCGGCAACCGCTTTCTTTTCATCTGCTATAAGATTAAGGAGATTAACTCGCATATTGCGGAATGCTTTGGTAACAGTCCCAATTTCATCTGACGAAGATACTTCTGAAAGTTCTTCAGAAAAATTTCCTTTTCCGTATTGTTCGGCAATTTTGCTTAAGTTCAATAACGGCTTTGTCGAATAATGGCAGATAAAGCTGATTAAAATAAACAAAATAACTAAAATAAAAAGCATGGCAATTAAAGCTCTTAACTGGAAGGCTTTAATCGGCTCAAAAAACTGTTCCTTCGGGAAGAACAGCCCCATTCCCCAGTTTATATATGGTATGTGCGTATAGAAAAAAACAACCGGCTCATGAACTTCTACATCTTTAACTATTTCCGGCAATTCCATCTGTCCGCTTTTTTCAAGCTCAAGCATATTTTTGCCAACCTCGGCAAGTTCGGGAACCCCGTATTCTTCAGCCATATCATAAATTGTTTTAGTCAGATTAACATTCGAATACGGGTGAACAACGTATAAACCTTTTTGAGAAAAAAGCACAAACTTTCCGCGCTCGTGAAACTGAATTTGTGAAATGCCTTGTTGAATTTTATCCAAGTGAACGGAAACCGATACCAAACCGTTAAAATCATCGGCTCCTTTGAATTTGAATGGAATAATACAGGTCGTAACCATCGGTTTGTTTTCATTTTCAACATCCATATAAGGCTCGGTCCAAAAAATTTTTTCTTCCTTCGGAACTTCCTTAAACCACGGATAGGATTCGTACAAATCATCAATTTTTATTTTATTTAATTGAATTTCGTTATTTTGACTTTCGGCTGTATAAAGAGTGCCTTGTTTATATGTTTCCGGCTCAAACACATAAATCCAAACATTTCCGAAATCGGAGCCGTAATAGTCCATTGTTTGTACGGTTGAACGCATCAAATCTTCAAAAATCTTTTCATCTTTATTGGAAAATTTGCTTAAACTGTTTTTAAGAGTTTCCGCTGCCTGTTCTACTTCAATTGCGGTTTCCATCACCTGATCGGCAGAACGTTGCAACGATTTCTCGGCAATCTCGGAAATGTGCGACTCAAGAATCGGCGTTGTATAATCTTCAAAGAAAAAAAGCAACGCTGCAACACCGCAAAAAACGCTACCTAAAATACTTACTGCGAGTTTTGTGGTCAGTGAACGTTTCTTTAGCCAATTCCAGCCGCCTGATGCCATTACTCAATATCCATAATATTTGCAAATCCGACCATCTCAAAGATAGACTTGATTGACGGATCAATATTGATAATCTTCATTTTTCCGCCGTTGGCATTCATAATCTTTTGAGCTTGCAAAAACACTCGCAAACCGGCAGAAAAGACATAATCCACTTCCTTGAGGTCAAAAATCAAATTTTTAACCCCTTCCAAATTAAGATTTTCCATCATCGCCGGCGCCGTATTGGTATCCAAGCGACCTTTAACCTTACAAATCAATTCTTCTCCGTTTCTGATATTTTCTAATTCCATTTTACCCTCACTCAATTTTATTTTATTATATTAAACGTACCTTTTATAATAGTCAATTATTTTACTTCAATAATCACCATTGATATCGCAACCGGATAATCATCGCTGATTGAAAGGTGCAATATCGGCTCTTTATACAGTTTTTGCATATATCTTAAAGCTTCTCCGCTTATTTTTAGAAGGGGCTTTCCTTCCTTGTTATGCAAAACCTGAATATCTGCCAAAAATATCCCGTTGCGAAAACCTGTTCCCAATGCCTTAACAAAGGCTTCTTTTGCCGAATAACGTTTAGCAAGACTCGCCGCAAACTTTTCTTTATCAAGGGGTTTCCCTTGCATAAGCTCTTTTTGCTCGTCTTTGCCTAAAATACGCGCGCCGAATCTTTCCAAAAACTCAAGGCTTTTGTTTAAGCGCTCCATATTTACAACATCACATCCCATACCTGCAATCATAATAACCTACCTGTTTGCTCGTGCAACATAACTTATTGATTTTGAAGCTTTTAAAGCCAGCACAATGGCATTGACCTGCTCAACGTTTTTAACATCAATATCAAGCAAAATTTCATAATAACTCATTGTGCGATATGTAATGTTTAAGTTGATAATGTTTGAATCTGCCTTTGCCACAATGTTTGCCACATCTGCCAAAGCTCCCGGTTCATTACTTATCATCAGTTTTAAGCGCGCCGTATGCTTTTCATTTTCGGCATCGGCACCCCAATCAATATCAAGCCAGCGTTCAGGCTCGTTTTCATAATTCTTGAGCGATGCGCATTCAACCGTATGCACGGTAACGCCCTTACCGGTTGTGACAATGCCGACGATTCTATCCCCCGGAAGCGGGTGGCAACAGCCGGCAAAATGTACAGCCATGCCTTCAATCAAACCTCTGATTTTCAGCGAGTCTTTATTGTTTTTATCTTTTTTGAATGTCGGCAATTTGATGGAATTTACCATCTTTTCAAGCTTTGACTGCTTGTATGCCGGATGAATTGTGCGCAAAACATCCCAACCCGTAATCAGCCCTTCGCCGACTTTTGCATATATATCATCAACGCTTTCCGCCTCAAAATGGGCGGTATAATTAACCAGTTCTTTTTCCGAAAAAGTTTGGTCTTCAGCCTTAAACAACTTTTCTAAGATTTCTTTACCCAAAGCGATAAATTGCTCACGCTTGTTGGCGCGAACATAGCGCCTTATGGCAGCTTTTGCCTTTCCGGTAACCACAAATCTGTCCCATTCAAGCGACGGATGCTGATTTTTGGCGGTTAAAACTTCAATCTGGTCACCGTTTTGCAAAATCGTTCTGAGCGGTTTTATTTCTCCGTTGATTTTGGCTCCGACGCAGGTATCGCCCACATTTGAGTGAATTGCATAAGCAAAATCTACCGGAGTTGAGCCGACCGGAAGTCCTATCAAATCACCCTTAGGCGTAAAACAAAACACCTGATCATTATACATTTCAAGCTTGGTATTTTCCAAAAACTCATCAGGATTTTGCGCTTGATCCAAAATTTCCAGCAGCTCACGAATCCAGCGGAAGTTTTTGCCCTCCGTTCTTTGACCTTGCTTATATGCCCAGTGAGCCGCCACACCTTTTTCATTTACCTCATGCATTTCATAGGTGCGAATCTGCACTTCAATTCTGACATCAAACGGACCGATAACGCCGGTATGCAAGGATTGATATCCGTTCGGTTTAGGGGTTGAAATATAATCCTTAAACCGGCGCGGAACCATATGATATTTGCTGTGAATAATACCAAGCGCCTGATAGCATTCACCAACCGTATCAACGCAAATTCTAAACGCCATAATATCGGCTAACTGCTCAAATGAAGCATTTTTAAGTTGCATTTTGCGCCAAATTGAATAAGGACTTTTTTCGCGTCCTGAAATGGTGCATTTAATGCCGTTATCCGCCATATCTTTTTCCAATTGGCGAATAATTTTCGGCACAATATTGCTTCCCTGTTCACGTAAAAAATTAAGGCGGGCAACAATGGAATCGTGCGCTTCCTTATATAATTCGGCAAAAGCGATTTCATCCATTTCTTCTTTAACTTCCTGCATACCGATTCTCTCGGCGAGCGGAGCATAAATATCCAATGTTTCTTTGGCGATTCGCGCCCTCTTTTCCGGCGGACAGAAATGAAGCGTGCGCATATTATGAAGTCTGTCGGCAAGTTTGATAAGCAAAACTCTGATATCTTCCGACATCGCCAGAAGCAGTTTTCTGAAATTCTCTGCCTGCTTACTGCTACCGGATTTATGCTCAATCATTGCGAGTTTGGTCAAGCCGTCAACCAGTTGAGCAACCTGATCACCGAACAACTCTTTAATTTCATCTAAAGTTGTGTCCGTATCTTCAACCGTATCATGCAATAACGCTGCAACAATAGAAGCACAATCAAGCTTAAATTTTGTTAAGATACCGGCAACTTCAATCGGGTGCGAATAATAAGGATCGCCTGATGTTCTCAGTTGCGAGCCGTGTTTTTTCAATGCAAAGACATACGCACGGTTTAAGGCGTCCTCATCAGCATAAGGGTCATACGACTTAACCAAATCAACCAGTTCATATTGTCTTAACATTACCGTCCTTTTTTAAAAAAACAAAACATATTACCTTATATAATATGTTTTGCTTTATTATTTATTAAATTGCAAGAGATTTTTTATTAAAAATCCTCATCATCTGCGTCATCAAACGAATCGTCAAAGCCTTCTTCGTCTTCATCACCGAAATCGGATTCTTCGTCTTCATCAAATTCCATATCAGACAATTCGGTATCGCTTTCAAGGTCAATGTCCTCATCGTTATCATGAATTTGCATAACTTGCGTCAAGTCCTCATCGCTGATCATATCGCTTGAAAATGTGGAATCCAAGCCGGCCAATTCTTTTTCGGCAGCCAAGATTTCAACTTCTTCTTCCTCAGGCTCTTCAACTTCAACATATTTTTGCTGACCTAATACGAGGGAACGTTGCAAATCTTCAATACTAACCTTATTTTCCGCAATTTCGCGCAATGCAACAACCGAATTTTTATCATTGTCGCGATCAACGCACAAATGCGCACCGGCAGAAATATCACGCGCACGTTGAGCGGCAACCATAACCAGCTCATAGCGACTCGGAACTTTATCAATACAATCTTCAACCGTAACTCTTGCCATTTTCAATCCTTTATCATAAGTTTAGATTTTTGTTTAGAGCGTTTATACATTCAATCTTTTATAAATGCAAGATTTATTTTTAAAAAGATGAAAAAAACTGCTTATTCCTTAATCGGCATCCTTGGGCAAACTCTTTTTTCATATTGTCATCCCTTGCGGTGTGCCAAAGCATCACCGCATCAAGGGATTTAAACTTTCGGCGCAGTGACGCAAGTCACATAACGCGCCGCTTCTATATTATTTTATATTGCAGCGGCGTTTTGTGCGATGAAATCGCCAACGCCGTATTTAGAGATTCCTTGAGCACCTGACGCGCCGCGCAGGTGCAGGAATGACAGTTTAAAAAAAGTCGTTTTTCTGTCATCCCTTGCGGTGTGCGGCGCATCACCGCATCAAAGGATCTTGAGTTTCGGCGCCGTGACGAAAGTCACAAAACGCGCCGCTTCTATATTATTTTATATTGCAGCGGCGTTTTGTGCGATGAAATCGCCAACGCCGTATTTAGAGATTCCTTGAGCACCTGACGCGCCGCGCAGGTGCAGGAATGACAGTTAAAATAAACTCGGTTTCTGTCATCCCTTGCGGTGTGCGGCGCATCACCGCATCAAAGGATTTCTGAGTTCGGCGCCGTGACGAAAGTCACACGATGCTCCGCTTCCTTTCCGGTCATATTCCGACTATTACTAAAGTAATATTGCAAGAATAAAAAAAATATGTTACAAAAAACGCAGTATCTGAAAATTTTATTGAAGGTTACTAGTTTAAAATTTGTTTTAACTTAAACGTTTAAGAAAGGGTAATAAAATGTTAAATACAAAAAATAACTTTAAAGCTCTCTCTCTCTACAGAATCTGAGGTTTTAAACTCACACAAACTCCACACTTGCAATAACGAAAAAGGCCGTAGCATGATTGAAATGCTCGGTGTTTTGGCCATTATCGGTGTTCTCTCTGTTGGTGGTATTGCCGGCTATTCAAAGGCAATGATGAAGTTCAAAACGAACAAAACCATCGACCAAATCGCTATGACTGTTACAAACATTAGAACATTGTATGCTCAGCAGAAGTCATACAATGGTCTGAAGACGAGTAATGCGTATTCCATGGGTGTAACAGATGATGCTATGGGTAAAAGCGGCACATTAACCAATGCTTTTGGTGGCAATGTCTATATTGGTAGCGCAAAAAGCGGTGCTGTCGGCGAAGGTGATGATTATGGTGCATTCTTGGTAACATTCACCGGACTTCCTCGTGAAGCTTGTGTTGCTATTGCCACAAATGACTGGGGTTCAGGTTATTCTTCCGGTTTGCTTGGTATAGGTACAGGTGTTGAAGCCGCAGCTGCTCCAGCTGCTCCTGTTACAGGTTGGAATTTGTTGGATTATGTTATCAGCGACGCTTATGCTGCTGTTACTCAAGATACCGACTCTAATGCGCAAAACATTCCTTGCGATGTAGATGGTAATTCAACTAATGGCGGTCAAAAAGGTTCTCTAATAAATGAGAATGCCGTAGCCTGTGCTATTGGCAATACTTCAGCTGCACTTTCTGTGGCTAAAGCAGCAACCGGTTGTGCTTGCGGTTCAGCAAACAAATGCGTTGTATCACTTAAATATTACTGATGTCGGGTAGGATTACTCGCGAAATTCAGTAACTATTATTGTGAATTTCCTAAATTACGTAGCTCCGTGGGGCCTCCTCCCCACGGAGTTTTTATTGTTTTCCTTATAAAATATTTAAAAGTCATCCCTATTTTTTGCTTCGGCTTCGTTGAGGGACTCGCTCAAGGAGATCACCACGTCAGAGCCTGCGGCTCTTCCTCGTGATGACAAACTCTATTCCGCCCACGTCTGGTTTTTATCTTTCTTCTTTTATTGCGTTTATTGCTTTAATAAACTCCGGATGAGCGGAAAAATCCTCTAAATCAACCGGCAAACGACGGCGCCAATTAGGGTGCTTGTCGCGGTCCGTCCCAGGCAAATTCTGCATTTTATCAACACCGAAAATATCGGCTGCTTGCGCCAAATATACCTTGCTTGCACTCCGGCTCATATATTTTTCAGCCGCCGGCATAATGCCTTCCGGATAACCTTCGCCGTACAAATAATCAGCCTTGCGCTGTTCATCTGCCGGCCAAACTTTGGCATAATCAAGCGCCGCCAACAAATATTTGCGCTCAACCTCACGCGCCTTATATTGCTCGTTTTTCTCTTCTTCATTCAACATTTTCAAATCATACAAAGCCTGAATATCATAGCCGAACCAACGAGCCTTTAACGGTGCCATATCATGCGTGCCGATTGAACAAACAACATTTTCGGGATAGTCCTCAGGCATTTTGAACAAGCCCTGCCCGTTTTCCCAACGTTCTGCCCACAAAACGCTCAAAGAATATATCCCGCGCTCGTGCAACTTTTCAATAAATCCGTCCGGAACATTGCCTATGCTTTCGCCGACAATCATACACTTATTCAAATAGCTTTCCAAAGCCACAATGCCGAGCATATCATCAAAATCATAATAAACATAAGTGCCGTTTTCGCCCTTATCCGGAATAATATAAAGGCGCATCAAACTCATCACATGGTCAATACGCAAAGCTCCGGCAAAGCGCATAGCCTCACGCAAAACCTTGATAAACGGCTGATAGGCTCTGCTTTTGAGCTGAAACGGATTAAACGCGCCCAAACACCAACGCTGTCCGCTCGGGAAAAAAGCATCAGGCGGAGCGCCGGCACCACAATCCTTGATGAACAAATCTTCATCTTGCCAAAGCTCCAAACTATCCTTGCTTAAACCAACCGGCAAATCACGATAAAGCCCGATTTTTAAGCCCTTCTCGCAGATAAATTCATAAACTTCATTAAGCTGTTTCTCGCATAAAAATTGCAGATATTTGAAAAAAGCAACTTCTTTTTCATGGCTTAAAGCAAATTCTTTAACCGCCTTTGAGCGCGGATTTTGCAACTCTTTCGGCCACGATTTCCAACCGCCGAAAACTTTGTTATGATATTCGGAATAAATTGCCTGATAGGTTGCCAAACTTTGCAAATCATCGCCCTTTTGAGTGCAATATGCCATAAATTCTTTTTCCTGCTTCGTGCCTGAAATTTTTGCAAAAATTTTATGAAGCACGCGCATTTTTAAGTTATATACGGCAGAATAATCAATATCCGAGGCATTTCTTGCGCTTTCAAGCACTTTTTCCTCACCTCGTAGCATCTCAGGCTCAAAACCGGCAACTTTGTTTATATCAATATAAATAGGATTCAAAAACAAACGACTTATAGATGAATAAGGACTGGCATCTTCCGGAAAATCATGAACCAACACATTCAAAGGATTTAAGCCGATTATATCTGCACCGTTTTGAGCGCAGATTTCCACCAGTTTTTTCAAATCAGAAAAATCGCCTACGCCCCAATTTTGCTTGCTTTTCAAGGCATAAAGCTGAGAGGCAAATCCCCAGATTTTTTGTTCTTCCAAAACCTTCGGAGTATAGCATTTTTCAGGTGTAATCGCCAAAACGGAACGATATTTTTTTCCGCTCGTTTCCAACTCCAAATCATAATATTGCGGAGCCAAATTCTCGCTTATTTCCAGCATTTGACGCACATAATTTATCTTTCCCAAAGTGCGATTTTCTTCATTTTTGATTTCAAATTTCAGCTGATTAAACTTTGATTTTCCCTGCTCGCTAACTCTTAAAACATAATCTTGCGCTTGGTCTTGTGGCAAAACAACATCAATAATTTTGCTGTTTTCTTTCACCACATAAATCGGCTCAAACACATTAAGCCAACGTTGTTTTTCCAGCTTTTGCAACAGTTTTTCGCTATCATTTATGTTTTTAAGCTCAAACCCGAGGTAATTTACCATTTTGCGCAATGTTTCGTCATCGGCAACATATTCTTTTTGATTTTGCGCCGCATCGGTAAATTTGCGGGCAATTCCGAGTTTTTTTAATAAATTATCAAAGCTGTTTTCCATAATATCTCTCCGGTTTACTTATTTCTATAACAACGGCGCTCCATGCAGGTATTTTAAGTGCTTTTCTGCCGTCTATTTCATTGTTTTGCGGATAGCTGTCCGAGCTGTCTGCCAAAATTTTCAAGCGGGCTTTGGCGCAAAATTCCGGCAAAATCCATTCTTTTTGAATCTGATTTGCATTATAAATCTGCAAATATGATTTTTCCTCGCCAAAAACAAAACACGCCAGTGATTTGCGGTTTTCATCAATCCAATCGGCATTTTCCATTTCTTTGCCGTTTTCCTTAAACCACATCAAATCACGCAATGTATGACGGGCAAATCTTTCAATTTTCTTGCCGTCAAAAAATCCGGAGCGAGCAAAAACATTCATACTCTTGCGAATCTTAATTAACTGTTTCACATAACGTGCAAGATTGCGGTCCTCATGATTGATTGCTTCCCAGACAATCCATGTTAAAACATTGTCCTGACAATAAGGATTGTTATTTCCGAACTGCGTGTTGCCAAACTCGTCACCGGCCGTTATCATCGGCGTGCCGAATGACATCAACAACGTTGTCAACATTGATTTTAAGCGAAGTCGCCGATTTTTTTTGATCTCGGCATTTTCCGTCAAACCCTCAACTCCGTTATTCCAACTCCAATTGGCATCGTTACCATCACGATTTTGCTCGCCGTTGACCTGATTATGTTTTTGATTATAACTAACCAAATCGCGCGCACAAAAACCATCATGCGAAGTAATAAAATTAACACTGCTGTATATATCACGCTTGGCAAACCCGAAAATATCGCTTGAACCGCTCAAACGGCTGGCAAATTCGCCAACCTGACGATTATGTCCGCACCAAAAACGGCGCACAACATCACGATAGCGGTCATTCCATTCACGCCAACTCGGAGGATATGCTCCAATTTGATAGCCCCCCATTGTGGCATCCCACGGTTCGGCAATCATTTTTACCTGGCGCAAAGTATCATCTTGTCGGGCGGAAAGCAAAAATCCGCTGTCTTGCGTAAATTTTTCTTTATACCTGCTCAAAGATGTTGCCAAATCAAGTCTGAACCCGTCAACATGCATACTTTTTACCCAATAACGAAGCGAATCCATCACCAGAGTCAAAACATACGGATTTTGCAAATTAAAGGAAGCACCGCAACCGGTTGTATCAAAATAAAAGCGCTTGTTTTGGGCATTGAGAGTATAATAGCTTTCATTATCAATTCCGCGATAGCACAGGGTCGGCCCCATCTGGTTGCCCTCAATCGTGTGATTATAAACAACATCCAAAATAACTTCTCGTCCGTTTTTATGCAAAGTTTTGACCATTTGCTTAAATTCATCTATATCATTATTTTGCAAATATTTCGGCTCAGGCGCAAAATATGAAAGCGTTTCATAACCCCAATAGTTGTCTATATACATACCGTCTTTTTCACCGAAAAACGCAAACACCGGTAAGAGTTCAACCGAACTGATGCCGAGCCAATTAAAGTAATTTATTACACTTTTGGAAGCTAATCCTAAAAATTTTCCGCGCTTAGAATCCTCAACCTTTGGATTAAGCATGGTATATCCGCGCACATGGGCTTCATAAATAACGGTCTTATCGGGCGTTATATTCGGGCGCTTATCATTTTCCCAATCAAATGTATCATCAACAACCACCGCCTTAGGAACATACGGTGCGCTGTCAAGTGTGCTGAAAGATAAGTCTTTTTCCGCACTGTCCGGATTATAGCCGAAAAGAGCTTTATGCCAAATCAGCTTTCCGACCAATTTTTTGGCATAAGGATCAAGCAGAAGCTTATGATGATTAAAGCGCTTTCCCTCCAACGGCTTATATGGCCCGTACACACGATATCCATACACCTGCCCGGCTTGCAAACCCTCAATATATATGTGCCAAATATTATTCTCGTGAGCCGTTAATTCATAACGTTCAAGCTCTTTGGCTCCGTTTTTATCAAACAAGCACAATTCAATTTTTTCGGCATTAGCAGAAAAAATGGCAAAATTAACACCGTTTCCGTCATAAGTTGAACCTAATGGATAAGCCGAGCCTGAAGAAAACTTGTGCATTTTCAAATCACTTTCTTATCGGTTTTAAAACAATGGTTGAGAGCGGAGGAAGCACCAGTTCAATTGAATACGGACGACCGCTTATGCCATAATTTTGAGCCTGTTTAGGTCCTTCGTTTCTGACACCGCTTCCCCAATAATTTTTATCATCACTGTTGAAAATTTCCTGATATGCGCAGGCCTCGCTTACACCGATACGATAGTTGTTGCGCACCACCGGCGTAAAGTTGCAAACCACAACCAAATAGTCATCATAATTGTGTCCGCGACGGATATAAGAAATCACACTGTCATCACAATCAGAATGGTCAATCCACTCAAAACCGCGCGAATCAAAATCTTCTTCAAACAATGCCGAGTTGCCTTTATACATTAAGTTCAAATCACGCACACAATTTTGCATACCCTTATACATCGGATATTCCAATAAATGCCAACGCAGACTTTCATCGCAGTTCCATTCCCAATCCTGAGCAAATTCGTTGCCCATAAACAAAAGTTTTTTGCCCGGATGCGTCCACATAAAGCCGTAATAGGCGCGCATATTGGCAAATTTTTGCCATTCGTCGCCCGGCATTTTGGAAAGCATTGAACCTTTGCCATGCACAACTTCGTCATGAGAAATCGGTAAAATAAAGTTTTCATTAAAGGCATACAAAAGTCCGAAAGTCAGCAAACCGTGATGATATTTTCTGTGTACCGGCTCATGGCTGATATAGCGAAGCGTATCATTCATCCACCCCATATTCCATTTATAGCCGAAACCAAGTCCGCCTGCCGAAACCGGACGCGAAACCATCGGCCATGCGGTTGATTCTTCGGCGCAGGTAATCGTTCCCTTTGTTTGGGTATAAACCATTTCATTCATCTTACGAATAAAGGCAATAGCCTCTAAGTTTTCATTTCCGCCATAAACATTAGGTATCCACTCACCTGATTTTCGCGAATAATCAAGATAAAGCATTGAGGCGACCGCATCAACTCTTAAACCGTCAATATGAAATTCTTTGAGCCAATAAAGCGCGCTGGCACAAAGCAAATTGCAAACTTCAGTGCGCCCGAAATTATAGATTTTAGTACCCCAATCTTTATGCTCGCCTTTGCGCGGATCAGCATGTTCATAAAGGCATGTGCCGTCAAACTGAGCCAATCCGTAATCATCTTTAGGAAAGTGCGCCGGCACCCAATCCATAATCACGCTGATACCCGCCTGATGGAACTTATCAATCATATAGCGAAAATCATCCGGATTACCAAAGCGCGAAGTCGGAGCAAAAAGCCCCGTTATCTGATAACCCCATGAGGCATCCAAAGGATGCTCGCAAAGAGGCATAAATTCAACATGCGTAAAGCCCATATTGCTGACATAAGGTACCATATAATCGGCCAGCTCACGATAACTCAAAAACTGACTGCCGTTTTCGCCTTTTCTGCGCCACGAGCCTAAATGCACTTCATAAATTGACATCGGACGGTCATAAGTATTGGTATTTTCACGCTGTTTGAGCCAAGCTTCATCATTCCATTTATAGTGATTGATGTCAAATACGATGGAGGCATTTTTCGGGCGAATTTCCGAATAAGTCGCGAGCGGGTCAGCCTTACTTAAAATATAATTTTCCTGCGTTTTGATCTCATACTTATAAAGTTCACCCTCTTTTAAGCCGGGAATGAAAATATCCCAAATTCCGCAACTGATATGGCGACGCATAACATCCGTTCTGCCGTCCCAGTTATTGAAATTTCCCACTACCGACACGCGCTTGGCATTAGGCGCCCAAACGGCAAAACCGACACCTTTTACGCCATCAACTTCCATAACATGAGCACCGAGCTTTTTATATATATCACGATGGTTGCCTTGGGCAAATAAATATTCATCAATATCGCCGATAAAAGAAGAGAATCTGTATGTATCTTCCGCAACATAAACATTTCCTTTATCGTTCGTAATACGGAATTTGTATTCAAAACCTTCCGTCTTTTCGGTATTCAGCTGGAAAAAGCCCCTGTCATCAAGCTTTTGCATCTGCCCCAATATTTTGCCTTTTGCGTCTATAACTTCCATTTTTGAAGCAAACGGTTGGAAAGAGCGGATAAATACTTTTTTTGTACCCTTGTTGCGATGAATTCCCAAAACGGCAAAAACATTTGAATGATCACCGTTTATAATGGCATCAATTTCTTCTTTCGGTAACAGATTTTCCATTGGCTTATAACTCCTTTTAAAGCAACATTTTAAATAATAACCGTTTCAAATTTTTAAATTATCGCCGGTAGGATAACTTTTTTAAAGAAAAATTGCAAGTAAAATAATTATTTTACTTTTAGCACTTTTTTGCTTTTTAAACTTGACAAAAAAATCAAATTTTGTTATGATGCACGCGTGAGGTAAAAATGAGTTTTTGGGAAAAATCAAATATTAAGGTTGCAGGATTGTTGCTGACGGGGCTGACATTGTTCGGCACCGAGTCGAATAATAATCATAAAGAAAACAATAGCGATCAAACTGTTAAAACAGACAGCCTTGATATAAAACCTATTGTAAAGAAACCTATTTTGAATATTTCATACCGAACCGACACTTTGGAAAAACGTTCGCCCATCCTTCTTTATAATCAAAACGGGAGCATTATCAGACATTATCGCGATAATGATTCGTTATACCGTATGAAAATGCATCTTTTTGTTCATGAAGCGTGGCACACCCATAATCTTAATACCGGATTCAAGGTCAAATATAAACTTTCTCCGCAAAAATATCGCAAATTGTTAGCTCATGATGAAATTTCCGCAAATTTGGCGGCACTCAATTCTTTGATTTTGGAATATACATTTGCAGACAACAAAAAAGAATTTTTGGATAGTATATGTGCCAAAAGCAAATATTTTTCCTTTTACTTTGATGAAGTGGCAAAAGGAAATATCAATCCTTTAAGTTCGGATTTGACAATGGTTGAAAAAGACCGCTCTTTAAGAATGAACGGTATTATGAAAGTATGGATGGAGCGCTCGTATCCTGCCTATTGTGAAAGGCAGAAAAGAATGCTCTTCAGATATCTGCAACGCAACGGTATATATGAAGAAAATGAAAGAGCTTATAGTAAAGTTTTGCATGAAATGTATGATATCGGTGGTATTGATTTTTGGAAATATGCAAAATCAGACATTAAACTTAATGATATTGCCATTATTGACGACTTAACCAAAATTAGCACCTTTCCGAAAGAAAATAAAATTCTTTTTGCTGAAATCAAAAAATATGCTCCGATGGTAGAAAAAATTGAGAATGATAAACAACGTGCCTACGCCATTCAGCATTTGCTGATTGCTTCGGAAATTAAAGCTGAAATTAATGAAAAAAACTACATTATTGATAATAACCTCACCGGTATTTTATATAACAAAATAAAAACTCGTTACGCAAATGACCCGACATTTTTCGCTTTTGTAAAACATTCCAGCATAGGCACAAAACCTTCCGGATTAATAAAAGATGTTAATGCGCCGTCTTTAGATGATTTTATCGGCAAAATATATGATTTTGACGGCATCAATCTTAAAGATAAAATAGCAAACTTTACTCACATTGATCTACCTTGGCAACCGGATAAGTTCTGGAATATGTGTAATGTTGGAAGCCTGTTTTTATCAGAATGGAGTGATATACCGGTAGCTTATATTAACACCTTACCTAAAGACAAAAATATTCAAGTTACATCGTCAAAAACTATTGCGACAAAATATGTTAATCAACATCGTTCAAGCAAGCAATATGTTGATATTCCGAACTTTAATGAACCGATATTGATTGCCTTAAACCAAGATCAGATGCAGAAATTAAAAAACATTTATGCTGATTTTTATAACATGGAAGAAACCAAAGAATTTTCTCAAGACAATATTGAACAGTTGCGCGGATTGAAACAAAACAAAAAGAAATCTGCTAAAAACACAATGTACGCAAACCGTAAAAGGAAAAATTCAAATGGAAAAACCCGCTGATTTATTGGAAGCCTTTTCTCCACTTTTAGTGGAAAATCATATCAGAATGCTGACAATTGCCAATTGCATTATCGCTGAAAATAAAGATGAAAAAACCACTTTTTCCATCACAGAAGACGATTTCAAAAAAATGACGGAAAATGAACTGCAATCTCCGCTTATCGGCATAAATTTGCAATATGATGAAAAAACACAAAAACTAAGCGCCAACATTGAACAAAGCTTGTATGATGCTTATGCCAACAAACTTATGCGCGAGGTTGCTCTGCTTTATAAAGAGAATTATTTTCATCGTTACGATAAGTTCATTCGTTGTGAAAAATAAAAGCGATTGACTTTTTTTTATAAAAAGTGCTATAAAGAGTTTAAATTTTAATTATTAACTAATCCCTACAATTATGAACACAATTGAGAAAATTGCCGAAATGGCAAAAGAAATGTCGTGGCATGAAATCATGGAAAGATTTATTTTGCCGCAAGTGCTGAAAAAAGGCGGTCAGGCCCGCAATTATCAGATTTCTGACGAATACATGACCGTTGTTGCCGAGTATGCGCCGCTCATTCAGCGCGACCAACAGACGGCAGCTATTTTGCTTGAATTTGCCATGCAGCGAATTTCCTGCGGTGCGGTGAAACACGCATATCAGGGGGCAGCAATCAACGTTCCTCAGAAATACGTGTACTATTCAACGTTTCAAGACCATGATGTGCCAATGAGCGATGCTTGTTTTGACTTTTTGCAAAGAGGTCTGCCTTATGCTTTGATTTCTAGCAATCCTAAGGTCAAGAAACATGCCTCAGCAATTCTGTTCGGGTTGATTTACAATCTTGATTTTGAAACCGGTGAACCGTTAAACGGCTATGCTCTCGGAAATATCAAAACTCCGGCAAAAGAGATTCAAAGCTGGGCATGGGAAACTGCTCTTATTTTTGTGCCGTTTGAGGAGTTTTGGCCAAAGTTGGTTGATGATAACTGGCTCAAATACAAGCGCTTTTTTGTCAGCAACTGGGAAAAAATCGGAGTGCGAAAGTTTCACAAGAAGCTGGCTCAGAGAATGCCCCCGCAAAAGGCTTGGCGAGAACTTGCCATTGACGGATGGGAACGACACATCGGCTTTTTTCATGACTACTGGCCTATGGTAGATAAAGATTTATTCTTTGAGACTATCGGCGTTTCAGGATTGGCTCAAAAAGCCAAGATTTCTCTGAAAATCAAGTATTATTCGGATTAAACAAAAGATAAAAGGCATCGGAACTTCCGATGCCTTTTGTTGTTATCATCAAAAAACACTTATCAATAGCTTTTCGGATCATCGGGATCACGCAAAACATATCCGCGTCCCCAAACAGTTTCAATATAGTTCTTACCACCCGAGGCATTTTCAAGTTTTTTGCGCAACTTGCAGATGAACACGTCAATAATTTTGAGTTCAGGCTCATCAATACCGCCGTAAAGATGGTTCAAGAACTGGTCTTTATTAAGGGTTGCACCTTTACGCAAAGAAAGCAGTTCCATAATGCCGTATTCTTTGCCGGTAAGATGCAGAGTTTTTCCTTTTACCGTAACGGTTTGAGTATCAATATCAATTTCAACATCACCGGTTTTAATGATTGAATTTGAGTGTCCCTTTGAACGGCGAACAACGGCTTGAATGCGCGCCAAAAGTTCAGCCTTATCAAAAGGCTTGGTCAAATAGTCATCAGCGCCGTATCCCAAACCTTTAACCTTTTTATCAGGTTCGGTAAGACCTGAAAGAATCAAAACCGGCGTTGTGATTTTGGCACTGCGCAAATTTTTCAAGACTTCATAACCGTTCATATCCGGCAACATCAAATCCAAGATTATGATATCATAGTCATAAAGTTTTGCGATATCCAATCCGTCTTCACCCAAGTCTGTTGCATCTACAACCATTCCTTCTTTTTTAAGCATGGTTTCAATGCTTTGCGAAACAGCATAATCGTCCTCAACTAGCAATACTCTCATTTGTTTTTTACCTTTCAAAATCTATCCTTGTTCGTGATTGCATTATGAAAAAAATATTTTAAAAATAAAAGTGGTTGTTAACAATTATTAACAAGATTATATTTTTTTTTGAAAAAAGCTCAAAAAAAGCTTGCAATTAAAAATTAAATAGGTTAGTAATCTGAATACCTTTTAAGCCGGTTCCATCGTCTAGTGGTCTAGGACATGGCCCTCTCAAGGCTAAAACACGAGTTCAAATCTCGTTGGAATCACCAATAAAAATTAACCTCCCAACAGGGAGGTTTAATTTTTGTTTGGCATTCCAAAACGCTATTCGAGATTTGAACTCGGGACGCTGGAGGAAAATAAACAAGCTTTGATGCTTGTTTATTGATGAAAATTAAAGAATTTTTCTTTTTTTTACAAAAAAGACTTGACAAAATGCGGGGGGGGGTAAAATGGAGTTATAAGAAGCGATTCTTTATTTTGTATAGCAACTTTTATATAAGGAGAAAAGCAATGAAATTAAAAGATAAAATAAAAACTGTTGCCATAGGTATGGTTACTGCAGTAATGACTTCTTGCGGTTTTAAGAGTAATAAAGCGGAGGTCGTTGAAAGACACCCTAGTGTGCATGCATTTGATGATTCATCTCGTCCTAGAATGAGTGACTATAGACCTTTAGGTTGGATGTCTATAAGTGGAATCCCTTTGGAAAATGACGATTCTATTGATGTTAAAAAGCGTCACGAATGGCAAGAAAAATTGGATAATGCCGGGATTCCTGTTGCCAAAAAAGGAGAAAACGATACCGACTCCTTATTGATAAGTGTGGAAGAAAAAGACGGAAAACTGCAAAATCCGAGATATGGACTGAACCCTAGCGCTGAAATTCAAGCTGTAGAGCGAGTTGACGGATATGCTATAGAACGTGAGGGGAAGACGCAAAAGGTTAATAAGTTTGATAAATCATATTTTGGTGTTGAAAACGTGAAAGAGGTCAAAAAACGTGTTACTGAAAACATAGCTGTTGTAAAAAATAAAGAGGTGGAAAAAACTTTGAAAGAAGGTGATAAGATTAATGGACACGTTGTTAAAGAAGATGGCAAAAGTCCGACAATACAAGAAGAACGTGATGAACCAACCGGAACAAAGGTGACTACGTTTAACTATACCAGAAATTATAATTACAAAGAATAATAACATAATAACATCTAAAGCGCCTCATCTGATTGGGGCGTTTTTTATGCCTTTGAAACACCCATACATCTTCATAAAAACACTTTGTAACTCTTTGTTTTTACGGCGCTTTTAAAAAAATATGTTATTTTATGAAAAAAGTGCTTGATTTTTATTTTTTTATATTGTATATATTGCTTCGTTGATGGGTGCTTAGCTCAGCTGGAAGAGCATCTCGTTTACACCGAGAGGGTCGGGAGTTCGAACCTCTCAGCGCCTACCACTTGAAAGCCGTCCTTTGTGACGGCTTTTTTGATTTATAAAAATCCCTCGCGTTTTAATCTCGCGTTTTAAGATAAACTTAAGATTTTTTTTGCTAAAATATCGGTAATATCTTGGAAAATGCGCCAAACAAGCATATCTAACCAAACCAGGGCGAAAGAGCAAAATGATGAAAAAACAAAATATAGGTTATATCAAATCCATCAGAGGCAGTGTTATTGAGGTTGAATTTGAAAAAGAATTGCCGGCAATCAACGGTGCCTTAAAAATAGGTAATTTAATTGCCGAGGTTCAGGGCTATGCTGATGAAAAAACCGCTCGCGCACTGGTAATGGGTTCAACCAACGGCTTGTCGCGCAATATGGAAGTTTCGGATTTGAAAAAACAAATTGAAGTTCCGGTCGGAAGTGAAATTCTTGGCAGAATGTTTAATATGTTCGGCAATCCTATTGATAAAAAAGAAGCTCCGAAAAATGCTCCGTTAAAGCCGATTCACAAGGATTCTGTTGCCATAACGGAACAACAAACAAAGCCGGAAATTTTCATTTCGGGTATCAAAGCCATTGATTTATTGGCACCGATGGAACGCGGAGGGAAAGCCGGTCTTTTCGGCGGTGCCGGTGTCGGCAAAACCGTTCTTATTACGGAGCTGATTAACAATATGGTCGGGCGCTATGACGGAGTGAGCATCTTCTGCGGTGTCGGTGAGCGCTCGCGTGAGGGCGAACAGCTTTATCGCGAGATGAAAGAAGCGAATGTTTTGGATAAAACCGTCATGGTCTATGGCCAAATGAATGAAGCTCCGGGGGTACGTTTCAGGGTTCCGCTTTCAGCTTTGACAATGGCGGAATATTTCCGCGATCACGATAAAAAAGATGTATTGTTTTTGGTGGATAATATTTTCCGCTTTGTGCAAGCCGGCTCAGAGGTTTCCGTGCTTTTGGGGCAGATTCCTTCACGCGTTGGCTATCAACCGTCGCTCGGCACGGATATTGCGGCACTGGAAGAACGCATTTCTTCAACCAAAGATGCCGCCATAACCTCTATTCAGGCCGTTTATGTTCCGGCTGATGACTTTACCGATCCGTCGGCTGTTCATACTTTTGCCCACCTTTCGTCAAACATTGTGCTTTCACGCGTCAGGGCGGCGCAAGGCTTATATCCTGCCGTTGACCCGCTGAATTCATCATCAAACATGCTTAATCCGCAAATTGTCGGACAACGCCATTATGATGTGGCTGTTGCCGTGCGTAAGTGCTTGGCAGAATATGAAGATTTGAAAGATATTATTGCCATGCTCGGCTTTGATGAACTGCCGGAAAAAGATCAACAAACGGTTTTGACGGCGCGAAAATTGGAACGATTTTTAACTCAGCCGTTTTTCACGACTTATCAGTTCACCGGTATGGAGGGACGTTCCGTAAATCTGCAAGATACGATTGAGGGTTGCGCGCGAATTTTGGCTGGCGAATTTCCGTATCTTTCCGAAAATGACTTTTTCATGGTCGGCTCAATTGATGAAGTTTTGAAAAAAAATAAAAACAAAAAAGAAGAGTATGAACGTTTAAAAATGGAGGAAAGTGCTTAAAAATGCGCCTTATCATCTGCACACCGCTCGGAGAAGTATTGAATAAGGAAATTCAAAAAATTTCGTTGGAATTTTTGAACGGATATCATACTTTTCTGCCAAAGCACATAGATTTTGCCTCGGTTTTAAAACCGTCTATCGCAACCTATACCTTGGAAAACGGCGAGCAGAAATATATTGCCTGCCATACGGGAATTGCCGTAAAAAAAGGAAAAAACATTACTTTAAGCGTCAGACAGGCCATTTTGAGCGATACTCTTGATGAGTTGAAAAAAACAATTCTGCAGGAATTTAAGAAAAACGATGAGCAAAGAAAAGAGCTTAATACGGCAATGGCACGCTTGGAATTAGGATTACTCAGAGGATTTAACAACTTGAAAGGAGAAAAGTTTGACGGAGGAATTTGAAAATAAAAATGCCGAAGAAATATCATCCGAATTGGCTCGCAAGGCTGTTATGATGAAGATGAAAAAAGAGCAAAATATCGGCGTTAATCTTGGTTTTGTTGCCGCACTCGGAGGTGTGATAATTGTCCCTATCCTCTTGGGAATTTGGGGCGGAACATTTTTAGATACACATTATCCGGTGCACTTTTCATGGCGTCTTTCGTTAATTTTTTGCGGATTTGTCTGGGGAATGATAAACGCCTTCTTTTGGATTAAGATTGAAGAAGAAAAAATTGCCGCATCAGAAAAAAAATTGCAGTCCGAAATTGAAAAGGAGATGAAAAAATGACAACACCGGATATCTGGACAACAGCCTGGAATGCGGCTCCGCTTTGGCGCCTGATTTTTGCCTTTTTCTGCGGAATTGCCGTTGGTTTTGCATATTTTCAAAGCATGCGTTGGAGCATAAATCATTTAGATGATTTCAAACATAAAATCCGGATGTTTGCTTTAATGGCGTTTTTGCGAATTACCATGTTTTTTGGCGTCTTGATGCTTGTATGTGAACGCAATTTGATATTGATTTTAATCTACATTCTGTCGTTTTTCATTACCAAAATGTTTATTGTAGCCATTGCCAAAGGCTTAATCAAAAAAGAGGATAACGAAAAATGATATTTAAAAACGTTGATTTTTCAAAACTTTTTGATTTGCCCTCACCTGACAAACAGCTGGGGCTGGAGAGTTATGAAGCAATCACGCTTTTTGATTTTTGCGGATTTCCGATAAATGTTACGATATTCAACAGCTGGCTGGTAATTATGCTCATCACTGCCGTATGTTATTTTTCAACGCGCAATCTGAGTGCAAATAAAGCCCCTTCAAAATGGCAACTTTTGCTTGAAACGCTTGTAACTTGGTTGCAAAAAGAGGCAAAAGAAGCCTCAGACAGCAAGAACAATCAATATTTGGGCATGGCAATGGGGTTGTTTTGCTTTATTTTTACTTGTAATTTATTGACTTTTATTCCGTGGTTTCGTCCGCCGACAGCATCTTTAAGCACCACCATGGCTTTGGCGACGATAGTCTTTATGGCAATACCTTATTTTGCCGTAAAAAATGCCGGAATAAAGAGCTATTTTAAGAAATTTATCGAACCGGTGCCTCTGTTGTTGCCGATGAATATTTTCAGCGAAATTTTTTCGGTTTTGGCAATGGGGTTGCGTCTGTTTGGAAATATGCTTAGCGGAGTGATGTTTGCTTCAATTTTAAGCGCCTTCATTCCGTTTATCGCACCGCTTGCGATGCAAAGTTTAGGCTTGTTGACCGGAACGATTCAGGCCTATATTTTTGCACTGCTGGCAATAGTTTATTCTTCTTCCGTGAAGAAAAAAGATGATGTTAACTGAACTTTTAAGAAAGGAAAAATAAAATGGATTCATATGCAATAATCGGAGCTGTTTCAATTTTGGGTGCCTGCATTTGTATGGGTATCGGAAGTTTGGGCTCGGCTTTGGGAGAAGGAAATGCCGCGGCTGCCGCTTTGCAAGCCATGGCACAACAACCGGACGAAGCCGGACGCATCAGAAGCACCATGTTTGTAACTCTTGCAATGTTGGAAACCACCGCACTTTATGCGTTGTTGATTGCCTTTTTGGCGATTTATGCAAACCCGTTTTGGAATTATGCAATCACACAATAACTAAAACGAACTGAAAGAGATGAAATGAGCATTGATTTTTTTACCTTGTGCGCGCAAATCATCAATCTTTTGATTTTGCTGTTTTTGCTCAAAAAATTTTTATACCTTCCGATTTTGAAAGTTTTGGAAGAGAGAAAAAAACTGCTTGAAAATGAGTATAAGGTAGCGGAAATTGCACGTAAAAAAGCCGAAGTTTTAGAAAAAAACGCGCAAGAAAAATATTCTGAGATTGAACATGAAAAGCAAAAAATTTTGGCTCAATCTCATGAAAAAGCTGATGCCTTAGAGCAAAAGCTTTTAGCTGTGGCTGAGCAAGAATTCAGCAAGGCACGACAACAATGGAAAAATAAACTCATCTCTGAACAAAGCACCTTTGATTTGGCTTTGCAAAATCTGATTGCGGAATATTTTCAAAAGTTTGCAACCGGTGCGCTTGATCAGATGGCGGATATTTCCTTAAATGAGCTGTTTTTAAATAAATTAATGCAAAAAATTTCGGCGCAAAAACAAGATAAAAAATCAGAATTTGTACGCGACTTTTTAGTCTCCGGCGAGCTTGAACTGGTCAGTGCCGAAAATTTTGATACCAAAACCAAACAACGGTTTAAGGAGTTTATCAAAAACGAATTTATGCTCAATGAAGATTTCAAAATAAAATTTTCAACCGATAAAAATTTGATATGCGGTGTGGTGTTAAAAAATAAAGAGCAAATGATTGAATGGAATTTGGCTGAATATATTTCAGAGTTTTCCAATAATTTGAATACGGCGGTGTCCTCTCTGATAAACAAGGAATAAGACAATGATAAGCGGTGAAAAAACATTTAAGGCGATTGATGAAACAATCAAAAATACCAAAGCCGAATTAAAAAAGAGCGAGATAAGCACCATTATCTCAATTTCAGCCGGCACGGCAACCGTCAGCGGTTTGGAAAATGTAAAAATGGCGGAATTGCTGGAATTTGAAGGCGGTGTTTCAGGCATGGTGCAAACCTTGGATAGAGATTCGGTCGGCGTGGTTTTCATCAATAAGCCGGATAATTTAAAAGCCGGTGACAGGGCAAAGCGCACAAATCGCGTTTTGGATGTTCCGGTCGGCGATAATCTTTTGGGTCGCGTAGTTAATTCGCTCGGCGAGCCTTTGGACGGGAAATCTCCGATTGTTTCAAAAACGCGCCGTGCCGTTGAAGTTGACGCCTATGCGATTATGGACAGAGCGCCGGTTGATGAACCTTTGCAAACCGGCATAAAAGCCATTGACGCATTCACTCCCATCGGGCGCGGTCAACGCGAACTTATTTTGGGAGATCGCCAAACCGGAAAAACGGCTATTGCCGTTGATGCCATCATAAATCAGAAAAACAGCGGAGTAATCTGCATTTATTGCGCAATCGGTCAGCGCAACTCAGCTGTTGCCGGTGTTATTGCCGAATTGAAAAAAGCCGATGTGATGCAAAATTGCGTGGTTGTGTGTGCCGGTGCCGATGATACGGCCGGAATGCAATATATTGCTCCGTATGCCGCCACCTCAATCGGAGAGCATTTTCTTGAGCAAGGCAAAGATGTTTTGATTGTTTATGATGATTTGACCAACCACGCCAGAGCATATCGTGAAATGTCGCTTTTGTTGCGCTGTCCGCCGGGACGTGAGGCTTTTCCTGGCGACATATTTTATATTCACTCGCGATTATTGGAGCGCTCAACAAAACTGTCTTCCGAATTGGGCGGAGGCTCATTGACTTCATTGCCGATTGTTTCTACCGAAGCCGGTAATATTTCCGCCTATATTCCGACGAACATAATTTCCATTACGGACGGGCAGATTTATCTTTCAACCTCACTTTATCAGCGCGGAATTTTGCCGGCGATTGATACGGGGCGCTCGGTTTCACGAGTGGGCGGAGATGCACAGCTTCCGGCATATAAAAGTCTTGTCGGTCCGTTAAAACTGTTTTATTCGCAGTTTGAGGAATTGGAATCTTTTACCAAATTCGGCACTCAGCTTGATAAAGAAACAATGGGGCGCCTAAACCGCGGTAAGGCAATCCGTGCGGTTTTGGAGCAAAAGCAATATTCGCCGATGAAAGCAAGCGATCAGATTGCCGTTTTTTCTGCCACAAATGCCGGATTGTTTGATAATTTGTCAGCCCAAAACATCAAAAAAACCGAAAAAATTGTTTGCGAAGTATTCAATACGCATTTCAAAGATTTAATCCGCAACATTAACAATTCAAAAAAAATATCGGCTGAGCAAGTTGAAAAAATGGTTGAAGCGTTTTCTCAAGCCCTTAATTCTACCGATTGGGAGCAATAATGACGATTGAAGCCTTGCAAAAACGCATAAAAACAACTGAAGATTTGCGCGGAGTTGTCAGCACAATGAAGGCTCTGTCCTCTGTGAGTATTTTGCAATTTGAGCAAGCGAACAATCACTTAAAACGATATCGCGAAAATTTAAGCGATGCCTTTCAAGCGCTTGCTTTGAGCCAAGGTTTACCCGATATCATAAAAGAAAAATCAACACCGCGCCATTTGATGATATTAATCGGCTCAGACAGCGGAATGGTCGGTAAGTTCAATAAAGAAGTTTTAAGCGAGGCCGAAACCAGACTGAAAAACAATAAAATAAACATTCAAGATGTTTGGTTTATCACGGTCGGAAAACGCATAACGGCCTTAGCCGAGCAAAAAAACTTAAAAATCTTTGCCAAATATGCCTCGGCAAATTCGCTTAAAATAGTTAATTCTCTTGCCGAAACACTGATTATAAAAATTGATGAAGCAACCAGAAAAAAGCACATAAATAATGTGCAAATATTATACCACAAGCGCATAAAATCAACCTCGGTAATTTTGGAGCATCAGACCCTTATTCCTTTTAATTATGAAAAAATGAAAAAACTGCGCGAGAAGAAATGGCCGACAAATAATCTGGTGCAAACCGATTTAAAAAAAGATGTTTTTTTCAGCGAAATCGTCAATCAAATTTTGTGCATATCATTAATCAGTTTTTTGAACTTTTCGCTTATTTCCGAGCATTTTATCCGTATGACCAACATGCAGGCGGCCGAAAAGAATATTGATGAAAAACTATCGGAGATGAATCTTCTTTTTCAACAGCAACGCCAAGAAGAAATCACCGGCGAACTGATAGACATTGTTGCCGGATATCAGGCAATGTAAAAAATATAAAACAGCGATTTTTTTCTTATACATCTGTTTTTTCTTTGACTTTTGAAAATCTTTTTGCTAATATAAATCCAGAGCATAAAAGGCTCGGAGGTATCCTATCCTCAGATATAACATAAACTTCTGACTATATGGTCGGAAGGTGGTAGAATAAAGATAGCAGTATCTGAATATATCGCACTATTTGTTATATCATAGTTAGGATCTTCCGGCCTCCGTTTCGGGGGTTTTTCTTTTTGTGCCGGATGGAATAATTTTTTAGAAAGGAAAATTAAAATGAATAAGTTTGTTTTAATAGGTGCATTTATATTATATTTTGCGACTCCAAAAGTTTCTTCTGCCGCGTGTGATTATGGTGATTTTTCCTGTAATGGAATGACCGGTGATAGTGCCTATTGTTGCTATACCGATCTTGACGGAGACGGAAAAAATATTTCAATATATAAAGATCCGGCTGCCGGAGATAATGAAGCTAGTGTGGGATATGGAGCCTTTTGGGAAAATGAAACTATAGAAAACGTTTATATAGATGAAGGAGTTACTTCAATCAAACCTAATGCTTTTGATTCGGCAACAAATTTAATCAGTGTAGAGATGCCATACATTCAAACATTGGAAAGTGAAGCTTTTGCAGAAGCAACTAATTTGACGGATATATACATATCAGATTTACAGCACATAGGCGAATATGCTTTAGCAGGTACTTCAATTGATTATATAGAATGCCATAATACTATGACATTTTGTGAAACATTAAAAAATACATTTCCAGTGAATCTGCAAGATAATTTTTATATAAACGAAATATATCAAGAGCCAGAATCTCCGCAAATAACAAAAACTGATTGCTACAATCAAGGTAAAGTCCTTTGGGATAACACTTGTGTTGATGAATACCCGTTCGCTAAGAAACGTTGGACGCCGGCGGAGGCAAATGAGTGGCTTCACGATGGAAATGATAATTTTGTAGTAATAACTTTCAAAAAATAAACAAATAAAGGCGTCTATTAAAAAGCGCCTTTATTTTTTATTATAATTATTTTTTCTGGGGAAAACGTTTATTTTCTTGCATTTATTTTTATTTGTTGTATTACAGTGCAATAAAACCGAAAATTTTCGGATTGTTTTGTATTGAAAAATTTTAGATTAAGGAATTAAAAATGGCATCATTAGCAGAAAGAATGGCGGCTGGCTTGGATATGTCCGCCTTTAGTAAAGCTGAGGACTTGAAAAAAAGATTGTGGTTCACGATTATGGCTTTAATCGTATTTCGTTTGGGTACATATATCCCGCTTCCGGGTATCAATCCGCAAGTTTTGGCTGATATGTTCAACCGCAATCAAAACGGCATTTTGGGTATGTTTAATATGTTTTCGGGCGGTGCGCTTGAACGTATGACGATTTTCGCCCTCAATATTATGCCATACATTTCAGCTTCCATCATCTTGCAACTCGGACAATCGGTTATTCCGTCATTGATGGCGCTTAAAAAAGAAGGTGAAGCCGGTCACCGTAAAATTGTGCATTATACCAAGATTTTGACCGTTTTCATCACCATAATTCAAGGTTATGGAATCGCTGTGGGCTTGGAGAGTGTTTCCGGTGCCAACGGCGCGTCGGCGGTTATGATTGACAGCTTTGTATTCCGCTTTTCAACCATTGTTTCATTGGTCGGCGGTACAATGTTTATCGTTTGGCTAGGTGATCAGATAACCGAACGCGGTGTGGGCAACGGCTCTTCTCTTATCATTACCGTGGGTATTATTGCCAACATTCCTAATGCTTTGGCGCAAACCTTTGAATTGGGACGCGCCGGACAAATGTCTATATATACCATCATCATGCTTTTGGTTATGGCTTTGGCTTTGATTTATTTAATCGTGTTTGTTGAACGCGCTCAAAGAAAAATCATTATTCAATATCCGAAGCGCCAGATGGGCATGCGCATGATGTCGGTTGAAAGCTCACACTTGCCGCTCAAAATCAATCCGACCGGTGTTATTCCGCCGATTTTTGCCAGCTCTTTGTTGCTTTTGCCGATTACGATTGCCAATATTTCGGCTGAAAAAGGCCCGTCTTGGGTACAAACTTTGAGCCAGCTTTTGAGCCATGGACAACCGCTATATCTGGCACTTTATGCCTTGCTCATTTTGTTCTTTACGTTCTTTTATACTTCGGTTGTGTTCAATCCGACAGAAACTGCCGACAATTTGAAAAAGCACGGCGGATTTATTGCCGGTATCAGACCGGGAAAAAATACTGCGGACTATTTGGATTATGTTATCACTCGTTTGACGATGGTGGCTTCTGTTTATTTGGTCTGCCTCTGCATCTTGCCGGAAATCTTAATCAGCAAGCTCGGTGTGCCGTTTGTTTTGGGCGGAACAACCCTGCTCATCGTGGTTCAGGTTACGATGGACTTTGTGAGCCAGATTCAATCACACTTGTTTGCTTATCAATATGAAGGCTTGCTCAAAAAAGCTGCCTTGGTTAAGAAAAAACGCTAAAGGAACTTAATGACTGAAAATAAAAAAGGCTTGTTTGTTGTTCTTACCGGCGCCCCTGGGTGCGGTAAGGGCACGCAAGCCCGAATATTAAAGGAAAGAACCGGAATTTGCCATCTTTCAACCGGTGAAATGCTTCGTGAATTTGCCAAAAAAGATACTCCTTTGGGACGTGAATTAAAGGCAACTCTTGAACGCGGAGAATTTGCCACCGATGAAATGATTATCGAAATGGTGAAAAACCGCATTGATGAAGATGATTGCAAAAACGGCTTTATTTTAGACGGCTTTCCGCGCACCATGCCTCAAGCTGAAGTTTTGGAAGATCTGCTGGCGGAAAAAGGCATAAAGCTTACTTGCGTTTTGGAAATTCAAGTTCCTGATGAAATAATTATGGAGCGCATTTTGGGGCGCTATGCCTGCATGAAATGCGGTGCCGGTTATCATGATAAATTCCAAAAGCCGAAGGTTTACGGTGTTTGTGATGTATGCGGAGGAGATGAATTTTCACGCCGAAAAGACGATAATCGCGCAACCGTGCAAAATCGCTTGGTCAACTATCGGTTGTTGACCTATCCGACTATTGCTTTTTTTGAAAGAAAAGGTTTGCTAAGAACGGTTGACGGCACCGGCACGATTGAAGCCGTAAGCAAAAAAATTGAAGAAATTTTGGGTCAATAATCATAACATAAGGACTTTAACAGATGAAAAAAGATGTTGCCGCAGGTTTGATAATGTGTGACGGCTTAATGTTGATTGCTCAACGTAAACACGGCAAAAGTTTGGAATATAAATGGGAATTTCCGGGCGGAAAGCTGGAAAAAGGCGAAACCTTGGAAGAGTGCCTTGCCCGTGAAATGATGGAAGAAATGGGCTTGGAAGTTTATGTTCGTGATGCTTTTGTTGTCAGCTCTTATGATTATGATTTCGGCACTATTGTTTTGCATTCTTTCTGGGCAACCTGCAAAAGCAAGGATATTCCGGTTGTTTTGGAGCATGAGCAATATAAGTGGGTTAATCCGCGCGATTTGCCG
Source organism: Alphaproteobacteria bacterium (assembly GCA_045602545.1). Classification (GTDB taxonomy): domain Bacteria; phylum Pseudomonadota; class Alphaproteobacteria; order RF32; family CAG-239; genus RUG410. The sequence goes on from JAZSBR010000010.1 coordinate 89,436, forward strand.
AAATATGATTTTGCCCCTGCCGATAAGCCGATTATTGAGGCAATTTTAGGTTTATTGCCGAATTTGCCGGAGTATTGATTTTTATGCAATTAAGCGCAAAATATCAGGCTGTTTTGGAGATTTTGGAAAAGGTTTTTCAAGACCAATATCCTGCTGACAACATCATCAAGGAATATTTGCGCTCTCGTAAATATATCGGCTCAAAAGACCGCAAATTTATTACCGAAACGGCATGGAATATTATTCGCCACCGCTCAAGGCTGGAGTTTGATTGCGGATTTAATAAGCCGGAAGCGGTTTGCGATACGCGCATGCTTCTTTTGGCTTATCTCAAAGATGAAGATTTTGATATCATCGCCGACGGCTCGCAATATGGCTTGGCGGAGCTAAGCTCAAAAGAAAAAGAGGCTTTAAAAAATTTAAGCACGGAAGTTTATCCCGATTATGTGGAAAAAGAGTGCCCGAAATGGCTGTATAAAAAAATCAACAATCCGGCGCTGGTGGAAAGTTTGAATGATAAAGCTCCGGCGGATATCAGAGCCAACTTCATTTCACGCGAGGATGCGAAAAACAAACTGCAAAAAGAGGGGCTGTTTTTTTCGTTTTCGCCATATTCGCCGTATGGTTTGCGCTCGGCAGAAAGAGTCAACTTACAAAATTGCATAGCCTATCAAAACGGCGAAATAGAGGTGCAAGATGAGGCATCGCAACTTGGCGCTATTCTCTGCGATGTCAGAAAAGAGCATAAAATCATTGACTATTGTTGCGGCGGCGGAGGCAAAAGTCTGCTCCTTGGTATGATATTAAAAAACGAGGGCGAAATTAAGGCGCATGATAAAAATATTAAACGTATGGACGGCTTAAAAGCGCGCGCCGAGCGTTTGGAAATTAAAAATATTTCTGTTACGCAAGCCTTAAAGCCGAATGAAAAATTTGACCGCTTTGTGATTGATGCGCCGTGTTCGGGAAGCGGAACCTGGAGGCGTTCGCCTGATGCCAAATATCGCTTAACCCCGAAGCAATTAAGGAGTATTGAGCAGGCGCAAGCCGAAATTTTGGAGATTGCTTATAAACATCTCAGCGACAAAGGGCGCATTATATATATGACTTGCTCGGTTTTGGCGGAAGAAAACGAAGAGCAAATTGCCCGCTTTTTGGAAAATCATTCCGACATGACAACTTTAAACATGCAAAACCTGTGGGAGCGCAAGCTTGAACTGCCCTATCCTTTTGTGGAAACGCGTTATCTTAAATGCTCGCCGTTAACCACGCATACCGACGGCTTTTTCGTTTGCGTTTTGCAAAGAAAGTAAGGGTTTAGTTATTTTTCCTTTGACATTAGAGGTTTTTTATGATAGCCTTAATTCAGAATGGTGAGTTACCATTTTAGGGCGTGAGAACCCTTTATTCCACTAGTCGCAAAAGCATAGCGACTTAAAAGTTGTATGCCGATAGTTCGTTCATCTAATGGAGCGGATGTCGGTGCAATAAGGCTCCTTAAAAAGCGCGAAAACGCCGAGCCGATCAGTGGAATACGGTTTCTCAACATCCGCCCGCCTTTTCTTAGGATAAGAATGACGGGTTTTTCTTTAGCTTAATTTAATAAAAGAAAGGATGTATAAAATGAGTGCATATTTTAGTAAAAATTTGATTTTAAGTTTAGGTGTGGCAACGATGTTATCATTAGCAATAGGCGAATCGCGGGCGGAAACAACCTGCACTTGGGAAGGAACAAAGCTGATTATCGGTGGAAGTGGTGAGTTTTCCGGCTGCGATTCGGTATACGATGATGACGATAATGAAATTGATTGGGGCGAACAGCAGGTAAAAATAACCGAAATTGAGTTTGGAGATGGTATTACGGCTCTAGGAAATTATGTTTTTGATAATGTCCCTAATTTAACAACACTAAACACCAATAATATAACTACAATAGGAGAGGAATGTTTTGATAATTTGCAAAGCCTCTTGAAAGTTACTATGCCTAAAGTTGAGCGTATAGAAAATTGGGCTTTTGAAAATTCTAATAACCTTATAAGTATAGAACTTCCATCTTCACTTGTTTATGTTGATTCTGATGCTTTCAGAACATATAATGACATAGAATTTATTATTCCTGATAATCTAAAATTTGTCTCTGATGAATACGAGTGGTTATGGAATACGGATGCCTTAAATGATACAGATGAAGGATTAGTGATATTTAAATGTAAAGGCAACAGCGAAAAATGCAAAGAAAACATACAAAAATATATGGTTGATGCATCTAACGTTAGCAGTAAACAGGTTATTTTTGATGCCGGAGATCATAAAGAATGTCTTAAATCTGCAGATGATGATTTAGAATATTATCATACTGGAACAGAATGTGCCGAGTTGCCAGAAAGCGGAAATATAACTTGTGACAGCGGTTATGCCGATTATAACGGAAATTGTTATGCTCAATTACCTTTTTCAAAAAAGCGTTGGACGCCGGCAGAGGCAAATGAGTGGCTTCATGACGGAAATGATAACTTTGTGGTGATTACGTTTAAGAAGTGATTTATTTAAGAAATCATCAAACATCATAAGCTTTTGAATGTATCAAAAGCTTATGATGCCTCCGCCTAAAAGGCGGGCAAATAAAGGTCTTCTTTCAGAAGGCCTTTATTTGTTGGAATATTTTATATAAACATAATTGCCGCGTCGCATTCTAAAAAATACTCCTCTCAATGACAATGCAGAGTATCATTCACTTCGTTCTTAGATGACGATGAGGAAGATTCTTAATACCAATGCTACCGCTCAAGATAAAAAATTGAAAAACTCGGCAAAAATGATTGACTTTTCAAGCACATTGACTATTATTCAGCCTATATTATAAACAAGGGGAAGAAAATATGTTGATTTTTAGTTTTGCCGTACTTTTAATGTTGGCTTATGCGTGGCCGGCATTGGCAAACCCTGCCTGCGCCGTATGCACAGTGGGTGTTGTAGTTGGTCTTGAATTTGCCCGTAATTTGGGTGTTGATGACGGAGTGATTGCTATTTGGGCAGGCGCTTTGCTCGCCTTAATCGGCTATTGGACAATCCTCTGGTTTGATAAAAAAGGCTGGAATTTTAAGTTCCGCAACCCTTTTTTAATGTTGCTTTCATTGTCGCTTATCGGCGGTGTTTATATCAAAGATTTGGTTTATACCCCGCGCCCGATTGCCGTTTTTTATCTTGATCCGTTTTTGTTTTGCGCAATTGCCGGATTTTTGATTTTGATATATTCATCCGTTTTTTATCAATGGATGAAGGCTAAAAACGGCGGACATGCGCATTTCCCGTTTGAAAAAGTTGTGTTGCCGATTGCGCTGTTGACCTTGGCAAGCTATGCCGTTGATTATTACGATTTTTGCCAACCGCAAACTGATGTCGTTCAAACGTCTTCTTTGGCCGATGACGGCTCGGATATTTATAATTTCGGCGAATAAATGCTTGATATTTTTATTGAAACTTTAATTGACAACTTAAAGCTGTTTCCGTTTTTGTTTGCGGCATATTTGTTGCTGGAATATCTGGAACATAAGGCCTCGGCGCGCACGCTTGAATGGGTGGCAAAGTCTGAAAAAAAAGGCGCGTTTTTCGGCGCTTTATGCGGAATTATTCCTCAATGCGGATTTTCGGCAGCGGCGGCAAATTTTTATGCCGCACGCATAATCACCCGCGGTACCTTGATTGCCATTTTTTTATCAACCTCTGATGAAATGTTGCCGATTATGCTTGCTCAATCAATGCCGTTGAAAATCATAATTGCGATCATCGGCTATAAATTCGCTTTCGGCTTGATTTGCGGGCTTATGATAGATTTTTATCGCAAAGCAAAACCGCTTAATGCCGACATAACAACCCTGTGCCATGAGGCAAATTGTCCGTGTGAAACAACCGATTCGTTGATGAAGGCGGCTTTTTTCCACTCGTTTAATATCACGATTTTTATCTTTATAGTTTCCTTGATTTTGAACTTTTCGATTGAACTTTTGCCATTCAGCCTAAGCGGTTTGCACTTTTTGCAAATGCCTTTGCTGGCTGAACTTTCAGGCGCGCTTTTCGGGCTTATTCCGAATTGCTCGCCGTCAGTGATTTTAACTCAGCTTTATATTGAGGGCGGCATAAATTTAAGCACCATGCTCAGCGGAACCTTAACCGGCTCGGGCGTCGGACTTTTAATTTTGTTTAAGGTTAACCGCAAATTAAAGGAAAACCTAAAAATACTCGCTTTGCTTTATATTCTGGGTGTTTTCGGCGGATTGATAAGCAATTTATTCAGCGTTTTTTCTTGAAATCTTAACACTGTTGCGTGACGGTTGAGGCATAACCTTAAACCCGTTCTTATAGTTCTCAATCTTATTCAAAAGCTGATAATCAGGGTATCCGTCTTGTGGTAAATGAGCCTTTTTCTGAATTTTTTTAATACCTTCTCGGGTTTTAGGCCCCAACTTTCCGTCTTCCTTCAACTTTGGCGAAAAAAGCTTGTTGTGGAACTTTTGAATTTTCAAAATTTCATCAGAATTCATCACATATTGTGACGATGCCTCCATCGGCAAAACTTTTTTATTTTCATGCTTGATATAATCAGCCAAAATTGCCACCGCCAAAGCATAATTATCAGAGCGATTCCAAATCATGATGCGCTTGAAATTACCGAAAACAATATAAGCAGGACCTTTTCTGCCGTCAGGCAAAATTACCGAACCTTTCATCTCGTCATCAAAATTCAAATCACTTCCGTCATACGACTTAACCCCGAGTTTTTTCCATTCGGCAACGGATTTTGTGGTCTTTCTTCCGGAAATTTCAAAATCAAAATCCCATGGCAGGGAAACGCGCTTTCCCCACGGCTCGTCTTTTTTCCAGCCTAAGCTTGAAAGATAATTGGCTGCTGAAGCAATTGCATCATCAAAATTATCCCAAATATCCGCAATACCGTCTCCGCTGCCATCAACGGCATAGTGATTATAAGTTGACGGCATAAACTGAAAATGACCCATTGCGCCTGCCCAAGAACCGCGAATTTTATCGCCGTCAAGTTTTGTTTTATCCATTATTTTAAGCACATTATAAAGCTCGTTTTTGAAAAAATCGGAGCGACGGTTTTTATAACTCAAATTGGTAAGACTGTCAATTAAGTGATACTGCCCCTTATTTTTGCCGAAGTTTGTTTCAATCGCCCAAAATGAGATCAAATAATAAAGCGGAACGCCGTATTTTTCTTCTGTTTTAGCATATTTTTTCTTCAAAATTTTATACTGCTTGCGCCCCTCTTTAACGCGAGCCTCATTAACAAGACGATTAACATAATTGCAGGTTGTCAAAACAAATTCGGTTTGCTTTTTATCTTGCTGAACAACCGCCGAAACCTTGTGATAATAGTTTTTACCTTTATATGCGGCATCAATGGTTTTTTGCGAGATTCCCTTTGAAATCATCTCTCGCTTCAAATTTTCAAGCCACTTTGTCCACTGTGCCGGCGGTTCATCGGATGTGCTTGCAAAAGCATTAACACTCATCATAACCGCAAAACAAAAACAGAGCAAAAATTTTATTTTTTTAAGAGCATTCACCATCATAAAATTACGAGCTTTCCTTTTTTGATTTAAGTTGTCCGCAGGCTGCCAAAATATCTTGTCCTCTGGCAACGCGTACCGGTGCGGCAAAACCGGCATTTTCCAACTCTTTGGCAAAAGCCGAAACTTGTTTTACCGGACTCGGAGCAAATCCGCACCCCGGCCACGGATTAAACGGAATTAAATTGAAGGTTGCGCGGATTTTGTATTTTTTCATTAAGTTAATCAACTGATGCGCGCAATCAAGAGAATCATTTACGCCGTCAAGCATCAGATATTCAAAGGTAATATAGCGACTGCCGTCACCGCCCTGATATTCCTGACAAGCGCGCAAAACTTCTTCTATCGGGTAACGATTGTTAATCGGCATAATTTTTGAGCGCAATTCATTGTTCGGAGCATGTAAAGAAACGGCTAAACGCACGCCGGTTTCTTTTAAGGCATTCACGATTTGCGGAGCAATACCGGAGGTGGACATTGTGACTCTGCGACGCGATATGGCAATTCCGTCACCGTCGGTCAAGATTTTTAAGGCTTTTATGGTGTTTTCCGGATTATGCAGAGGTTCGCCCATTCCCATAACCACAATGTTTGATAAATAACGTGTTTCATTGGTAGGGCTGGGCCATTCGCCATAAGTATCGCGCGCCACCATAAATTGGCTGACGATTTCGCCGGCGGTTAAGTTTCGCGTTAATTTTTGGCTTCCGGTATGGCAAAACTTACAACCTACGGCACAACCGACTTGAGTTGAAATACAAACGGCTCCGCGATCAACTTCTGGAATATAAACCATTTCAACGCGCTGACCGTCCGAAAATTCCAAAAGCCATTTGCGTGTTTTATCGGAGGATAATTGTTCGGCAACAATTTTCGGACGGGTAATCGTAAAATTTTCAGCCAATTTTTGACGCAAATTAAGCGAAAAATTGCTCATCTTCGCAAAATCGGTTTCACCGTGAAAATAAATCCATTGCCAGAGTTGTTTCGCCCGAAAAGACTTTTCGCCGAGTCTGGCAATTTGCTCGGCGAGTTCATCTTTACTTAATCCTATAAGTTCAACCTTATCAGCCATTATTTTTTCTTGCACTTGGAAGAAATTGCCTGATAAGCCGAAGTAAAGCCTTTAAGCGAATAAGTATCTTTGGTGGTTGTACCGCGTGCCGACACACCGTCTGCAACTAATTTATCACCGCGTTTCATTGCTGATATGAGTTTTGTATCTTCATCGGTGCTGGTTGTCCAAGCCTTATCACCTTCCGTAAAGGTTTTATTGAAAATCTGATTGCCTACTTTTACTGTGAACGGAGCTTGCGGCTTGAAATTATATCCGGCAACGAAGCTGACTTCATCATAAGCTTTTTCAGCCGGACGATGCGTTACGACGGCATAGATATCACCGCGCTTTTTGTATTTTCCCTCATCCTTTTTCGGCGTTGATGACATATAACAAATAATATTGTTTCCGCTACCGTATGTCCAAGCAGTCCAATCGCCGTACTCACCCAAAACCTTTGGTGTTTCGGCACTATTGGCTAAACCTGTCGAAAAAATGAGAGCGCACACGACTAATAAGTATTTTTTCATCAAATTTATCCTCTTAAGATTTTTACCCTTCTTGCATTATAGATAAAAATTATATATAAAGGGTTAACAAAAAGTAAAAATTAACCAAAGGACACACAAAATATGATGCGACCGGAATTTTTGGATATGTCTGAAATATTGTATGACAAGCATATTGTCTGGCTCTTCAGGGCTGTGGAAGATCATGGCGGAAGCTTGCGCTTTGTAGGCGGAACCGTGCGTGATGCTATTGCTCATGTGAGCGGATTCGGTCTTGATTTGGCAACCGATTTATCGCCTGATGAGCTGGTGGAAGCATGTGTTGACAGCGGACTTAAAACCGTGCCTATCGGCTTAAAACTTGATACAATAGGTGTTATTCTTAATAATAGAATTCTGGAAGTTTCATCTTTGCGCAAAAACATTACTACCGAAAACGGAAAAGAAGTTGTTACTTTCAGTGATGACTGGAATGTTGATGCCTCGCGCCGTGACTTGACCATAAATGCGGTTTATGCCGATTTGCGCGGAAATGTATTTGATTATTATAACGGTATTGATGATTTGGAAAAAGGTGTTGTTCGCTTTATCGGAAGTGCGGAAAACAAAATTAAAGAAGATTATTTGAGAATTATGCGTTTTTTCCGCTTTTATGCCATTTTCGGCAAAGGGAAACCGGATAAAGAAGCTTTAAGCGCTTGTATAAAACTTAAAGACGGCTTACGTACAATTGCCATTGAACGAGTGCGAGATGAATTTTTCAAAATTCTGGTTGCTCCTAATGCCTACAATTCCTTAAAGCTGATTTTTGATAATGATATTTTAGGCTTTTTTCTGCCTAAGCCGAAAAGCGTTAGCGCTTTCAAAAATCTGGCGGAAATAATTGATGAAGCCAAAATTGAGCCGAACTTTTTGCGCCGTCTGTTTGTTTTGTATCAACCGAATGCAACAAAAGCCGAAAATATTGCAAATGTTTTGCGCTTAACCAAAAAACAAAAGACAACCTTTATAAACTGGGCAAAAATTGAGGTTGATCAAAACAACATAATGACTAAAGAAATGCGCTTGAAGTTTATTTATCGCTACGGCAAAGATTTTTGCATGGATAAAATTTTACTCACCTGCGCCATTGCTGGTTTCAAAACCAATAAACTACCTGATGTTTTGGAAGAAATAAAAAACGCCGTTGTGCCTATTTTCCCGATAAAGGGACGAGATATAATAAACAAAAACTCTGATCAAAACGGGCAAAACATCGGCAAAACTCTGGAATTTTTGGAACGTCGCTGGATTGATTCTGATTTCAGTTTAACCAGAAATGAATTGTTGCAAATCGCCGAAAATTGTTCAAAGGACTGATTTATGAAGCTTTATCACTATGTGGCAAAAGGTAATGATGTTTTAAAAAAAGGCTTGCTTTCTTTTGCAAAGAATCCGAATGCCAATCTGAAACACTATTTCAAACGAACAGGCGGTAAAACCACTCATAAAGAAATTTGCCAATGGATGGAAAGTTGTTTTGTCGGTCGCAGTCGCGCCATCAGAGCTTTTTCCGAGCCTATTAAATGGAGCGAAAAAAGCATTCATTGCTTAAAAGATTTTATTGATAATGCGGATAGATTTGAAATTGATATTTCCGCCATGGATAAAGACGGCTTGATTGAAGCTGTTTATGTAAGTCCGTCAATTTTAGATTTTCCGGATATAACCGAAGAAAAAGGCATGGATGAAATATTGCAAAAATTAAACGGCATTCAAGATATTGACTATTCACCGATAGATTGGAGCGTGTGCGATGATGAATTGAAACATCGTTTTGCCTATGTGCGCTATTATCTGATTGTGGTTAAAGGCGGAATTATAGCACCGAAATATTTGAAAATCGCTAATTTGTGATAATTTGAAAAATCTGCGATTTTTTGCTTGACAATAAAAAAATAATAGAACTAATATAGAACAAATTTCATGTTCATCGGAGGATTTTATGCTCACAAAAAAACAATACAATCTGCTTTCATACATCAACAAAATCAACAAAGAAACAGGTCAATGTCCCTCTTTTGATGAAATGAAAGAAGCCGTGGGATTGCGATCAAAATCAGGTATTCACGCCTTATTAAATTCTTTGGAAGAACGCGGATTTATCAGGAAAATTCCGCACAAGGCTCGCGCGCTGGAAGTTATAAAATTGCCGAAATTCAAACCTCAAGCCGTTTTGGAAGAAGAGCATAAACGTGAAGAAGCAATCCGTAACGGTTCGGTTCAAATTCACTATTACGGCAAAATTGCCGCCGGTCTGCCGATTGAAGCTTTGGCTGACAACACCGAATGTTTGAGCGTCCCTTATGAAATGGTTTCTAACGGAAAATTTTATGCCTTAAAAATTGAAGGTGATTCTATGATTGAAGCCGGCATATTAGATGGTGATACAGCCATTATTCGCCAGCAGGATCAAGCTCACAACGGGCAGATTGTGGTGGCGCTGGTCAATAATTCGGAAGCAACCTTGAAAAAGCTGAAAAAGGATGGCGATTTTATAAATCTTATTCCTTGCAACAAAGACTACTCAATTCAGCGCTATGATGCTAAAAATGTCAAAATTCAGGGAATTTTAAGCGGAATTATTCGCAAATATTAACAATTGCTTGACTTTTTTGTATTACACTGCCCATCATAGTCAACCGGAGTAATACCATGAGTGATGATATAAAAGTTTCAAAATTCAACCTTTTTGTTAATTTTGTTGTACTCTTAACCCCGTTCATTTTTATTATTTGCGGGGCGTATTTCGGGTATTTCGGGTTTTATATGCGCAACAAATTCAATAAAACCTTTGAAGATTTTCAAACCATTGATAAGAACATTAAGCAAAATCACTACGGCACATACAAAAATTTTGATACCCAATATGTTGCTTTGAGTAATTTTCTTCCCTATGATTTGGAGGTCAAAAATTCTTCCTCTCAAACACCGATTGTTAAAAATCGTTTCGGTGGTAATATGTTTTTTTATGAAGCGCTCAATTCCGAGGCGGAGCGCACTTTGTATTATGGTTTGATTTCCGACCCGAAAAAATATAAAAATATTTACACCGGAGTTTCAGCTTATATCATTCTTTTAACCGGTTTAAGTAGTTATGAATGCCAAAAATTAGCCACCCATGATTGGGCGAAAATAATGCCGAATTACATCGGAATAGAAGTTTCTTCTTTGGAAAATAATCAGATATATAACGGTTTTACAAAGTTGAAGACAAGCTTTATTCCCGATTCTGAAAATGACGCTCTGTATTATAATTCCATAAAAGATAAGGGCTATATTTCCGTTCGCCCTTTGAGTGATACAAGAGCAAAAGAAAAATGCAATTGCAAGTCAGACAATTGCACTTTTGCCATAAAATTAAAATAGTGTTTTGTTATTCTTCCGATTGCTCAATCTCGTGATCATCAATTGAATAACCGGTTGCTCTGATTGTGCGAATATAATCCGGACCGAATTCATTTAAGGCTTTTCTCAAGCGACGAATATGCACATCAACCGTGCGCATTTCAACATAAACGCTGTTTCCCCATACTTCTTTTAATAAATCATCTCGCGAAAATACCTGACGCGGATTGGTCATCAACAACTGCAAAATACGAAATTCCGTCGGTCCGATTCTGATATAGTTTTCTCCTCGAAAAACTTTTTTCTGAACAGAATCCAAACGAATATCCTGAAAAACATATTCCTTTTTTGAACTTGTCAAAACCGTGCTGACACGACGCAAATTTGTTCTGATGCGCGCCAACAGCTCCGGAACAGAAAACGGCTTAGTCACATAATCATCAGCTCCGGCAGACAATCCCTTAACTTTGTCTTCTTCCTGTCCTTTTGCCGTCAACATAATAATCGGGATATTTTTGTATTCCGGATTGTTACGAATAATCTTGCAAAGTTCAAGTCCGGACATTTCCGGCAACATCCAATCCAGAAGTATTAATGATGGTGCATGTTTTTCAACGGCTGCAATAACCCGATTACCGTGAGCGATACAAACAGTTTTATAACCTTCTTTTTCCAAGTTATATTTTAGCAAAAGAGAAATAGCCTCTTCATCTTCAACAATCATAATCGTAGCCATTATTTTTCTCCCGTATCTTTAAGTTTTTGAATAACTTCTTGCGGATTTTCCGCCTTAAAAATCGCACTTCCGGCAACCAAAACATCAACACCATTTTGCACACATTGTTTTGCGGTTTTAAGATTTATACCGCCATCTGCTTCCAACGTGATATTTTTGCCGGCAATCAGCTTGCGAAGTTCGGCAATTTTTTCAAGCTGATCAGTCATAAATTCCTGCCCGCCAAATCCCGGCTCAACAGTCATAACCAAAATATTATCAATTAAATCAAGATAAGGAATTACCCTAAAAGCCGGTGTTTTCGGCTTTATGGAAATTCCCGCTTTAATATTTTGCAATTTTATTTGCGCCAAAGCTGATGCAACATCCTTAGTGCTTTCCAAATGAATTGTCAGCATATCGGCACCGCATTTTGCAAACATCGGTATAATTTTTTCCGGCTTTTCCACCATAAGATGCACATCAAAAAACAAATTACTGCGCCGTCTTAAGCTTCTAACCAACGAAGGACCGAAACTCATATTCGGCACAAAATGTCCGTCCATTATATCAAAATGCAACCAATCAGCGCCGGCATTTTCTGCCGTCTTCACCGCCTCAGCTAAATTTCCCTGATCGGCAGCCAACAAACTCGGAGCCACTAATACCATTTATATCTCCTTACACTTTTTTTATATTATATAACAGCAAATCCTAAAAAAGTGCTAAAGATAATAATCTGAAAATCAGTTTCAGGCTGCAATAAGCGACTTAACTTTTTCAATAGCCTCTGAAATCTTTGAAACATCGGTTCCGCCGGCTTGAGCCATATCAGGTCTTCCGCCACCGCCTTGTCCGCCTAAAATGCCGGCTGCGGCACGCACTAAATCAACCGCATTATATTTATCGGTCAAGTCTTTGGTAACACCCACGACAACCGATGCTTTGCCGTCTTTATCCGAGCAAAGAACAACAATGCCCGAGCCGAGATTTTGACTTATGTCATCAACAAAAGCTTTCAGCTCTTTCGGGTGCGTATCCGGCACAACTTTGCCGACAAATTTTACCCCGTTTATCGTTTCGGCTTCATTGGAATTTGAAGCTTTTCCGCCGGCTAAACTCTTTTTAAGATTAAAGATTTCATTTTCCAGTTTTTTGCGCTCTTCCAACAGTGAAATTACACGGTTTTCCAACTCACCGGTACCGATTTTCAGGCTGTTTGCAACATTATGCAATTTGTCTTCAACCGAGCGGATATAATCCTCAGCCCCGACACCTGTCACGCACTCAAGACGGCGCACACCGGCAGCCACCGCCGATTCGCTTAAAATATGGAAATAGCCGATGTTTCCGGTATTTGAAACATGCGTTCCACCGCAAAGTTCGCGTGAAAACGGTGCTTTTTCATCACCCATTGTCACAACGCGCACATCATCGCCGTATTTTTCATCAAACAATGCCATTGCACCGAGCTTAACCGCCTCGTCTTTGTTCATAATTACCGTATTAACCGGCAAATTGTTGCGAATTTGCTCATTTACGATGTCTTCAACTGCTCTGATTTGCTCTTTTGTAATCAACTTCGGGTGCGAAACATCAAAGCGCATTCCGTCCGGTCCGACTGATGAACCTTTTTGCTCAACGTGATCGCCCAGAATCATGCGCAACGCTTTGTGAGCCAAGTGCGTAACCGAGTGATTGGCGCAGATTTTCTTTCGGTTTTCTTCATTTACGGCAAAATTGGCAAACATACCGACTTTAACCGTGCCTTTTTTCAATTCGCAAACATGAACGGTTAAACTCTCAAGTTTGTGCTTGGTATCAATAACTTCAGCTTCAAAATCTTTATTAACGATTGTTCCGATATCGCCGATTTGACCGCCTCGTTCGCCATAAAACGGAGTTTGATTTGCAACCAATTCAAATTTACCGCTTGTTACTTCTTCAATCTCTTTATCATTTTGTACTAAAGCTTCAATTTCGGCATCTGATTTCAAGGTATTATAGCCCAAAAATTCGCTTGAACCGCATTTGTCTTTAACGCCATACCAAACTTTTGCCACGCCTTCATCACCGGAACCGGCCCAATTTTTGCGGGCTTCTTCTTTTTGTTTTTGCATCGCGGCATTAAAGCCTTCAACATCAACCTCCATATTTTTGGCCTTCAAGGCATCTTGCGTCAAATCAAGCGGGAATCCGTATGTATCATAAAGTTTGAACGCAACTTCACCTTTGAGCTTATCACCGCGACCGAGGTGTGAAATTTCTTCATCCAAAAGCTTCATACCTTTATCCAAAGTACGACCGAAGCGCTCTTCTTCAATTTTGATGGTTTCTTCAATAAGTTTTTCTCTGGCATAGAGTTCCGGATAAGCATCACCCATTTCTTTTTGCAAAGTCGGCAGAAGTTTATAAATCATCGGGTCTTTAACGCCCAAGAGATAAGCATGACGCATTGCACGGCGCATAATACGGCGCAAAACATATCCCCTGCCCTCATTTGAAGGCAACACTCCGTCGGCAATCAAGAAACTGATTGAACGCAAGTGATCGGCAATAACGTTATGAGAAGCTTGCAACGGACCGTTCGGATCGGTATTGGCAATGTCGGCAATAGCCTTGATGATGTGTTGGAACATATCGGTTTCAAAATTTGAATGCACACCTTGCAAAATGGCGGCAATACGCTCCAAACCCATACCGGTATCAATTGACGGACGTTTCAAGTTGATGCGTGACCCGTCCGGCAAATCTTCAAACTGGTCAAACACCAAGTTCCAAATTTCAATAAATCTGTCGCCGTCTTCTTCAGGCGTCCCCGGCAGACCGCCCCAAACCTCCGGACCATGGTCATAAAAAATTTCCGAGCTAGGACCGCAAGGACCGGTATCACCCATCTGCCAGAAATTGTCTTTGGTGGCAATGCGGATAATTCTGTCTTCCGGCAGTCCGGAAACTTTTTTCCAGATATCATGGGCTTCATCATCATTATGATATATCGTAACAGCCAACTTTTCTTTCGGCAGTCCGAAATCTTTGGTCAGCAGTTCCCAAGCATAAGGAATTGCATAGTCTTTGAAATAATCGCCGAACGAAAAGTTGCCGAGCATTTCAAAAAACGTGTGGTGGCGCACATCATAACCGACGCTATCCAAATCATTATGCTTTCCGCCGGCTCTGACACTTTTTTGCGCCGTTGTGGCTCGGGTATAATCTCTGGTTTCATTTCCCGCCAGAATATTTTTGAATTGCACCATACCTGAGTTTGTAAACATTAATGTCGGGTCATTATCCGGCACCAGAGAGGAAGAAGGCACAACCTTATGCCCGTTTTTTTCAAAATAATCCAAAAAAGTTTTGCGAATTTGATTTACGCCGACAGTCATTTTTTTATCCTTATGTTTTTGTTGTTTAATTAACATATTGCGCAACAATAGCGCATTAAAATAAACTTGTCCAGCATAATTTTTGCTCTTGCAAATAAAATTATCATTAAAAAAACTCTTGACAATGCACAAAAAAGATATATAGATATGCTCGCTTTTTATACAATTATAATATTATTAACTAAAAAACAAAAAAACTATGGCAAACAAGTTTAGAAAATCAACTCGTGAAGAGAAAAAGAAAAAGGCCGTGCAGAAAAAACAACGTCCTCAGACAGAATACCAACGTACCCGTGACATGGAAAAGCGCCGCCGTAAGAAGGGCCACAACGGTGTCCTTGACGAACTATAGTTCTTGTTCTTGCTTTTAAATCTGTTTATTACGACCCCCGAAACACTGATTTCGGAGGTCGTTTTTTTATTTTATGCTCTAAATTTATCTTTTCAGCCGTCCAAAAGGCAAAAAAAATCGCTTATAAAACAAAAGGTTATAAAAATAATGCACAGATATTAACATTATTGCTATTTTTTTTAAAAATCTTATTGAAAAATTTACAATTCTTGCTTAATTTAGTGAATGTATTAATTGTAATGCAATTAAAGTAACTTTCGTAGCAATACGAAAAATTGTATAAAACCATATGGAGAAAATAAAATGAAAAAACTTTTAAGTTTATTCTGCGCAATTGTTTGCTTGTCAGGTTGTTCTATGTTTGGTGCTGATGGCGGTTTGTTCAGCGGCGCTGACTGCGAATCAAGATTGGCTCGTGACTTTGCCGAAAACTCTACTGATACTGTATTCTTCGCATTTGACAGCTCTGCACTTTCTGCTGAAGCTCAAGCTGCTTTAGATACTCAAGCTGCTTGGCTCAAAAAGCATGACAGTGTGAACGCAATCGTTCAAGGCTACTGCGATGAAAGAGGTACTCGTGAATACAACTTGGCTTTGGGTGAACGCCGTGCCAACGCTGTAAAACAATACTTGGTATCTCAAGGTATTGATGAAAGCAGAATTTCTACCATTTCTTATGGTAAAGAAAGACCTGCTGTTCTCGGCAGCAACGAAGCCGCTTGGGCTCAAAACCGTCGCGCTGTTACGGTTATCAGCTCTGCAGAATAATTCACTTATCTGAATTAATAGAAAAGACGCTCTTGATTTAGAGCGCCTTTTTTATTTTCTGCCTTAATTAACTTTTCTGGTAAAACTCTCTGTCTTTAATTCTATCGTTTCATACGGAAAGTGCTCATTTATGCTCTGATTGTTTGCCGCATTAAAAACTTCCTGAGCAAAAAGCTTTTGCGCCAAATATACCAGATAAAGCGGTTGTTCAAGCTTAAGGTGTCCCAAAACCTCAATCAATGCATCAAAATTATCATAAATCGTGCCGACGCAATACAAATGGTTTTTCAACTCTTCATTATTTTGGTTTAAGTCACTGTAATTCATATTAAATCTCCTCTAACAAAGTTAAAGAAGATATATTTGTAAATTTTCTTTTTTAAATCTGAAAAAAATGCCATATTGACACTAAAAAGTGTTTATTTATAGCGATTCGCACCAAGTTGGTGTTACATTATTTCATGCTTTTTGGGAATATGATGGTTGACCCGCACAATTTCTTTAGGTTGAAAATAAATGTTGTGATTCCATCCGTCAACAATACCATCTATCAAAACGCGATTAACAAAGCGCTTCTCCGCCTCAGGCAAATCAAGCGAAAAATTAGAAATTATGAATTTACTCACATCGTATTTTTGCATCTTTTTTCTCCTAACAACTTAAATATAAACAATTTTTTGCGTTTTGAAAGGCTGGTTAATCTAAAGTCTATATTTACAACTTTCATCAAAGATTTTTCGGAGTCGTCAAAGCATATTAGAAAAAAACATATGTTTGTTGACGATGAAAAAAAAGTGTGCTAAGAATACTTATCAAAAGAAAAGGAGTTTACAATGTCAAATAATAATTTCGGACGTTCAATGATTGAAATGATAGGCGTTTTGGTGATTATCGGCGCACTTTCGGCCGGCGGTATTGCCGGATATACAAAGGCTCTGCACCAAAACAAAGTGAATAAATCAATTGAGCAAATCGGTGTAATCAGCGGTCATCTTTCCACAATCGGCGCCAACGGCGGCCTTTATACCGGTATGAGCAACAAATCTGCCATAAAATTAAAGGCAGTTCTGCCGGAAATGAATCCTTCGGGAACAAGTTTGAAAAATCCGTTCGGAGGTGATGTAGAAATAAGTTCGGCAAAGCTTTTAAGTGACGGCGGTGATGATCAGGCATATTCCATAAAATACAGCGGGCTTGATAAACAGGCTTGCTTGGCGTTGGCAACAAATGACTGGGGATCAGCAAAAAATTCATCATTCATCGGAATTGTTGCAGGCCCTTCCGCTTCATTAAACACTGACAGCCTTTATCTTAAATGCCCGGGACAAAAGGCTGCTCTTACTTCAGTTGTGGGTTGCAATAACGGGACAACACTCGGAATACCTATACCGGTTAGCGAGGCAACAACCATTTGTTCAACCTGCGGAAACAGCTGTGCCGTTGCCCTTAAATATTATTGAGGAGATTTGATATGATAGATAATATAAGCAGATTCGCACAGAGCGGAAGAAGTATGCGAACGAAGTGTGATGCAAATGCGCCGACTTTTTTGAGTGCCGTGTACATAAATAGTACACAAACGAAAAAAAGACAAGCAGGTGCACCGCAATACGGTCGCAGTATGATTGAGATGCTGGGTGTGTTGGCCATCATAGGAGTGCTTAGCGTTGGCGGAATCGCCGGCTATACAAAAGCAATGATGAAGTCAAAAGTCAACTCAACCGTTGAAACAATGCTTACAATCGCTTCCAATGTACGTACATTGACATTGCGCACCAAAAACTATGATAATCTGGCAAAAGTTGCCATTAAAATGAAAGCTATTCCTGAAAAGGCTCTTAACGGCAGTTCGCTCGGGGCAAATACCTTTGGCGGCAGCGTAGGACTCGGAGAATTTTATAATAAATCGTTTTATGTTGCCATGAACGGCTTGCCGAGAGAAGCTTGCGTTGAGATTGCTTCAAAAGATTTCGGCAGTGCCTTGGTTTATGCCGGCGACGGTGATTTTGGCGCCAATAAATTATCATCGCTCGAAAATACAAACTTAAAATTTGCCAATCCGGCTTGTTCTTCGGCTGCCCCTTATTATTGCCTGAAAAAACCAATGAGTCCGGCAACCGCGGCGCAAGCTTGCAGTTGTGCGGTGTCAAGCGGTTGCAGTGTAGCCCTCATAATGTTTTAATTCAGCTCAAACAGCTTTATTACGCATGTTAATTTTAACGGTCAATTAACATGCGTTTCTGTTTTATAAAAAAAATCTTGACATAATTTCCAAAATCAGTTATTGTGAGTTCATTAAACCAAATAATTTATATAGTATGAGCAAGAAAATCAAAAAATCCCGCTTGTGGATTTCCGGCGTCGGAGAAGCTCTGGCGTTTGGATTTTTGAACAACTGCGCGATTGTTCCTTTTATTGAAGGAGCAAGACCTGTAAGTTGGACGTATCTGGTTCTGGCACTCTCGGTCATGCTTGGCATCGGAGGTGCGCGTGATGTGGTCTTGCGCCAGTTCCGCTATCTCGGCTCGGTAATTAAAGAGCGAGAGAAGTCGGAGGTAGGCACTAAAGGCCTTATTTCAATGAAGGTCTGGATTCCCACCATCGGTTGGTGTCTGGCTTTGGGCTTTGTATGCAACTGTTGCATATACCCGTTTTTTGACATCGGCGAGGTAAGCTGGGAAGGTCTGCTTGCGACGCTAAGCGTACTGTTAACTGTGAGCGGTGTGCGTGAGTACAAGATTTATTCTGCCGACCGCAAGGTCCTGCAGGAAAAAGGCTTGGAGATGGACGCAAACCCAACAGAGTTCAGTGACTAATCAAAAAAGAAGGCTCTCAACCGAGAGCCTTCTTTTTTGATTAGTATTGAAGCTTATTTCTTCATTACGGCAACGCCCGGAAGTTCCTTACCTTCCATCCATTCCAAGAAAGCACCGCCTGCTGTTGAAATATAAGTAAATTTGTCGGCAACACCGGCACTCTCAAGCGCTGAAACCGTATCACCGCCGCCGGCAACCGTGGTCAGTTTTCCGGCAACAGTTAATTCGGCAGCCTTATCGGCAACAATATTTGTGGCATTGTCAAACGGTTTTAACTCAAACGCACCAAGCGGTCCGTTCCAAACCAAAGTTTTGCATTCCTGCATTTTGTCGCAGATATCTGCAATGGTTTTTTCGCCCACATCAAGTAAGTTTCCGCCTTCCGGAATATTATCCAAAGCAACGGTTTTATGCTCGGCATTTGCGGCAAATTCTTTTGCCCAAACCAAATCTGACGGCAGGATAATTTCGCAATTGTTGGCTTTTGCCGTTTCCAAAATTTCTTTTGCCGTATCAAGCATATCCATCTGCACCAGCGAATTACTCTCGTTAATGCCGTTATAGCCCAAAACCTTCAAAAAAGTATGAGCCATACCGCCGGAAATCACCAGCTTGTTCACCTTTTTCACGAGGTTGTTCAACAAATCAAGCTTGGTTGAAACCTTTGAACCGCCGACAATCGCCATCAGCGGGCGCTGAGGATTATTCAATCCGGAAGTTAAGGCATTAACCTCTTCAGCCATCAACAAACCCATTGCGGACGGCAATTCTTTTGCAGCGGCAACCATTGAAGCATGCGCGCGGTGAGCAGTTGAAAAAGCATCGGAAACATAAACATCAGCCGGCTTAACCAATTCTTTTGCCCAAGCTTCGTTGCCCTTTTTCTCTTCGTCATAAAAACGCAAATTTTCCAAGAGCAAAACTTCATCGGCACCCATATTTTTAACGGCTTTTTCAACCTTATCGCCGATGCAATCATCAACAAACACAACCTTAGAGCCTAAAGCCTTTTCGAGTTCCGGTGCAACATGGGAAAGCGAATTTTTCATATCGCCCTTGCCTTCCGGACGCCCGAAGTGTGAAATAACCACAACCTTAGCGCCTTTACTCATAAGTTTTTTAATGGTCGGAACCGTGCGGTCAATGCGGGCTGTGTTGGTAACCTTAAAATTTTCATCCATCGGCACGTTTAAATCGGCGCGAAGCATAACAACTTTGCCGTTCAAATCACCTAAATCTTCAATAGTTTTATATTCTTGCATTACTTTTCCTTTTTTTCATCACAAATCCCCACCGATTTTGCTCGGTGGGGACTTATTGTCATAGATTATCCGTTAACTTTAGCCATGTGGGCAATCAAATCCAAAACTTTGTTTGAATAACCCCATTCGTTATCATACCAGCTGATAACCTTAACAAAAGTATCGGTAAGTTGAATACCTGCTTTAGCATCAAAAATAGATGTGTGAGCATCACCCAAGAAATCAGATGAAACAACGGCATCTTCGGTATATCCCAAAATGCCTTTCAATTCGCCTTCGGAAGCCTTCTTCATGGCGTTGCAGATTTCTTCATAAGTTGCAGGTTTTGCCAAGTTAGCAGTCAAGTCAACAACAGAAACATCCAAAGTCGGAACACGCATAGACATACCTGTCAATTTGCCGTTCAAAGAAGGAATAACCTTGCCTACAGCCTTTGCTGCACCGGTAGAAGACGGAATAATGTTTCCGCTGGCAGCACGACCACCGCGCCAATCTTTTACAGACGGACCGTCAACGGTTTTTTGGGTTGCGGTTGTAGAGTGAACGGTTGTCATCAAGCCTTCTTTAATTCCGAAAACATCGTTCAAAACTTTGGCAATCGGAGCCAAGCAGTTTGTTGTGCAAGAAGCATTTGAAACAAATTGTGTGCCTTTAACATAAGAATCTGTATTAACACCGCAAACAAACATCGGTGTATCATCTTTTGAAGGTGCAGACATAACAACATATTTTGCACCGGCGTCGATGTGACCTTGAGCCTTTTCTTTTGTTAAGAACAAGCCTGTTGATTCAACAACATAATCAGCGCCGACTTCATTCCACTTCAAATCAGCCGGATTCTTTTCGGCAGTAACGCGAATAGCTTTTCCGTTAACAACCAATTTGCCGTCTTTAACTTCAACAGTGCCGTTAAAACGACCATGCATTGTGTCATATTTGAGCATATAAGCCATATAATCAACATCAATCAAATCGTTAATACCGACAATTTCAATATCATTGCGAGCCTGAGCTGCGCGGAAAACCAAACGTCCGATACGGCCAAAACCGTTAATACCAACGCGAACTACCATATTTAAAATCTCCTAAAATATATGTGCGGACAGCCCCGCACGGGCATGAATAGTTATTAAAAAACTGCCGCTAATTTAGCATCAAAGTTTAAAATTTCAAGCAAAATCTTTTATCAATGTGCTTTTTTTTAAGGTTCGCGCACCAAAAAAGGCTCGCAAGTCAATATTCCGTAAGCCTTTTTTAACAAAAATTCGGCGAATAAAATTAATAAGGTATTTTGATATAAGAGCGTAAATATTCGCCGATTTTTTTCCGGCTTTTCAAGGTTTCTTCCGATAATTTTTCCGGCACCGGCTCACCTTTGGCTTTTGCTTCGGCAATTTCCTGAGCGTTCAGCATTTTGGCATAATTACGAAGTTCGCCGTCTGTTGAATGTTCAAGCATATATTTAATATTTTTTTCCATCGGGCGATATTGTCCGACTTCTATTTGCGCATCGGTATATTCTTTAGCATAAAATTTCGGCTCCGTTTTTTTGAACAACTGCGCATTTGCCGAACAGCTGAAAGCCAGCAAGAACATTATTGATAAAATATTTTTCATCTTTTTCTCCTATTTGAACGCTCTGATAGAATCGTTAATCGTGCGATTAACATCAACACCGGTTGTATCTTTAATGGTATAAAGAACTCTTTGATACGAGCGCTCCAAGATATTAAGCGAATTATTTTTTGCGCTGTTATATTTCCTTTTCCAATCTCTCAAGGCGCGATCATAATCATATTTGTTTCGATTATCGGTTTTTTGCGGCATTTTTTTAATCATATTTTGATAATCGTCCGGAATTTTATAGCCTACTTGATTGAGGTTTGCCAACATTGAAATCATTTGCGCTTGTTTTTTCAAATCAGATGCTTCTGCATTTGAATTTGTCTGCTGATTTTGCTTTGGCATACTCCATTGGCGAAACTCTTTAGAATCGCGAACTTTGCTCCACATATCAACGGCTACGGCAGAGGCCTGATTTATGGCATCGGCACTGTTTTCGCTATATGTTTTCATTTGAGGCGAATTTTGCCACGGATTAGCCGGAAGCCCGTCTGCATAAGAGTTTACAGCACCCAAAAACATTGTGGTGCAAGCAAGCAAAACAAGATTTAATCGTTTCATCTTCAACCTCACGATTATTAAACCTATTGACACTATAACACAGAAAAAAATAAATTTCCAGTTACATTTTTATGACAATACAGATTATTTTTCTTTACAAGATGGAAAAAATTTGCTAAATTCTTTCTTAGAGCATAAAAGGCTCGGAGGTCAAACAGCCTCACTTAAAGCGTTTCGCATTATTGCGAAGATTTTGTACTTCTGACTGTATGGTCGGAAGGCGGTAGAATAGGAAAGGTTACACTTCTAATACACCGCACTATGTGCTTTAAGATAGTTGTTTGCTTCCGGCCTCCGTTCGGAGGTTTTTCTTTTATGCTTATTGGCATAATTTTTTTAGAAAAGGAAGTAAAAGATGAGGAAGAATTTTAATAGTGTTCAAATGCTTAAATCAAGCGAGGTATGCAATAAATTTTCCACGAGTGTTTCGTATGAAACACTCGTCGGCGGGACGGCGACAACCGGCACGGATATAAAACAAACTCAGCGGTTGTTTTTAGGCAATGCAGTTAAACCGCTTTCGGCGGTTGGCACTTTGACATCGTTGCTGCACAACTCCGCCAAAGTGATGGAAAAATGGTTAAGGCACGTCATAACGAGGAGGACTTTAGTCCGACGTGGTTATCTCCCTGAGCAAGGTACTCATGCAAATAAAGAATCCTTATTTGCAAGCGTCACTTGTTTTATGAGATTACCACGTCGCATTCAAAGAATGCTCCTCGTAATGACGATTCCGGTGCTTGCCTTCATTTTCACCCTTGCCACCACTGCCGAATCTA
>JAZSBR010000011.1:0-110420 GCA_045602545.1 Alphaproteobacteria bacterium
TTTTTTTGTTTTGATGGTAGGGCCGGAGAGAATCGAACTCTCACTCCCGAGGGAACCAGATTTTGAGTCTGACGCGTCTACCAATTCCGCCACAACCCCATCGGTAAAATGCCTTATAAACTATTCTTTTTTATTCGTCAAGCATTTTCTTGTGCTTTTTTGTTTTTTTCTCAATTTTTAGCTTTTAAAGCTTTACTTTTCTTTTTTTATGAATTATATTTTGCCCTGAAAATTCATCTAACTACCATTAGGAAGGAAAATAAAATGGCTACTAAAGAAGCTAAAGAAAAGAATGAAAACAAAAAAGTATGCGATTGTGCCGAAAAAGGTTGCAATTGCGAAAATAAATGTGATTGCGGTTGCAAATGTTGCTGCTGCGGTTGCAAAGGAAAGTTATTTAAACTGTTCGCTTTGATTATCGTATTTTTGGCAGGTATCGGTTGCGGTTGCTTGTTGTGTTGCTGCAACGGTTGCAAATCTCATCATCGCATTCCTGCACATATTGCCATGGCAAAACGCGCTATGCACCAGCCGAAAAATAATGTTATTGTTATCAGAACAGACGGTGATGAAGTTGTTCCTGAAGTTGCCAAAGTTGAAGGTAATTTCCGTAATTTGAAGAAACATCACCAACAAATGCCGGCACCTGTTGTTGCTCCTGCTGAAGCTCAAGCACCTGCTGAAGCCCAAGCTCCGGCACAAGCTCCTGCTGAGGCTGAAGCTCCGGCTGAGGCTGAAGCTCCGGCTCAACCTGCAGAACCGGCTAAAGAATAATAAAGCCATTACAACAAAAATCCTCACAGTCAGCAGATAGTGAGGATTTTTTTAACTTTTTATAACTGCGTTATAAACCTGTTTAACTTCGTGTTCAAGCGGATTATCCGTCGGCACAACTTCTGCAATAAGAAGCGCTTTTTCTTCGCTCAAATTTTCCATAATCTTATCTTCAACACCTTCAAGCGTCACAACATCTGTGCTGTTTCGGCGCAAAATCACGCGCTTTTGTTCCTTATTAAGTTCAACTTCCGGATTTTCCGGATTAGTTGAGCGCGCATATATAATGAGCATAATATCGTCTTCTTCGGTGATAATAAATTCAAAACCGTCAAAATCTGCCATTTTGTTTTCTCCTTATCTTTATTGTCTTATTTTAAGTCACTTAAAGTTAAAATATCCTTCATTTTCAAAAAAAAGATAAAAAAAAATCAAAATTTTTGCATTTTTTACTGGATTCGGGGCAAAAAATGTGATATACTCCGTTTTGTTGTTGCACAAAAACTTAATTTTTTCAGGAGCAGATATGACTATAAAAAAATTACCTACACTTAAATTCGGCACGGGCGAATATGTTGTTTATCCTACTCACGGAGTCGGAATTGTTTCCGATATCACAAAACAAACCATCGCCGGAACCGAGCTTGAATTGTTGGTGGTAAATTTTGATAAAGACAAGATGACTTTGCGTATTCCTACTTCAAAATTGAAAAGTACCGGACTGCGCAAAATTTCTGACACTAAGACCATGGACGAAGCTTTGGCTACCTTAAAAACCAAGGCAAAAGTTCGCAAAGTTATGTGGTCGCGTCGCGCTCAAGAATACGAAAACAAAATCAACTCCGGCAATCCGATCGCCATCGCCGAAGTGATTCGCGATCTTCATCGCCGTGAAAATTTGGCTGACCAGTCTTATAGTGAACGCCAAATTTATGAGCAGGCTTATGGTCGTTTGGCAAGCGAAATTTCTGTTTATGCAAATTGTTCTTATGAAGATGCAAACAAAAGAATCGCTGACAGCTTAAACGAGCGCAAAGTTTCGGCTTAATACCGATAAAACATTTATTCATTCAAACACTTGTTCTCCCACCCCCGAGAAATCGGGGGTTTTCTTTTACGAGCCAAAAAAAGACTCTCCGATCAGCTAAAAATCGGAGAGTGAAAGGAGAAGAATGAAAAATAAAGAAAATATAAGTTAACATCTTGATGTTTGGCGACGTGCAACCAATGCCGGATTAAGCTCTTTTGCTTGATTTTTTACCTTACCATATTCATTCGGATAAGCTTTAGCAAAGTCTTTATCAAAATCACCATAACCGGCCTTTTGATAGCGCTGTTTTACTAAAACCAGACGTTGATCAGTTGACAGGTCCTTTTTGGTAGCGGCATTAAATGCGGCATAAGTAGCTCGCATATTTAAGGCTGTTTGACTTGTCGGTAACTCACGTTCAAAATACGAGCGTTTCGTATGTGAATTTCTGATTGTCACGGCAGCCAGCTTCAGCAAGTCTTTTTTATCACGAGTTGCGACTTCAAGTCTTGCCATAAACCACTGCCCGCTGGTCATTTTTCTGGTATCAGCCATCACGCACCTCCATAATTATATTAACTTACACTTATAATGTAACATATTTCAACGGAAGTTGCAATAACTTTTTTTCTAATATTTTCTTTCAATTATATAATGAGCCAAGCTTACTAAATTATCGGCTTTTTCTCCGAATAATGAAATTTTTTCAATAGCCTCATCAATCAAATTTTTCGCCAGTACACGAGCTTTTTCAACTCCGTAATAGCTGACAAATGTAAATTTGTTTTGGTCATCGTCTTTATGCAGGGTTTTGCCAACCAAAGCCTGATCGCCTTCTTTATCCAGAATATCATCGGCAATTTGGAATGCCTGACCGATTTTGCGAGAATAATCAATCAATATTTTACGCTCGTTTTCATCAGCCTGTCCCAAAACGGCGCCGGCTTCACAAGCATAGCGCAACAGACGTCCGGTTTTCATTTCTTCAAGACGAGAGATAATATTTTCATCTTGCGTTTTATCACCGGTTGAAGTTGCATACAAATCAAGCGTTTGTCCGGCAACCATTCCGCCGAAAGCCCCTGCCCCCGATGACAAAAGCTGTATCAAAGCCAAGCGCTGAGCCGGCTTAATTTCCAATGCGTTTGAAAGAACTTCAAAAGCATAAGTAAGCAAACCGTCACCGGCAAGAATCGCGGTTGCTTCATCAAATTTTTTATGGCAAGTCGGATTTCCGCGTCTTAAATCATCATTATCCATCGCCGGCAAATCATCATGGATAAGTGAATATGTGTGAAGCATTTCAAGCGATGCCGCCGCCGGCAGAGCCGTTTGATAATCAACACCGAAAAGACCGGCGCATTCACATACCAAGAACGGACGCAAACGTTTTCCGCCCATCATCAGCGAATAATGCATTGCTTCAACCACGCGCTTTTCCGCACCTTCCGGAAACGGAAAATATTTTTCCAAATCATTATTAAAACGAGTTGAAAATTCTTTTAAAACACTTTTAATATCAGTCATCTTATTCTTCTATCTTATCAAGCGGTTCGGTTGTTATGTCGCCGTTTGAGGCAACATTGATTTTTTCAATTTTAAGCTCGGCATTTTTAAGCTTATCTTCGCAAAATTTTTTCAAAGCAGTAGCTTTTTCATATGCTTCAACCGCATCATCAAGCTTTATTCTGCCGGCCTCCAATTCGCGGACAATTGCCTCTAATTGCGCCAAAGCGTCTTCAAATTCAAGGTTGTTAAAATCAATCTCAGACATAAATTCCTCCATCGGCGTTATGATATAACACTAAAAGTATAACACAAACATTTTTTTTGACTTATTAAACTATTTGTCGGTTAAACTCTCTGCTTTCGTACTATTTGATGAATTGTTGCACAGCCTTATATTATTGAGGCTATGAAGATTTTTCATGGTTTATTCCTTTAATTTGAAAGCGGCCTGCGGAAAAAAATCCGCAGGTTTTTCTCTTTTATCTTACATTTTGCAACTTAAGTGCATTTTTTTATTGATTTATTTGAGAAAAACGATATATTAACGGCAGAAAAAAGGATTTGATAAAATGAAAAAGCTGATTTTTGGCGCTGTGTTTTATATGGGCATTTCTTTATCTTTGCCGGTTTTGGCAGAAGAAGATGAAGGTATGCTTGAAAAATATAACCGCTCCATGTTTACATTCAATACTGTTGTTGATGACTATTTTATGAAGCCGCTTGCTAAAGGATATCGTGCCGTAACAAACGATTTTGTGCGCGAACGTGTACGTAATTTCTTTTCTAACCTGAAAGAGCCGGCAACCATGATTAATCATACCTTGCAGGGGAATTTTTCCGATACCGGAAAATCCGGCGGTCGCTTTTTGGTAAATTCAACCTTGGGCTTGCTCGGAACCTTTGATGTTGCCTCAGGTTGGGGAATTAAAAAGAATAAAACAGGTTTGGATGAAACATTGGCAAAATGGTGCGTACCGGACGGCCCGTATGTTGTTTTGCCGCTCATCGGCCCAAGCACTCCGCGCGCAGCCATCGGTTATGTAGGCGATTCGGCTGCCGATCCGCTTTATTGGTCTGAAGAATATATTCACATCCATGAAGATTGGAAAAAATACACCTTTTATTATGGCTTAAGTGCGCTCGGTTTTGTCAGCGTGCGTGAAGAAAAACTTGATTTGCTGGATAAACTTACGGCAAATTCGGTTGACCCGTACAGCACAATTAAATCCGCCTATATGCAAAACAGATTGAAAATGCATGTTTGCGGTGCAAAAGAACAAACCGGACAAGTTCCGAGCTATGATTTTGACTTTGACGAAGATTTTGATGAAGAATAACTTTAGAAAAAGGAACTTTAATATGAAAAAAATTATATCTTTTTTATTTGCTTTGGCTATGGTTATCGGCTTGAATGCAAATGCTGCGGTTGATCATGAGGCAGCCGAAAATTTTGTGAAAAAAATCACTAATCAGGGTATTGAAGAACTGATAAACTCCAATGTCAGCGCAACTGAAAAACAAGAACGCTTTACCAAACTTTTTAATGAAGATTTGGACCTTGATTTCATCGGCAAATTTGTGCTGGGTCGCTATTGGAGAACGGCTAATGCCAAACAGCGCAGTGAATTTATTGATGTTTATCGCAAATTAAACATTCAAACTTGGTCAGCTCGTTTTGATGAATTTAAGGGCAAGCACTTTGAGTTTGACGGAGTGGATAATTCAAAATCAGCAGATCAGGTTTTTGTTAATACCAAAGTGCCGATGGAAGAAGGTGCTCCGGCAATCGTTAGATGGCGCGTTAAAGAAACCAACGGTAAAATGAAGGTTGTTGATATTATAATTGAAAATGTAAGTCTTGCGCAAACTTCACGCAGTGAATATACCGCCTATATCAAAAACTCTCCGAACGGAATCGACGGGCTTATTCAAGATTTGAAAAAACGCTTAAAATAAAATGAGTTTTTAAAATTTAATACCGCTCTTTAAGCTAAAGAGCGGTATTATTGATTTATAAGGAAAAATGTGTAAAAAAATATTTTTTTTTAGCATATTTATATTTTTGTGTTATGCTTCTCAGAGGTTTATCATAAAGGAGCTTGTTATGTTTACGGAAAAATGGAATTATCGCTTTCTTGAATTGGCAGAGCTGATTGCAACTTGGTCAAAAGACCCTTCCACCAAAACCGGTGCTGTGGTTATTGGTCCAGATAAGGAAATCAGAGCCACCGGATATAACGGTATGGTAAGAAAAGTTGATGATGAAATTCCGGAACGTATGGAGCGCCCGACAAAATATGACTTTTTTGAGCATGCGGAACGCAACGCTGTTTATAATGCGTGTTTGACCGGTGCTTCGCTTAAAGGTTGCACTATTTTTTGCACTTTGACGCCATGCACGGACTGCGCCCGCGCCATTATTCAGACCGGCATCAAAAGAGTTATCACTTATGAATATAAACCAAAAGACAACGACCCTAAAAACACTTGGCGCGATAAACTCAATTATTCGGCACAAATGTTTAAGGAAGCCGGCGTTGAATATATAGAACTTCCGCGTAAATAAAACGCCAAACATTTTTAAAACGTACTTAATCGGACTTGGACTTTAAATTCTGACAATCAGTCATATATAAAAGCAAATTGATTGTTGTATAGTAGGAGATTTAAGGATGAAAATTCTGATTGCGGACGATCATGCCCTTTTTAGAGACGGACTTGCCTTATATTTGGAAAAACTTGCACCCGAAGTGGTTATTGTGCAAGCAGGAAGTTATTCGCAAATGTTTAAGTTGCTCGCCTCGGATGATAAGATTGATTTTGTATTTTTTGATTTTGAAATGAACGATATGTCATGGCAGGAAGCGCTTGAAATATTGAAGCAAAATTCAAACAAAACGGATTTCGTGATTATTTCGGGTGCCGAAGATAACCGCACAATCAAAACCATTTTGGCTTCCGGCGCAAAGGGATATATTCCGAAACGTTCGGATGCCAAAGTTTTGAACAATGCTTTGCGCCTGATTTTGGACGGAGGTACTTATGTTCCGCCTAATTTGATTGAAAATATTGCCTCCAACCCCTTAAACAGTAAAAATAGCGGCACCAAAAATCTTACTTATCGCCAATCGCAGGTACTTGATTTGATTGCTCAAGGAAAATCAAATAAGCAAATTGCCTTTGATATGGGAGTTTCCGAATCTACGGTTAAATTGCACATCAATGCCCTATTGCGCTCACTTCATGTCAGCAATCGCACTCAGGCCGTTATTACTGCTCAAAAGATGGGCATAATCTAATTGTCTAATAATTTTCTTGTCATTACAAATACCCGATGTTTCACGTGAAACATCGGGCAACTATTTGTTTTTGAACAATATTTTTGTCAGTGCGATAAGATTTTTCTTATTTCTTTTCTTTAGTTACAATAACCATAGCTTCGCGCAAAATACGGTCATTTATCATATATCCGGCTTGGAGTTCGCTGACAATCGTACCTGCCGGTTTTTCATCGTCTTCAATCTCTTGTACAACCTGTTCAAAATTCGGATCAAAAACTTGTCCCATGCACTCAATCTTCTTAATTCCGAATTTTTCAAAAACCTTAGTCAGCTCATTTTGCGTCATTTCAACACCTTGCATCAGGGCTTTGCATTCAGCCGATGCATTTTCTGTTGAGACAGAAAGCGCCCGTCCCAAATTATCGGCAACCATCAACAATTCTTTGGCAAAACTTGCGATTGCATATTTTGAATTTTTTTCAATTTCCTGTGCGCAACGTTTTTTGGTGTTTTCAGCCTCGGCATAGGCACGCAAAAAGGAGTCTTTAAGTTTTTGATTTTCCTCTTTTAATGCTTCAATTTCAGCTGTCTCTTTTTTGAGTTCTTCTGGTGATGAATTATCGGCTTTTTCTTCTTCAGCCTTCAAATTAAGCTTTTTTTCTTCGTGTTTAGACATCATAACCTCTTTAAAATTCTAACCTTAGGGCGTATATAATATGAACTTAGTGATTATTCATTAACAAGTCAAGAGTTATTGTCGTTTTTCTGTTGAAGTTAAAAAATAAAATGCTAAACTTAAGCATATAACCTATTATGATGGAAGAAAAATATGCCTGTTTTAAATATCAGTAACCTGCAAAACAAAAGTTTGGGATTTTTACCGCCGAATTTTAATAAGAAAAAATTCAGTATATCATATTCAATTCCGCGCGACAAAAACTTAAAACAAATATATAATACGGGCAAAGTTCAATGCTTAAACAATGACAAATGGCCGTCAATAGGTGTAATCAATGCATGGATGATAAGTGCCGAAACCGCAACCTTCATGAAATGCGGAGGTCTTGGCATGATCGGCTCGGAATTGCCGGAAAATTTCAATGCCGTGTTTGGAAAAGATAAGCACGAAATTACCATTGTCACTCCGCTTTATATCGGTTTTACGGGCAAGAAAAAAGCCACTTTTGATAAAGGACTTTATGTAGGCGCCGAAGGAAATTCTCTTAACATAAAAAAACTCATCACATACAGTGTTCCGTTTTTCGGACGTCAAAATCGCCTGCTTAAGCATAAGGTCAGTGTGTATGAGGGCAAGCTGAATGGCGTGCGCTATCTGTTTTTGGAAAACGCGCGTTTTTTCACCATAAATCCGGCGCCGGAAAATCCGTCGGCACAAGACGGCTGTTATATTTTTAATGCCAATCATATTGATGAGGTTGAACGTTTTGCTTTTCTTTCAAAAGCAGTTTATCAGTTGCTTGAATATGTTGAATTTAATAAGCCTAAAAAAATTGCGCTACCAAACATAATAATTGCCAATGACTGGCACAGCGGTGCGCTTTCGGGGTTAACGAAGTATTTTACATCCGCCAAAGTTTATGCCGGCAGGCTTAATCCTGATGAGGCAAGCATTATTCAAAATATTCCGATTATTCATATTGCCCACCATTTGGGATATCAGGGGTGGGATTATCACAATACTTCTAGAATTTTGAACTCGCTTTATGAAGATTTGGCAACATTGGTCTTGAAAAACGCCAAAGCCGTCAAAAACAGCAACCCGCGCACTTCAAATACCTTGATTATTTCTGACACCTATAATCAAGCTTCTTGCAATATTCATTTGGCTGACCGAATTATTGCCGTTTCCAAAAACTATATGGAAGAGGTTTCAAAAGAAAAAAGCTTCGGATATGACTTTCGTGATGTTTTAAAAATCCGAAAAAACTATCGTAATTTCTTCGGAATTGTCAATGGCTATGAAAAAAAGCTTATCTCTCCGAATGCAAAAAAAATTGAAACAGTAAATAGCTTTTTCGGCACGACAAAATTTAAGGTTTTTGATGAAAATTCGCTTGATGTTAAGTTGCACAACAAAAAAGAATGCATCAAACTGCTTTCAAAATTAGCCAAAGATGAAAAATATCGTGAAGAAATCATTCCGCTGATTGAAACCTATCAGTTTGAAGATATTTCAGCTTTGGCAGACAAAGCCGAAACTGTGCCGTTTATCTGCATGACAAGCCGTTTGGTTGAGCAAAAAGGCTATGACGTTGCCATAAATGCTATTTTGAAAATGATTTTCAAATATAAAGATTCTCCGCATGAATTTCCGATTTTTGTTTTGGGAGGTGCCGGAAATAAGGATTTATATGCCGATTTAATGGCGCTGAAAGATAACGCAAAACAAATTTATCGTGAATTTGCCAAAAGAATTTTTGTTTTCCGCGGTTATAAAGACCAGTTTGCTTATGCCGTGCAGTTGGCTGCCGATTTTTATATGATGCCGTCATATTTTGAGCCGTGCGGATTAACGCAAATGGAAGCAATGGCGAAGGGCAGTCTGCCGATTGCCACTTCCACCGGCGGGTTGGTTGATACGATTGAGGACGGAATTGACGGTTTCAGAACGGAAGCGTTTTTTGCCGGCGGTGAGAAAATTTATGGCAGTAACTTAAAAGCGCAAAGCTTGAAAAATAATCTTAACGCCTATAGCGAAACTTTGGAAAAAGCCCTGCGTTGTTATTATTCCACACCTCGCGCCATGCATATTATGCAAAAAAATGCCATGGAAAAGGACTTCAGCTGGTCAATCCCTAACGGCTCGGTTTATAAATATTACAAACTGTTTAAGACCGGTTCATTATAAAAGGTATCTTGAAACTTTGTTTTTCGCTCATATATCTCTCATGGTTCAACTTTTTAGGAGATAATATAATGAAAAACAAAATCTTATGCACTCTGGCTCTTGTTTGCGGACTTTTTGCCATTAGCAATGCCAATGCCGGCGATTCTGCAAAACAAATTACCAAGCCGGTAACACATGTGGCTGATGCCTCAAATATGCCGGAAGATACAATCATCTACATTCAAGGAACTTTAACTCAAAACCTTGGCGATGAAATGTATATATTCACCGACGATTCGGGAAATATCACCGTTGAAATTGATGATAATTTGATGAAGGGACAAAGCTTTACTCCGAATATGGCCGTGATTATTACCGCAAGTGTTGATAAGGAAGGCAATGTGACCTCGCTTGATGCCGAAGAAATTGAATTTGTCGGCAATAATTCAATGAACATGAGCAACAATATGAATTGAACAAAACTTTTCTTTTAAGAGTTATTTACTGAAAGCTTTTCAACGTTATCTGACGAAGAAAGGCTTTTTTTTAAAGAAAATATTAAAAAAATTTAAGGAATCTTTATTTTTATGGTTGACAGGATAAAAAAGTTGTGTATATTACGGGGCATTGTAATATTTTAAAATATAAGGAAAGAATATGTACGCAGTATTTAAATCAGGCGGAAAACAGTATAATGTTACAACGGGTGATGTTGTAAAACTGGAAAAAATTGCCGCCGAAGAAGGAAAAGAAGTAGTTTTTAACGAAGTTTTGTCTTTGGGCGAAAAAATCGGCACTCCTCTTGTTGCAGGTGCCTCAGTTAAAGCTATGGTTTTGAAACAGGCAAAAGACGCTAAAGTTATTGTTTTCAAAAAGAAAAGAAGACAGAACTATCGTCGTAAAAATGGTCACAGACAGCAAATCACATTGGTAAAAATTACCGATGTATGCGCTAAGTAGTTTAAGGAGAAAACGTTATGGCTCATAAGAAATCTGGTGGTAGTTCCAATAACGGTCGCGATTCCGAAGGTCGCCGTTTGGGTGTTAAAAAGTTCGGTGGCGAGTCGGTTATTGCCGGCAATATCATTATTCGCCAACGCGGAACAAAGTATCATCCGGGTGCTAACGTAGGCTTGGGTAAAGATCACACGATTTTTGCTACATCTGAAGGCAAGGTTGAATTCAAAACCAAAGCTGAAGGTAAGGTTTACGTTTCCGTTGTTGCGGAATAGTTTTCCCGTTCAATTTATAAGGGGCGTAATGCCCCTTTATTTAGTATAAGCAAGAAAAAAATGAAGTTTTTAGACCAGGCTAAAATTTATATCAAAGCAGGCGACGGCGGTAAAGGCTGTGTGGCTTTCCGCAGAGAAAAGTTTGTGGAATTCGGCGGTCCGAACGGCGGTGACGGCGGTGACGGCGGAAGCGTATATTTTGAAGCGGTTGAAAACTTGAACACATTGATTGATTTTCGCTATCAACAGCACTTTAAAGCGCAAAAAGGTCAACAGGGAATGGGCTCCGAAATGACCGGTTATAAGGGCGAAGATCTTATCATAAAAGTTCCGGTCGGTACTGAAATTGTTGCCGATGACGGCGAAACGGTGATTGCCGATATGGTTAAAAAAGGCGAACGCTTTTTGATTGCCCAAGGCGGGAAAGGAGGTCTTGGCAATGCTAGATTCAAAAGTTCAACCAATCAGGCACCGCGCCAATCAACTCCGGGAACCGAAGGCGAAGAAATTTGGGTTTGGTTGCGCTTAAAAATTATTGCCGATATAGGCTTAATCGGCTTGCCTAATGCCGGAAAATCAACATTTTTATCGGCAGTTACGGCGGCGCG
This sequence comes from Alphaproteobacteria bacterium, assembly GCA_045602545.1. Taxonomy (GTDB): domain Bacteria; phylum Pseudomonadota; class Alphaproteobacteria; order RF32; family CAG-239; genus RUG410. The sequence goes on from JAZSBR010000011.1 coordinate 11,283, forward strand.
TCCGAAAATTGCCTCTTATCCTTTCACCACGCTTCATCCGCATTTGGGAGTTGCCTGGATAAACAATAAGGAGCTTGTTATTGCTGATATTCCGGGGCTTATTGAAGGCGCACATGAGGGAATCGGTTTAGGTGATAGATTCTTAAAACATGTGGAACGCTGTTCGGTATTTTTGCATGTTATTGATGCAACCTCGGAAGATGTTGCTTCTGAATATAAAACGATTCGCAACGAATTGGAGCTTTATAACAAAAGCCTGGCACTTAAACCGGAAGTTGTCGCGCTTAATAAATGCGATGCCTTGAGTGATGAAGAAATCAATAATAAATTAAATGAGTTGAAAAAAGTTTGCAACAAGGAGATTTTTACTATTTCCGCCTTTGCAAAAAAAGGATTGAACGAGTGCTTAAATGCTCTGGATAAATACATAACAAGAGAGCGCGAGCAAAATACGAATGAAAAGCCGGAAGCCAAAGTGCGCAAAACATGGTCACCGCTTGATTAAAGAGGAGAATTAAATTGTCTAAACAAAAACAAGATGAAATCACAATCATTAAAGAAACGCTTGAAGATATGAAGGCTGAAGATATTGTTATTATTGATTTGGCGGGAAAAACATCCATTGCCAGCTATATGGCTGTTGCCAGCGGAACATCTAACCGCCATGTTGCCTCTATCGCGCAAAAAATTGAAGAAAACCTGAAAAAAGCCGGCTATAAATGCTCGGTTGAAGGTGCGGAAAAAGCCGATTGGGTTTTGATTGATGCCTTTGATGTAATTGTGCATATTTTCCGTCCGGAAGTTCGTGAATTTTATAACTTGGAAAAAATGTGGCAATCTGCTGCAAATTTACGCAAAGAATAGGCGATGAAAGCCACAATTATTGCCATCGGAAAATGTAAAAAAGATTCGCCTGAAGCGATGATTATTGCCGAATATATTAAGCGTTCCGGCTGGGATTTAAGCGTAAAAGAAAAAGATAATTCAAATCAGGAAACGGAAGCAAAATTTTTGCTGTCTGCTATTCCTAACGGCGCAAAGGTTGTTGTTTTAGACGAGCGCGGTGAAAATATGAAAAGCACGGAATTGGCTTTAAAAATTGAAAATTGGCTCAATAACGGCTGTTCGGAAATTTGTTTTTTAATCGGCGGTGCCGACGGGCATTTGCAATCAACGCGCGATAAGGCCGATTTAATACTGTCTTTCGGCAAACTCACCCTGCCCCATATGCTTATGCGTGCGGTTTTGGCTGAGCAAATATATCGCATTCAAACAATCATCAATCACCATCCGTATCACAGAGAATAAAAAAATCTGCCGAATGGATATTCAGCAGATTCTTAATTCACTTTGCATTGCTTTTTTTGAAAATTTTCTGATGCAATGCCTCTTGTTGTTCTCTCATTTCTTTTTCAAACTTTTCATAGTGCAGACGATTTTTTTTGGCTGAATAATAGCAGAAAGCCTCGCCGAAATCGCACAGAATCGCAACTATGCTTAAAATGCGACAGAACCACAAAGTATTTTCGCTCAACGTTTCATCTGTTGCCATAACATACCAAAGGCAAGGCAGGCAAACAACTGAGCAGAATAGCATCACATAAAGCCGATGCTTCAGCTCTCGCTCTGTTTTGAGCAGGAAATCATCAATTTCTTTCATAAGTCTTAAAAATTTAATAATTATATATTTATAAGCCGATACTAGAGAGAAAAAATTAAAAAGTCAATATTTTTATCGCACGACAAAACAACACTTGTAAAAATACTTTTTCCTGTTATAACTGAAAAACAAAAATGAGGAGAAAATGTTTTATACCGATTCACATATCCATCTGCAGGATTTTGCTTTTTCGGAAGCAAAAGAGGTTGTTAATTCCGCGCTCAGGAATAATGTTAGGGAATTTGTTGTTCCGTCCGCAAGGCCTGAAGATTGGAAAAATATCATCAAAATAGCTAAACGTTTTGATAATGTTGTCGGGGCAGTCGGGGTTCATCCGTGGTGCGTTGAAAATGCAGATTCTTCGCTTATTAAAACCTTGGAAAAATACTTAAAAAAGCACCCCGCTCTTTGGATTGGGGAATGCGGAATTGATACAATTCACAACCCTGAAACAAAAAAACAATGCGAATTTTTTGAAGCGCAAATTGAGCTGGCGCAAAAATATAATCGTGCGCTTATAATCCACGCGGTTAAGGCCGACAACCTTTTAAGCGCCTATTTTTCCAAATTGCCGGAACAAACGATTTTTCACTCCTTCACCGGCTCGCTTGAATGGGGCAAAAAAATACAAAAAGCCGGATTTTATCTCGGTATAAATTTTTCGTTTTTCAAAAAAGATAATGCTGCGCAAATGCTGAAAACGCTCGATCTGACCAAAATTTTGCTTGAAACAGATGCGCCTTATCAACCGCGCAAAGGATATGTTCGCAATGTTCCGGAAAATTTGCCGGTATTGGCTTCTGCTATGGCGGCAATCCTTAATTTATCAGAAGCGGAAATTTGTGCTGTTTTATCAAATAATTGGAAACATTTTTTAAACCTTAACATTAAGGAGTAATCATGCAAAACACCCCAAAATCATTGCGCCTGCAAATTGCCATAACCGGACGAACCAATGCCGGTAAATCAAGCTTTTTAAACCTTATCTGCGGGCAAGATGTTGCCATAACTTCCGATATTGCAGGCACTACTACCGATGTGGTGGAAAAGGCTATGGAACTCCCTCCACTCGGGCCGGTTTTGTTTATGGATACAGCCGGTTTCGGTGATGAAACGGATTTGAAAAATCAGCGTCTTGAAAAAACAATTTCCGCAATAGAAAAAGCCGACATTGTTCTGCTGGTCTGCGAAAATGATAAGTTTGGCGAGCCGGAAGAAAAAATCATCAGCTTGGCACAAAAAAACAATACTCCGCTCATCAAAATTTATAACAAGGTTGATAATAAAAATGATGGAAATGCGAGCGAAGAAATCAGACTAAATTCGCTTGATTTGTCATCTCGCGACAAAGTTTTGCAAAATTTGACAGAGGCGCTCTTGCGCGTTTGTCCGGCGGAATTTTTGAACGAAAAACCGCTTTTGGGAGATCTAGCTGAGGAAAATTCCACGGTTGTTATGATTGTTCCGCTTGATTATGAAGCCCCGAAAGGACGGCTTATTTTACCGCAGGTTCAGGCAATCCGCGATTGTTTGGACCACAATCAAAATATTTTGGTTTGCAAAGAAACGAATTATGTTTCCGCGCTTAACAGTCTGAAAAATCCGCCGGCACTGGTGATATGCGATTCGCAAGTGGTTGATTTTATGGTAAAAAATACACCGCCGGAGATTAAATGTACGACTTTTTCAATTTTGATGGCGCGCTTTAAGGCTGATTTGAGCATTATGGCGCAAAATGCCGCAGCGATAAAATTTTTGCAGGACGGCGATAAGGTTTTGATTGCCGAATCATGCACGCATCACGCTGTTCAGGACGATATCGGAAGGGTTAAAATTCCGGCGTTGCTAAGAAAAAAAACACAGAAAAATCTTGAAATAGATTTTGTCAGCGGTTGCGATTTCGGAAAAAATTTAGCGCAATATCAATTGGTTATCCAATGCGGAGGTTGCACCGTAAATCGCAAAGAAATGCTGATGCGCTTGAAAAAATGCCAAGATGCAGATGTAAAAATCACAAACTACGGAGTTGCGATTTCCGAGCTTAAAGGTGTTTTGGCGCGCGTTTTGGAGCCTTTTGACGATGCGCTGAAAGCATATTTGAAGGCATCAAAACTTTAGTTTAATAACTTTTATAAAAACTTGTTTTTTAGATAAAGGCAGTTTAATATTCGCCTTAAAGTAACTATATAGTTTTTCAAAAAAACGTTAATATTATAAGGAGAAACCCCATGACACAAGCATTACTTGATGAACAATTTGAAGAAAAAGTTAAAAACGCCAAAGGTTTGGTTTTGGTTGATTTTTGGGCAGAATGGTGCGGTCCGTGCCGTCAATTGGGTCCGATTTTGGAAGAAATTGATGAAGAAAATGCTGATTTAACCGTTTATAAAATGAACGTTGATGACGCGCCTGAAACACCGAGCCAATTCGGGATTCGCAGTATTCCGACCATGTTTTTATTCAAAGATGGCGAACAGGTTGATGTGAAAGTCGGCTTGAATACGCATTCTGATATTCAAGAATGGATAAATTCGCATAAATAATAAATTTTGATACTTTCAAAACAAAGGCTGAGATTGTTTTTATGGCAATCCCCGCCTTTTTTGCTTTACAAATTTGATTTTTTCTGCTAGCGTATCTTTAGAGCATAAAAGGCTCGGAGGTGTCGAAACCTCATTTGAAGCTGTTCGTATTAACGAATGCATTGTACTTCTGACTTTATGGTCGGAAGGTGGTAAAATAAAGATGATTACATCACCTTAATATACCGCACTATGCGCTTCAAAATAGTTTCGAACTTCCGACCTCCGTTCGGAGGTTTTTCTTTTTATGCTTTAACATATAAATTTTTAAGAAGGAATATAAATATGAGATATAAAAATGCAACTGTAACTGGTCGTGGTTTGCTTGAAATGATTAGAGTATTGACAATTATAGAAATTTTAAGTGTTGGCGCAATAGTCGGAGAAGCAAGCGCCGGTTGTAGTAATAATCCTTGCAGAACTTGGAACCCTGGAGTAGAAAATAATTGTGGTAAGGGCTGTACTTATACCTATGAAAACGGTACTGCATATATATCCGTAAAAGGTAAAGATGCTATAATGGAAAGAGGTACGTTTGTTTTTGATTTTTATGATGGAAATCAATTGCCTGTAATTATCAATAATATCGTGATAGATGGACCAATAGCTCTTGATGATATAGCTACATACGGAAATAAAACTATATCCGGTGCTAATGGTGAACTTATCTTTACACATTTAGGAGGAAATCCTTTCGGGTGGACAAACACAATATTAACCGGTAATATTATATTTCCCTCTGAGGCAACATTTTCATCTTCTTATGCTTTTCTTGGAGTATCATTAGCGCCGGGGGCTAAAATATATTGTGCAATTGAAAATTGCGCACAGAAAATGCGCGAATCATGTATGAGCCCTTCATATCCTTTGGCTAAATCACAATGTTTAACAATCGTAAATAATATAGTATCTTCCTCAGATAAATTTGAGCAAGCTCCGGAAAATTGTGTCTTATTTTCTGTCTCGGGATGTATAAAATGCAAAAATGAAAATTTTAAATTAAATGACGGAGAATGCGACCGTTTGCGTTGGACACCTGCCGAGGCGGCTAAGGTATTGCACGATGACAATACAAATTCAGTGACGATTACGTTTAAGAAGTGATTTATTTAAGAAATCATCAAACATCATAAGCTTTTGAATGTATCAAAAGCTTATGATGCCTCCGCCTAAAGGCGGGCATTAAAGGACTTTGATTTTATCAAAGTCATTTAATGTTGGAATATTTATATAAGTCATTGATAGTTGATAAAGTGCCTATAATTTAGGCACAAAACATTATTTGATATATAAGGAAAAGTTAATTCGAAGATCCCTGGAATTTTTTGCATTCGCAAAAAATAGGGATGACCCCTCTTTTTTTTGTGGCTTCGCCGAGTCCTTGTCTTATGAGATTGCCACGTCGGACTAAAGTCCTCCTCGTTATGGTAATTCCTTTTTTTGCTGATTTTAATAAAAAACTGCTTGATTTTTGTCAAATTTTATGTATTATAAGTTAAACAACAAAATTTACGGAGTCTCGGTTATGGCAAATTCAAAAAACAATGATGAGCATTTTTATTTCGCGCCTTTCGGTGGTATGCCTGACGGTGATGGTGACGGAATCGGAGCAAACAGCTCAATTATCACCTATCAAAAAGGCGATAAAAACTTCAGCATTATGATGGATTTCGGTGTTAAACTTCCTACCGATGAGATGAAAGCAAAATATCCTGGTATAAGCGGTGTTATGCCTGATTTTACTCAATTTTTTGATACTAAAGAAACTAAGGCTCCGCATCCGGTTGAGGCAATTTTCTTAACCCATGCCCATGCCGACCATATTGATGGCCTTGTGCCGGTGTTCCTAAAAGCCAAACAAGACGGAATTAAGTTGCCGCCGATTTACGGAAGCCGTAATACTTTGTTGACTTTGATGGATAACTTAAAAGAGAAAAATGTTCGCGTTGCCGATTATGAATTTAAGGAAATTAAGCCGTTCAAGCAAATTGAAGTCGGACCAATAAGTGTTATTCCGGTATCTGTTCCGCATACAACAGCTGAATCTTATGGCTTTATTGTTCATAAGGACCGTAAAAACGGAATTTTGAATTCAGGTGACCACCGCTCGCTTGATTCGCATGCCAGTTTCGGTGGAAATAACGGGATTCTCGCCGGAGTTTTGCGCAAAATTGAAATGACAGGAATGCTCATGGATTCCACTTCAACCGGCATTAAGCGCGATCCGAAAACAGAAATAACTCTGCAAACCGCACTTGATTCGCTGCAACAAATCATGGATGAAAACAAGGGCAAACAAATTTTTACACCGGTTATATCGCGCGCAACCGAAAATTTGTTGCCGTTTTTGCTTAAAGCCAAAGAAAATAACAAAAAGGTCTTTTTAGACGGATTCAGACTTCGTCAGGCTTTTCGCCGTTGGCAGGAATTGAACAGCTTTTTCTATCGCGATGATAAAGGGCAGTTGGCTGAATGCCGTGATAAAAAAGAACTGAAAAAATTACGCGCAAAGGGTATTGAATTATACTGTGCAGAAGACTTCCGCGACACGGTTTACGGCTTTGACAACATTATGCATGCTAAGGCTGAAGAATATATTGCCAAGGTTTCTAAAGGAAAGCGATTGGTTGTTATGAGTGGTGCTTTTGCGGAAAAATCAGATACGGAACGCTCGGGTGCCGTTCGCTTGGCGGAAGGCGACCATCCGTTCTTTAAGTTGGATAAAGAATCGGTTGTGATTATGTCACAACGCGCCATCAAAACATTAAATCATGAAGGAGTTATCCAGATGGCTGATGAGTTTGCTCGTCAGGGCGCAAAGGTTTATGCCAACTCTTTCGGGGTTTATTTAGGCGATTTCGTGACCTATATGCCATTACAACCTTCCGGTCACGATAATGCCGACAGCGCCTATGAATATATGATATTCGTGATGGAAAACGCCAAAAATGCCAAAGACTTTAAGGAAGGTAATCCGTTTTATGTTCTAGGTATTCACGGCGGAAAAGATTATCGCGAAACAACAGCCAATATTGCTCAAAAAGATGGTAGAATGAAAGGTTTTGCGCCATCTAATTTCGGAGTTTACGAATATAAATCCGGTGCGGTAAATGAAAAATCTCACGATTCGCTTGAAAATCAGCGCTATTTTGTGATTATCAGTATTCCGATGAGCGGTCAACTTGTTCTGACACCGGTGAACGGCTATTATGAAAAGAACGGTGAAGAAGATGTGGTTATTCCGCTTGACAGCCGTACGCAGGACCTGATCCGTAATGCCGAGCAAAAAATTAAGGATAGGGCTTTGGCGCAGGAAGAAACTTTGGCGCGTCGAGAGTCAAACAGACAGCATAAGGCCGAGCAAAACAAAAAAACTTTCGGTCAAAAGCACGGTAGTGTTCGTAATGCTAAAAAGCAGAAAAATAAAGAAGAACGTAATAAAAACAAACAAAATAAAAAGAATGCACGCAAAATTCGCGAATATACCGGTCGCTGATATTTAAGCTATAAAGTTTTGCAAAAAAACACCCTGCCCTATTTAGGCAAGGTGTTTTTTTATAGATTTTAAGCGGTCTCGCTTAGGTGCTTCAACCACATTGCGGAGAGCGTCTCATCGCCTGAAACTTGGTGCAGGGCAATTTCATTGCCGTCAACCTCGCCGTATTTCATCATAAGCCTGACGAAATTTTGCGAATCATTGTTTTTGTTGACGCGAGCCAACTTTTCATACACCGCATTCGGCGCAAGCTTCAAGCCGACTTTGTGGAAAACCTCATATTGCCATGCGCTCATGGAAACCTGAGCCTCAAAGCCAAGCTTTCCGCGTGATTTCAGGTATTCGGCAAAAGTTTCTGCCGTTTCCTGTTGGTTACGGGCATTTTCCGTTTGTTGGACTGTTACCAGATCCTGACGACATTCCAGAGCAACAGGAATTGTGGCAATAGCCTTATCATTTTTTCTGTTGGCATACTTTTCGTAAAACAGCTTGACAGCAGACGGATGAAGACCTTTCCGCATAATATAAGCTTTCAAAACACCAACATAATCCGAATCAGATAACCTGCAAGCTTCCCTAATAAGATGACACTGCTTGTTTAGGCTTAAATCAAACTTTTCGGAGAATATTTTAATATTCCCCAAAGTTAGTTCTTGAAAATCACGATCGCTAAGCTTACCTGCGTAGATAAATGCTTTAACTCCATCTTTGAGGTCGAACTTTTTGTTGTACAAAAGTTCAAGAGCAGATGTAGAAAACATATTATGCTGAATCAAGTAAACCTTGCGGTCAAAATCAACAGCATTAAAATACTTTTCTTGCACCTTATCCGGCAAGCTCTGCATCTTATTGCCAAGCCGGTCAATGAAAAACTTACGTTTTTTCATCGGTGAATGATGCAAGAACCAAGCATTCCAAATCCTCACAACAAAGGCATCCAGCGGACGCATAAAGAATCTGAAAAAGCCCAGCAACCTGTTGTCAGAATAATGACTGCGCGGATTGATAATATCATCCAGAATCTGCCAATTCAGCACATCTGTCAAAAATGATGCCTCAGAGGCCTCGCAAGGCTTCCTCCAAGCCCAGACGGGATAAATTACTAAGGCGACCATGTCAGCCACAAACATAAATACCAGTGTCATAATTGACACAACAACGATAACGATGCTCTTGAACAAGTTCTTAAGAGCGTTAAAAATGAAAGTACCCATAATTAAAAAAAATTTTAAGGGTTGTCACCTGCATCCCCTCGCTGATGATAAATGAGTTAATTAAACCGTTCAGGGAAAAACCGAAAAATTCGGCGAACGATTACTCACTTTTTTCATGTTTGCGTTGCAATGCGTAACCTGTTGGCAAGATAAAGAGTTTTCTTAAATCTCTACCGCTAAAAATCGGCACAATAGCAACCATAACAATTTGAAGTAAGTGTTGTTATTTTACATCAACAGTTGTTTTTGTCAAGTGTTTTGTTTATAAAATTTTCAGAAATTTTGCAATTTATATGCTTGAACCGTGTTGTATAAAAGCATGGCGATGGTCATGGGACCGACACCACCCGGAACCGGAGTAATTGCACCGGCCTTTTCTTTTGTTGCTTCAAAATCAATATCTCCGCAGATTTTGCCGTTTTCCAAACGATTTATGCCGACATCAATTAAAATCGCACCGTCTTTTATCCAATCAGCCTTAACTAATTTTGCCACACCGCACGCCGCCACGATTATATCGGCATTTTTGGTATAATCGGTAATGTTTTTTGTTTCAGAGTGCGTTACACTGACCGTGCAACCTTGATTTAATAACAATGTTGCCAACGGACGCCCTACTATCAGCGAAGCACCGATTATAACCGCATTTTTACCGCTTAAATCAGTGCACACCGTGTTTAACAAACGCATGATTCCAAGCGGAGTCGCCGCAATAAAATAAGGAGTTTCGTTGTTTTGCAGTTTTCCGGTATTTATGGGATGAAATCCGTCAACATCTTTCAACGGAGAAATGGCGTTAATTATGCGATGCGTATCAAAGCCCTCCGGCAACGGCAATTGCACAATAATACCGTTGACTTCTTTGTCGTTGTTTAACTGCTCAATGATATTAAGCAATTCTTCTTCGCTGATATCTTCATCCAAGTGATGAAAATGCGAAACCATCCCGATTTTAGAGGCTGCTTTTTGCTTGTTTTTAACATAAATATCGCTGGCATAATCGTTGCCGACCATAATGATTGCCAATTCCGGAGCGCGCGCAAATTCCGCAATTTGAGCCTTTAATTCGTTTTCAATTTCTTCCGAAATAAGCTTGCCGCTTATGATTTCTGCAACCATTTATTTTTCCTCTTTTAATAATGCAATCTTTTCTTCCAACTCTGCAGTTAAAGGTGCGCTTATCTGAACTTTTTTCTTATGATCGGTTTCACCGCTGATTATTTTTAAATCCGAAATCGCAATTTTAAGCCTTTTTGAGAGCATTTTCAAAAGCTCTTTGTTGGCTTTGCCCTTTTCCGGCACACAAACCACCGAAGCTTTCAAATATTCCCTGCCGTCCGCGTCAACAAAAACACCACTTCCCAAAGCACTCTTTTTGGCATTCGGTGAAAGTTTTATTCTTAAAACGCATCCGTCGTTGTTCAGCTCAAAAAAGCTCATATCTTACAGATAGGTATGAAACCACAAGCTCAGGTTCGTGAGAACGGAACCGATGATGAAAATCAACACCAACAAAATGTATGGCGAGATATCAACACCGGATACCGGCGGAATTTTCTTGCCTATAAAATTATATACCGGCTCAGTGAGTTTTTTCAAAATTGCCATAAATTTTTCGGCATATTTATTGTTGATGGTAACGAGTTTGTACTTAATCATCCAATAAAGTACGATATCAACAACCACAATCTTAAAATAAATGCTCAAGGCAAAGCCCAAAACATCTAAGATAGGAATAAGAAAAGAACCAATAAAACCCATTTTTTTCTCCTGTTAAAAATTAAAAAAAGTTTCTTCCGTTTGTTTCATATGCTTCTTCTAGCATACTAAATCTGCCGCTGTCAAATCTTCTTTTTTGAATTGTCCCACGCAATTCGGATATTTTGTTGTTCATATCATCCAAAATCGTGGAAGTGCGGCCGATTTTTTCATCACTCTGACAAAAATCCCTGATGGAATTGGTAACAGTCATTGCATTTACCTTTTCCATTCGGCGAATTTGCAAAAGCATTAAACGTTTAATCCAATCACTGAAAGCAAAATCCTCCGATAAATCCTCATCGTCATCATGATCTATGTCAAGATTTATGCGCTCTTTGCGACTTAAGTTATAACCATAGCCCAAGCCTTTAAGCGATTTTATCATTTTATATATAGGCAGTGCACGTTCATATTCAGCCCTGCCGACCTCAATTCCTTTGCCGTCACGTGAATATTTTCTGATTAAGTCATTCATTTCTCTTAAACGGCGGATGCGGAAAATCAGCTCATTTTTTAAGTTTGTATCCTCTTTCGTATATCCTGACGACATCACCCCGAGAGCTAAATAAAGCTCAAACTCTCGTTTATTGATGCGAATAAGAAAATTTTCTCGTTCAGAAGCATCTTCATCCGTTATGTAGCCGTCATTCGTATGCTTAATGATTTGCGCGGCACTTTCAAGCATGTCATCATATTCAGCCTTCGGATCTTCTAAGGCAAAATTGTTGCAAATATGCTCGGAAATTGTTTTGGCCATATCAGCGCGCTTCATTTTTTGATTTTTATATTCAATTTCATAATCATCCGGAGCAAAAACAACCTCGCGCAAAATCGCCACTATTTCCGCATCATTTATATCAGGGAAGCAATCTTTTACGATTTTTTTCACTTCTTCAAAGTCAGTATGATTTTCATATGGAATCATTTATTCTTCCTCAAAAATGATTTTTGCCTGTTCAAGCCAAATTATGCGATCAATAATCCAATTACTGATTTGTTCAATTTTTTCGAGTTCAACACCTAAAGCCAAACCAACTTGACCGATAAACAAGGTTTCCGAATCGGAAAGATAATTATCAACGTGCGACAAAATGCACATTTCACGCACCAATTCCATCGCTAAATGGCGGTCTTTGATTATTTTTGCTCTTTCGATAACTTCTCTGGGAGAACCATAATTATAAAGCTCTTCCAAATTTTTCAGTCCATGCGTTTTAGCGGCTTCTTTAACAAATGACAACTCATCTTCGTCAAAATTTTCATCAATATTTGCCAGACAAATCAAAACCTGAAAAAATGCTTTTTTTTCGGCATCTGTTGCTTTTGATAAATGTGACGGCAAAATATTAAGAATTTCAGACATTTTTTGATATCTCCTGAACTTTTGTTATTCAATCTGATTGCATTTTAATCAAAAGAAGTTAATTTTGCAACAACAAAATGTATTTTGTTTTAAGAAAGAAAAAATCCCGACAAGCATTTTAGGCTGTATCGGGATTTTTATTTCAAGCGCTACAGTTATCGTGTATTTCCACCTTTAATAAACGGTGTGATAGGATTACTGTGAGTTATCGTCGTAGTTTTTGTAGGTGTAGTTGTATCGTTCGTTGTTTCACTGGCTGTCACGGACGATTTGTTACTTTCGTCTGTTTTTACCGTTTCCAAAGCAACTGTCAATGACTGAGGTTTTTCCTCATTATCGTCATCTTTCTTCTTGAAACCGCCGAATGCCGCGTATGCGCCCACACCTACTGCGGCAGCTCCAACAACATAAGCTCCGATTTTTGTTGCGCTCTTGGTCCAGAATTTAGATTTTCCTTCAGAATTTTCAGCAACAAAGCTCAAAACACCATTTACATCTTTGCCGTTTTGAATTGCTCTGACACATTCTTTACGAAGTTTTTTAGCTTCTTCCGGAGTGCATCTGTAAGCTTGAGCAAAATCTTTATAGCCGAGTTCTTTTTCCTTGCCGGAAGCATCTTTTACCGTTATGCTGATAACTTTTCCGCCCGGATTTTTGTTAAGCTTTGGCGAGCCGTAAGTTGCTTGGACATCAGGAAGTTTCGGAGCCGGTTTTTCTGTTGAAAAATACTGAGCCACAATCATCGTAGCACTTTGTTTCATGTTGCCTGATTTCGCGAGCTCGCGCAAGTTTTCCATGGCTTTTTCGGCTTTGCCCTTTTTCATACCGCATTTGTCAATAAGGTACTGTTCATTGAGTACCAACGGCTCTTTTCTCTCTCCGGTAAAGGTATGATGATCTTTGAGAATAATGTCATTTCCTTTTACTTCAATTTCCGGAGAATGAATAATTTTTCCTGTTTTATATCCAACATCCAACAGTGTACCGCCGGCTTGATTAAACTGCTTATTATCAAGCATTTTTTCAACATCTGTAGGTTTAACACCATACTTTTCCAGTTCTGCAGCAGTAAGGCTGAATGGAGTTTTGCCCTTTTCTTGCATTGATATTGATATAATATTATCACCGTCCTTCGTTACCGTGAAGACATCACCATCCTCGGTTCTGTATTCTTTAGGACCTGTTTGCTGAGCCTGTGCTTTACTCTGCCCTTCATCAAAAAGATTTTGCGCAGCGGCTTGTTTATCACGTTCACCGATAGCTTTCAGGAACAATGCAAGCAAAGTTTTCCAATCGCCTTTTTGGATAGCTTCTTGAATATCTTCAGGCTTAACACTGGTCTTTTTGATTTCCTCATCCTTAATTGATTTTCTGTTTCCATCTTTATCTTTAACCACAAATGATTTATTGCCGTTTGCATCGGTAATTCTGATAAGTTTATTACCGTTTTCATCAGTTTGCAATACTTCTTCTGTAGCCTGACCGGTTGTACCACCAGCACCACCAGCACCACCGGAAGAACCAGCGCCATCATTACCACCGGAAGAACCAGCACCTGAACTACCATCATTGCCTCCGGACCCAACACCACTTCCGGTATTGGTTTCATCACCAAGAGTTTTAGTTTTAGAGTTACCTTTGGTCGGAGTACCATGTTTGTTAAGGTATTCCAGAGCATACTCGCATTGATATACATAACCTTTATATTCTCTGGTTGCCGACTTTGCATCAATAAGAGCTTTTCCTTTCTTTTTAGATTCTTCTTGTAAATATTTTTGATATTCTTTTATATATACACCATCAGCATCAACTCTTACTCTACCATACTTTTTGGTCATCCAATCTTGCCAACCTTTATTGAATTTTTTAATATCTTCTTTAGTCAAAGACATACCATACAGCTCTTTTGCTTTTTTTATAAATTTATCATCAGAGCTACCATAACTTCCTATAAAAGTTACACTTACCGCAGCCATTTTTTCCATTTTTATAGCTGCTTTAGATGCAGTTCTGGCTTTATTTTCTGCTGCTTTCTTTGTATCAAGGGACGCCTGCATTTTAGTTTTCTGATCTTCTATCTCTTTTTTAGATTTGTATATAAGACCATCCCTTAAAGCTTTCACCTTAGCTCCGGCTTTCAATGTCTCATCGCTTTGACGTCCTTTGCTTCTAGCTGAAGCCTCATTAAATTCTTTTTTTGCCTTAGCCAATTCCTCAGCTACCCAATCGTTACCCGTAGCTGTTTTGGCGCCATCATTTGTTGTACCTGCATCACTCATCTCTTTTCTCCTCATAACAAAGGTTTATTTTCTATAGCTTTATTATAACCACCTTTTGGCACAAAAAGCAAGTACTTTTCGTCAAAATATGAAAAATGTAACAAAATTGTAATATTTTGATAAGTGTAGATGTTAATAAATTCGATGACAGCGCTTACTTTGTCATCCTTTGCGGTGTGCGGCGCATCACCGCATCAAAGGATCTCTGAGTTCGGCGCGGTGACGTAAGTCACACAATGCGCCGCTTCTATATTGTTTTATATTGCAGCGGCGTTTTGTGCGATAAAATCGCCAACGCCGTATTTAGAGATTCCTTGAGCACCTGACGCGCCGCGCAGGTGCAGGAATGACAGTTAAAATAAAGTCCGTTTTTGTCATCCTTTGCGGTGTGCTGCGTCTACTGTGTCATTCCGAGGAGCAATTATGTACTCTAATCCTTATTCCACGTCGCGATTATCATCGCTCCTCGCAATGACGTGCCTCACTCGTTCAAGGAGATTGCCACGTCGGCGTTTTACGCCTCCTCGCAATGACGTGTCTTACTCAATAAAATGCAAAATAGCAATTTCTTTTTTAGTTCTTTTTCTTCTTGTCGGATTTAACATAATCGCCCATCATTTTCAGGGCTTCTTCAATTTCTTCCGGAGTATTTTCTTCCGATTCTGCCGTTTTCACGCTGTTTTTCTTGGCGTCTATATCGCTTTTAACTTTTTCCATTTTGGTTTTTGCTTTTTCGGCACCGACTTTTGCCGCTTCAACACTGTCTTTGAGCTTTTCTTCCATCATCTTGCGCCAAGCCGGCAATTTGTCGGCATTCAAAATAGCAATAACGGCAACAATCACCAAAAACCAACCAAAAAATCCACCCATAACTTATACCTCCTGTTTATTGTTAAGACGGTTTAAAACTTCCGTTGCATCATATTTATGCTCGTACGATATAATATTTTTTTGCATTTCACAATACTTTTTTTGCACATTTGCATAATTTTCAAATTTAGGCTCAATTTTGCAAATTTCCACTATCTTTTTGAGTTTTTCCAACGCGCTGTCACTCATAACAAGCCCAGTATCGCAAAGCTCCTGATTTTCCTTAAAATCGGAATTTCCCAAACAAACAACTTCACATCCGGCCTCAAAAACACGTTTTGCCCGCTCGGATATACTCCCCTTTAAGGCGTTCATCATAATTGCATCTGAAACGAGTAACCCCTTAAACCCGATTTCTTTGCGGATAATTTCGTTAATCACCGTCTTTGATTCGGTTGCCGGATTTTTATCATCTATGGCTGATAAAACAAGGTGCGCAACCATTCCCATCGGAGCATCGGATAGCATTTTGAATGGATAAAAATCGCTTTGCAATTCTTTTATTGACGCCTTGACTACCGGAAGCTCCAAATGCGGATCATTTTCAGCGCGTCCATGTCCCGGAAGATGCTTAACACAAGGGCAAATCCCGTATTTTATATATGTATCATTCATCGCTCTTGCCAACTTGGCAACTTTTTGATTATCCGCTGAAAAACAGCGTCCGCGCAAAGCATTTGAGGTGTATGGATATTCAACATCCAAAACCGGAGCATAATTAACATTTATACCGACATCTTTTAAATCCGACGCCGCTAAATATGCGTGATTTTTTGCCTGAGAAATTGTTTTGAGGCTTGATTGCCCCGCCAAAGGAGTAAATTCCGGCTCGCACAAACGGCGCACGCGTCCTCCCTCCTGATCAACGGCAATTAAAACATCATCTCGCCCGATAACTTCCTTTATCTGCCGACAAAGTGCGCGAAGCTGAACGCGTGACTTTACATTTTCACATTTATAAGAAAATAAGCACACTCCGAGCGGGTTATACTTTTCAAACAAGCGCTTTTCATCATCGCTTAAAGATGGTCCCTGAACGGATAAAAATGCCGGAAGAACAGGTTTTTCCATTTTTTAGCGCTCTTTTGTTATGCAATCGTTCAAGCCTTGTTTTTTCAAAGCCGCACATGCCGCAGCCGCAGCATTTTTATCGGCAAAAGCACCGGCGCGCAAACGATAAAATGTGCCTTGTGCGCCCAAATCCGATGTTTGAATTTCATGATTGTATGACTTCAACAAAGCATAGCGGTTTGACAAGTCTGTCCATGCTTTTTCAACCGCCGCTTTATTCTTTGAAGCAATCAATTGAATCTGCCAATTTCCGCCGGTTGCAGGAGCTGCAACTTCTGCCTTTTCATTAGTTTTTTCCGGCTGTTTAGCTTCAGCCTTTACTTCAGTTTTCGGGTCTTCTTTTTTCAAAATATCAGTCGGTTTTTCCGGAATTGAAGAAGCAACTTCTTCTTTTTGCTCAACAACTTTTTCGTTTTTGTTTTCCGTTACGGCACTTTCACTTTCCGCCTTAGGCTCGTCAACAACCTCATCAACAATTTCATCTAGGTCTTTGGCGTTTTCATCTATATCGGAAACTTCCGGAACAATATCCGGCAATTTCGGCGTTTCCGGACTCGGGAGCAGATTTTCAACAACCGTGGTATCAACATTTTTCTTTTCAACAATATTATAGACTTCCTTATCCTGATTAGGGATATCCATTCCGCCCGGATTTTCCGGACGAATCTTAATAGCCGTCTGCGGACGACGAATCACCGGAATTTCAGAACTTTCTTCGGTATATTGCGGTGACAAAACAAACCAGCCGACCACACCGGCCAACGTTATGCCGGCAAACACGCTCAAAAAATTGTTGCGAGAGCGCGCCAGTTCGCTGCGTCTTTCCTCAACCGTGGCAATTTTTTGATTAGCCACCTTTTGCTTAAATTCATTCAGATAATCATCGTTTTTATCAAAAAAATCCTGATACATATTTTGCTCCATCGCTATTTTTTTCGTTATAATAATACCGAATGTTTTAAAATAACTTAAAAAACTTCTTTTGTTTTAAAAAAATGTTTATATACTTTTTTGTTAAGGAGAGAAAAAATGAGAATCGCCACCTTGAATATAAATTCCGTCAATGCCAGATTACAAAACTTATCGGACTGGCTGACCGTAAATCAGCCCGATATTATGTTTTTGCAGGAAATTAAGTGCGAATTTAATAATTTTCCGCTGTTTGAGTTGCAAATGAGCGGTTATGACGCCAAAATTTTGGGGCAAAAAAGCTATAACGGCGTGGCGGTGCTCTCAAAGCATAAAATGAAAGTGCGCTCCGAAAATCTGCCTGATTTCACGGATGAAAATTCGCGCTATTTGGAAGTTGAAATTGAGATGAACGGCGAAAAATATGTTGCCTCCTCGCTTTATCTTCCTAACGGCAATCCGCCTTATAATAATCAGCATGACACTTCAAAATTTGCCTATAAGCTTGAGTGGATGGACGCTTTGTTAAAGCATGCTTCTAATTTGTTGATTGAAAATAAGAACGTGGTTTTGGGCGGTGATTTTAATGTGATTTTAAGCGCGCAAGATGTATATAATCCTGAACTTTTTGCCGGAAATGCGCTCTATCGTCCGGAGGTGCAAAACAGATTAAGGCGCCTTATTAACTCAGGTTATACAGATTGTTATCGCGCTTTGTCGCCAAACGATTCGGGATATACGTTTTGGGATTATACCGGCGGTGCGTTCATCAATGATTTAGGCATGCGCATTGACTATATTTTTGCCTCGCCATATTTAACCGATCACCTGCAAAAGTGCGTGATTGACAGAGATTTCCGAGCGAAAGAAAAAGCCTCGGACCATACGATTTTATTTGCGGAATTTATCTGAAATAAGCAGAATTCACTTAAGAAAAAAAAATACCCCGAGAACCAAACTCATGATTCTCGGGACAATTCGTTTATGAAAAAGCTTTAAATTACTTTACAGCCTTTTTCAAAAGAGCGCCTGCTTTGAACTTCGGAGCCTTAGAAGCAGCGATTTTGATTTCTTTACCGGTAGCAGGGTTGCGACCTTTACGAGCAGCACGTTTTGCAACTTCGAAAGTACCGAAACCTGTAATTTGAACAGATTCACCTTTTTTCAAAGCCTTTGTAACAACGGCGATCATAGCGTTAACAACTTCGTTAGCGGCAACTTTGGTAGCATTTGCTTCTTTAGCAACGGCATCAACGAATTCAGTTTTATTCATTTTAATTTCCTTTCTTAAAATTCAAAGTTTGGCAGAGGTAAAAGCACCTCTTGAGCTGAAGTTTGGGACTTTTTTTTTATATTGTCAAACAAAAACTTCGTATTTTTCAGCATTTTTCAACAGAATTTTGCATTTTTTTAATAAAAATAGTCTTTTTCAGGCGCTCAAGCCTTTTATTTTTGCAGTTTTCCCGTTTTCCAGCGCTTAATGTGCGAATCGGAAAGAATGTTTTTACGCATAAAAATAAATCGGTAAAAACAGGTAAAAAATCTTTTTCTTTGGATAAAAGGTTTGTTAATACTTGTGCGCTATAAAATTTATGCCCGATGATAGGCATCGGGCAAATTCTTAACCAAAAGAACAAAGTTAAACCATTCTTAACTTTATTCTGGAGTTAAGGTAGCACGAATTTTCACAAAAGTCAAGTATTTTTGAGAAGGATTGTGCAAGGGTTTAGCTTTGTTCTCTTTTATAAAAAGGAAACAAAAAATGATAATAAAAATTGTTTTTATTATTGCTAAACTTAAAATTTATTTATCGATAAGAAGATAAGTAAAGGGCGTCGGTATGGTTTTGCCGGCGCTTTTTGTTGTCTTTTTATTTTCTGCTTGATTTTAATCAATTTGTTTGCTAGCATAATCATTGAGCAATAATAGTGCTCGGAGGTGTAGTAACCTCGCTGATATAAAACAAAAAAAGTATTTTCAGTCATTTTGATATGGCTGGAAGGTGATGATATAAGAAGGCTTCGGCTTTACGAATAAATCACACTATGTTTATATCAGATAGTTACTAACTTCCGGCCGCTCATTGAGCGGTTTTTGGTTTTAAAAATGTAAAATTTAACGGAGAACTGAAATGTTTTGTATTAAGAATAATGAGAAAAATAAATCCGCTGTCATTTTGAGCCCCGAAGCGGGCGTAAAGATCTCCGGAGCGAGTGTAGAGTCTGTTATTAATGACAGAGCTAAAACGAAACGTTACTCTGCAAAAAGAGATCTTTACGGGGATTTCGCTTACGCTCAACCCCTCAAGATGACAGAAAAGGTATTGTCATTCCTGCGCCTGCGCGGCGCGTCAGGCGCTCAAGGAATCTCTGCTCCGGCGTCGTGCCGTGAGGCACACAAACGCCGCTTCTTATTTAATTTAATTCGAAGATCCCTTGAAAAATTTTTCAAGAAAAATTTTAGGGATGACTCTTCTTTTTATTTTGGCTTCGCCAAAGTGACTGCCCTTGCCCTTTTTTTCAGCCTTATCAACATCAGCGAATCGCTGGCGGAATGCACTATAAATGAAAGGTATCCAAATTCAACAACCTGCCTTGATTCATGGAATCCCGGAAAGCCAAACAATTGCGGAGATGGTTGTACTTATACCTACAACAACGGCAAATTAACCGTAACCGCCACAAAACCGGACGCGGTTATACCGAAAGGTATATTTTCTCCATGGTATTATGAACCTGGAGTATTGCCTACTATTACCGATATTGAAATTGATGGTGAATTTGCAAAAATAACGCGCAATGCTTTTCTTTACGCAGAAGCCAATATATCCGGTAAAGACGGAGTCTTGTATCTTAAAAATGTAGATCGCAATACTGTTCAGGGTAATACTTTAACCGGAACTATTATAATCAGTGATGAAGTAGCTGAAATATATGGTCAATGGTATTTTGCAAATTTAAACGCCACAGTAATTCTTCCTCCGACAATTAAATCCATTCTCGGTATGGCTCTTTATGGTTTGAATTTAGGACCAAATGCTAAAATTTATTGCGAAGCTGAAAATTGCGATAAAATATTTAATGAAAAAACTTGTGATTCTTTAACAGGAGAATATGCACAATACAAAACAACATGTAAAAACAACTTAGAAACATTGCTTGCTTCCGGAAAATTACTTGCTTATCCCGACGGATGCACGAAAATGGGCGCCTCGGGTTGCACCAGATGCAAAAATGAAAACTTTAAGCTTAATGACGGCGAGTGTGACCGCTTACGATACACCCCTGCCGAAGCGGCTAAGGTTTTGCGTGATGATAACAATAACAGCGTGACGATTACGTTTAAGAAATAGTTTTTTCTTTGGATAAAAGGTTTGTTAATACTTGTGCGCTATGATAAATATATTATAATGTCGGCGGATAAGTTAAATGGATATAAAAGAAGATATTTCGCTCGGAGAAAAAGTTTGGCGCCTTAATCAGGTTGATGAAGGCGAATGTTCGCGTATGGCTGAAACATATCATCTGCCGGAATATCTGGCGCAAATTTTGCTTGCCCGCGGTGTTAAGTTTGAAGAAGTTGAAAATTTTTTGAACCCGAAATTGCAAAATCTTATGCCCGACCCATATTGTCTGAAAGATATGCAAAAGGCGGTTGAAAGAGTGGCAACTGCGCTTAGAAATAAAGAAAAAATCGCAATTATCGGAGATTATGATGTTGACGGTGCAACCTCTACTTCAATTTTGAAAAAATTCTTCCGATTCTTCGGTGTTGAGCCGGTTATTCACATTCCGAGCCGTGAAGAAGGTTATGGTCCGAGCGATGTTGCCTTTGCCGAGTTTGAAAGCGAAAATGCCAAACTCGTGATTACGATTGATTGTGGCACAACGGCCTTTGAGGTGCTTAACCAAGCAACGGAAAACGGTTTTGATATCATCGTGATTGACCATCACGAAGCTGAAGCTAAACTGCCGAATGTTTTTGCCCTGATAAATCCTAAACGTTTAGATGAAGAAAATCCGCATAAACACTTGCAATATATGTCCGCCGTCGGGGTTGGCTTCTTATTTTTGGTCGGCTTAAACCGCGAATTGCGTAACAGAGGTTTTTATCAAGATAAAACTCCGCCTGACTTGATGAATTTTCTTGATTTGGTGGCGCTTGGTACGGTTTGCGACGTTGTGCCTTTGCGCGGATTAAATCGCGCCTATGTAAAACAAGGTTTGAAGGTTTTATCAAAACTTGAAAATATCGGCTTAAAAAATCTGATGGCTGTTGCCGGTGTCAACAGTGCGCCGACTTCTTATACTTTGGGATTTATGCTCGGACCGCGTATAAATGCTTGCGGGCGCGTGGGAAATGCCGACTTGGAAAATGTTTTGCTGTGTAGCGAAGATGAGTTGGAAGCCAAAAAACTGGCGGAAAAATTCAATCAATTCAACACTGAGCGCAAAGATATTGAAAATTATGTTTTGCTCCAGGCAATAGAACAAATAGAAAAAACTCCGGAAGAATATCCGATTGCCTTTGTTTATGGCAATGATTGGCATCAGGGAGTTATCGGCATTGTTGCCGGAAAATTGCGTGAACGTTATAATGTTCCGGCTTTTGTGATGTCTGTTGAAGCCGATGAAGTTAAAGGTTCGGCTCGCTCAATTGACGGACTTGATTTGGGCGCGCTTATAATGTCAGCAAAAGAAAAAGGCGTCATAACGGGCGGAGGCGGTCACTTAATGGCGGCCGGTTTTTCATTAGAGCAAGAACAAATTCCGGCGTTCAAAAAATTTGTCGGAGAATATGTTAAAGAAAAACTCGGAAATGAAAAAGTTGTTGCCGTTTTACCTGTTGATTGCGCGCTGAGTTTGTCCGCCGTAAATTATGATTTGTGCGAAAAAATCAATCAGCTTGAGCCGTTCGGTGCCGGAAATCCGGAACCGGTCTTTATGTTTAAAAACGTAGCAATAGCAAAACCGCAAATCATCGGAAGCGGGCATATTAAATGCTTTTTGACTTCCGCCACCGGAGCAAGCGTTAAAGCGATTTGTTTTAACTCTGCCGATAATCAAATCGGACAAGCACTCCTTAATCACAAGGGTGAAATATTTGATGTTGCCGGCTATATCAAAGCCGATAATTGGATGGGCAGAACCGGTGTACAAGTAATCATAAACGATATTAAAAGGGGATTATAAATGAGTAAAAATAAGCAACAAAAGCCACAAAAAGGCGGAATTTTCAGCCGAATCAAAAGTTATTTTTTAACCGGTGTGATTGTGACGGCTCCGGTGGCAATTACGGTTTATATGTCATATTGTTTGCTGATTTGGGTTAATGAATCTACAAGCAAGCTTATTCCGAAGCAATGGACCATCGGTGATTTTGCACCTTATGCCGTTCCGGGGCTAGGCGTTGTCTTGCTATTGGTGGTGATGACCTTTGTCGGAATGTTCACAACCGGTTATGTGGGCGGGTTTTTTGTGCGTCTGTGGGAAAGAATTATCCGAAAAATGCCGGTTGTTTCAAGCATTTATTCCCTTTTTAAGCAAATATTTGAAACATTTTTATCGCAAAAAAAACGCTCGTTCCGCGAAGTTGTTTTGATTGAATATCCGAGAAAAGGCATTTGGACTTTGGCTTTTGTCAGCCAAGACCAGACCGGCGGTGAAATTGAGAAAAAAAACAAAACCAAAACAATGAGCGTTTTTGTGCCGACTACACCTAACCCGACATCGGGATTTTTGCTCTTTATCCCGAAAACAGATGTTATTAAGTTGAACATGAGTGTTGAAGATGGTATCAAATATGTGATATCGTGCGGCATTGTTGCTCCGGAAAAATTGGAAAAAAGTAAGAAAAAATGAAAAAGTTTTTGTTGATATCAACTTCCTTATTATTGCTGGCGGGAAAAAGTTTTGCCGGCTCGTTTACGGATAGTCTTAAGCAATACAGAGATTTTTTGTATAAAGATATATCTTTGATGTATTGCGAACACGATTATGATATTTATGTTCCGCTTTATGCTTGGCACAACCGCTTAACTTATGACCGCAATCATATTGATAAGTATAACGAAGAGCCGTGGGGTGCCGGTTTCGGCATTTCACATTATGACAGCGAAGATAATTGGTCGGGGCTTTATGCCATGGCTTTTAAGGATTCAAACTCGTATGTTGAAACATATTTCGGCTATGCGTATCAGTGGAATTGGACTTATGGTGATGAGCGCCAATGGCGTGCCGGTGCCGGCTATACTTTGGGTTTAACTCAGCGTCATGAATACGCCTATATTCCGGTGCCTTTACCATTGCCTTTAATCGGTGTCGGGTATCGCAATCTTAACATACAGGCCGCTTATGTACCGGGGATAAAAAATGACGGGAACGTGTTATTTATCTTCAGCCGTTTTCAATTTTAAGAAAGGATAGAAAAATGGAGCAAAAGGAAATTAAAATCGGTTCGGTTACAATGGGTAATAAATTACCGCTTGCTTTGATTGCCGGTCCGTGCCAGATTGAAAGCCGTGAGCATGCAATTTTTATTGCCGGCTCAATGGTTGAAATTGCGCAAAAACTAGGTATTCCTTACATTTTCAAGGCTTCATTTGATAAAGCCAATCGCACCTCCATTAACGGTGCCAGAGGTGTCGGGCTTGAAGAAGGAATGAAAACTTTTGATGAAATTAAAAAGCTTTATCCTGACTTGCCGATTTTAACCGATGTGCATGAAACTTGGCAATGTGCCGAAGTTGCCGAACATGTTGATGTGTTGCAAATTCCGGCGTTTTTGTGTCGACAAACAGATTTGGTGGTGGCTGCCGCCAAAACCGGCAAGGTTGTCAACATTAAAAAAGGTCAATTTTTGGCTCCGTGGGATGTTAAAAATATCGTAAAAAAAGTTGAGGATTCGGGAAATAACAACATTTGCATAACCGAGCGCGGTACAAGTTTCGGATATAATACGCTTGTTACTGATATGCGCGCCTTTCCACAAATAGCAAAAGATTGCGGTTATCCGCTGATTTTTGATGCCACTCACTCGGTTCAACAACCGGGAGGACTTGGCGGTTCAACCGGCGGAAAGAGAGAATTTGCACCTGTGTTGGCACGCGCTGCCGTGGCAGTCGGTGTGGCCGGTGTATTTATCGAAACGCATGAAAATCCGGATAAGGCACTCTCCGACGGCCCGAATTCCATTGCTTTGGCTGATATGGAGCGAGTTATTAAAGAGTTGATGGCGTTTGATGAAGTCAATAAGAGCATAATAAAAGAGTATTAGTCCATGCAGTTTTCTTCCGAGGGATATATCATAAAGTTGCGCAATCACGGCGAAAAGTCGTTGATTGTGACCTTGATTTGTCCCGAAAAAGGAAAAATCGTCGGTTATGTGAACGGCGCCCGCTCAAAAAAGAGTTTGGGAACGTATCAGTTAGGCAACAAAATTTCGTTCAACGCTTATGCACGCGTGGAAGAAAATATGCTTAATTTTAAGGGGGTTGAACTTGTTAAGTCGCACACAGTTGATTTTATGAGTGACTTGGCAAAAACCGAGGCTCTTTCTTCGCTTTGTTCGCTTGTTGATCAGTGCGTTGCCGAAAATGATAATATGGGAAAATTATTCAAAACCGCAGAAGATTTTTTTGAAAATATCCGAAACAAAAACTGGCTTGTTTATTATTCGTTTTTTGAATTTTATCTTCTGGAATTTTTAGGTATCGGGCTTGATATAAATTCTTGTGCCGTTACGGGAAAAACAACCGATTTGCAATATATTTCGCCGAAAACCGGACGCGCTGTTTGCGAACAAATCGGTGCGCCGTATAAGGATAAACTCTTTTTATATCCGCATTATATTGCTGAAAAAAATTACTTACCTAACAGCAAAGAAATTGCGAATTTGCTCAAAATGACCGGCAGTTTTTTAAATAAGAATTTTTTGCAAATTCATAACTTGCATTTGCCGGAAAAGCGTGCTAGCTTGCTTAATGTTAATGAACTGTATTACAAACTTTAAGGTGAAAAAATGGCTGAAACAGAAGCAAAAATAAAAGATGTGCAATTGGGCGAAGAACTTAGCAAGCGCTATCTTTCATATGCAATGTCAACCATTGTTTCACGCTCGCTTCCGGATGTACGTGACGGCTTAAAGCCTGTGCACAGGCGCTTGATGTATGCCATGCGCCAACTGCATTTAGACCCGAAAAACGGCTATAAAAAATGCGCCCGCGTGGTCGGCGATGTTATCGGTAAATATCACCCGCACGGCGATTCGGCGGTTTATGGCGCAATGGTGCGTTTGGCGCAGGATTTTTCGGTACGTTATCCGCTTGTTGACGGGCAAGGCAACTTCGGAAATATTGACGGTGACGGCGCTGCTGCCATGCGTTATACCGAGGCGCGTTTAACAGAATTTGCCATGAGCCTGATGGAAGGCTTAAATGATGATGCGGTTGATTTTGCCGATACTTATGACGGCGAAGATTCGGAGCCGACCGTTATGCCGGCAATGGTGCCGAATTTATTATGCAACGGCTCAATGGGAATTGCCGTCGGTATGGCCACAAATATTCCTCCGCACAATTTGAGCGAAGTCAGCGATGCCCTTTTGTATTTGATTGAAAATCCCGATTGTGATGATGAGCCGTTGGTGCGTCGCTTGAAAGGGCCTGATTTTCCGACCGGCGGAACGATTGTGGATTCGTTTGAAACAATTTTGAACAACTATAAACAAGGCAAAGGAAGTTTTCGCATTCGTGCCAAGTGGACAACCGAGGATTTGGGACACGGACAATATCAAATTGTGGTAACGGAAATTCCGTATCAGGTTATAAAATCAAAGCTGATTGAAAAAATTGCCGAACTGTTACTCAATAAAAAATTGCCGTTTTTGAGCGATATCAGAGATGAATCGGCGCAAGACGTGCGCATTGTTTTGGAGCCGAAAAACCGCACGATTGATCCGGTTATGCTGATGGAACAGCTTTATCGTCAAACAGATATGGAAGCAAAGTTCAACCTCAACATGAATGTTTTGGACCTTGACGGCGTGCCGAGAGTGATGAGCATCAAGGAAGTTTTGCACGATTATCTGGTGCATCGTAATGCCGTGTTGCTTCGTAAAACCAATTATCGTTTGGGCAAAATCAATGCCCGATTGGAAATTTTGGAAGGCTATTTAACCGCTTATCTGAATTTGGATGAAATCATTCGTATAATCAGAGAAGAAAACGAGCCGAAAGCCGTTATGATGGCTGAATTTAAGCTGACCGATAATCAAGCGGAAGCAATTTTGAATATGAAACTCCGCAATCTTCGCAAGCTTGATGAGCAGGAAATCAACGCCGAACATGCCGATTTATTAAATGAGCGTGCCGAATTGGAAATTTTGGTGCATGATGAGCAAAAACGTTGGCAAAAGGTGGCTGAAGAAATTAAAGCCACGAAAGAAAAATTCGGCAAAAAAACAGCCTTAGGCAAGCGCCGTACCGAATTTGCCGAAGCTCCGGCTGATGTTGAAGTGCCTTTAGAGGCAATGATTGAAAAAGAGCCGATTACGGTTATCTTGTCGGAAAAGGGCTGGATTCGTTGTCTTAAGGGGCATGCCGATTTGAATGAAGAGTTTAAGTTCAAGGACGAAGATTCGCTTCTGTTTGCCATTCATGCGCAAACCACCGACAAAATTGTTTTATTGGATACCAAGGGCAAGTTTTTCTCCATTTCTGCCAATGATGTGCCGAGCGGACGCGGTTTCGGGCAACCGGTGCGCTTGATGATTGACTTGGCAAACAGCGATCAGGTTACGGCGATGTTTGTTTATGATAAAGAGCAGAAGTATTTGATTGCCTCCGACAAGGGTTATGGCTTTATTGTTGATGAAAATCACATTTTGGCGCAAACCAGAAACGGACGCAAGTTGATGAACGTTGCCGACAATGAAAATGTTATTTTCTGCTTGCCGATGACGGGCGATTATGTGGCAATTGTCGGCGAAAACCGCAAACTTTTGGTATTTAAGGCGGAAGAGATTCCGACCATGGCGCGCGGACACGGAGTTTTGTTGCAAAAGTATAAAGACGGAACAATTTCCGATATTCAGATATTCAAAGGCGAAGAAGGATTTTCATATAATCGCGCCGGCGGAATTTCAACCGAAAAAGACTTAATCACTTGGCTCGGACACCGTGCGCAAGTAGGCAAACTCGTGCCTTTCGGCTTCCCGCGGAACAATAAATTTTTCAAGTAATAGTTTATTTTAGCGGTTTTTATGCAATTTTTTTGAAAAAAAACTTGCCAAATAAAATATTTGAGTTTATAGCATTGAGAAAATAGTTTTAATTGAGGTTTTTTTATGAGTAAAGAAGAGCTTTTGGAACTTACCGGTGAAGTAACCGAAAAATTGCCGAACGCTATGTTCAGAGTCAAACTTGAAAACGGTGTTGAAATTTTGGCACACACTGCCGGCAAAATGCGCAAATTCCGCATTCGTGTTATGGTCGGAGATAAGGTTGATATTGAGATGACGCCTTATGACTTGACTAAAGGGCGTATAACCTTCAGACACAAAGATTAAGTCCTGTTTATTTTTTAAGTCCTCTTAATGCACAAGCCCAATAATTTCCGTCCAACGGGCAAGCTGAGCAAGAATATGTTGTTGACACTCTTGCCGCATTTGCTTTTGTTATTTGATAACCAAGGTCAGCACAACTCGGAAGTTTTTCACAAACCTTTGCGCCGGCTTGCTTTATATCTATACTCAGAGAGGTTAAACTATCGGATGAACGGCTTATGCATGAATATTTGTTTTCGGAAACAATCGGACAAGGAGTGCATGTAGCGCCGGCATTATATGAATCTGTATAATTCAAATCACTGCAGGTAATATTTTTTTTGTTACATAAATTTTCCGGCGTTTCACTCATCGCGCTTGTCAATTGAAAAAACATGGCAAATACAAGCATTATGCAGAATATAATCTTTTTCATTTCAAATTTCCTCATCAATTACATTTCCAATACATTGCATTATACGGGCATGCCGTGCAGTTGCTACTGGATACAAGCCTTGCAGCCCTTGTATATCCGTAAAATTCACAAGTGTCTTTTGCATCATAATATCCTTTGCTTATATCATACAAAATATCGTTGCACGAACTCAATCGGGTTGTATTTTCCTTGCACTCACATGCACCGCATTTTTTATTATTTAAGGTAACAGCACTATCTTGATTGCAGTTTGTCGTACCTTTCGGGCAATAATATTTCAATTGGGTATTATTATTTTCATCGCAAGTTAAGGTATTATGGTTTCCGGTGATATAGTCACCGTGACCAAAATCTGAACATCTTGCTGCCGCGTGCCAGCATTCACTGTCGCCGTACCCCTTATATGTTACAACTACCGAGCAAGTATGAAGGGATTTTCTTTGGCATCTGTCTTCATCACGATAATATCCCTCGCTTTCATCACATTGCACGGCAGAAAGCGGACAACCATATTTGACAGCAAAATCGGAAGCAAATTGTTCTAACTCATCGGAAGCAGATTGTGTTAAATCAAGGTGTGTCCCGTTCAAGCATAAGTACTTAGCCGGAGCTGTTGATTGTTCATTAAACCCTTTAACATACTTTGCCTCAGATGCCTTAGTAGAACACGTGCTTAAAATAGAAGCAACCGTATCACAATTATGACCAACTTCTGTATCTGTGATATATTTGCCATTTTGATTTCTATCGTTTGATTGGTATCTTTTGCATTCA
Source organism: Alphaproteobacteria bacterium (assembly GCA_045602545.1). Taxonomy (GTDB): domain Bacteria; phylum Pseudomonadota; class Alphaproteobacteria; order RF32; family CAG-239; genus RUG410. The sequence goes on from JAZSBR010000011.1 coordinate 40,240, forward strand.
TCCTTAATATTGCATTTCCAGATAGAGGTATTTATAGAAGGCTCTAAATCCCTTAAAGCTTCGATTTTGTAATTTTTATTTGTGTTAGTAGATGTGTATAAGGCTGAAATATAATCCATGCCGGAATTACCGACCAACTTACATCCTTCTAATGAATTATCAGCATAAGGATAAAATTCATTGCCTATCTTGTTAAACGTGCAAATATCGCATTCATGCCAACACTTATTATTAACCAGACTCTTGCAACAAACCTTACCCGTTTCACTATTGGAGCAATCGCTTTCATTTGTGCATTTAGGAACCCAACAGTTTCCCGCATCTTCAACCTTATCATATTCATGAGTTTTGGCATATTCTTCCGCTTGTTTTTTATCTGCAAAAACATTAACGTTATTACACAAACCTGTCGTCTCTGCCTTACTGGTCGTGGTCATCTCATGCACCGGCAAACCGCTTTGAGCCGTTCCGCTGTCACAATTGGTTGATGAGCCGCTTTCGCTTGCCAAAAAACAGGAATTGGCACTTGCTTTGCTGACTGCCAAAAATGCCATACCGGCACACATCATACTTATCAGCAGATTTATTTTCTTCATTCAACTACTCCATAGCAAACCTTTGACAAAGGTATCACAAAACAGGCAAAATGTCAATATAAACACTAGCTGTTTTATATTAAATTTATGTTAAATTTTATGGCAAATATACTGTTTGATTGAAAACATTTTCCAAGAAAAACAACGAAATAAAGCAAAGAACCATCGCCATCAACGGTGTTGTTATCCAGCCCAAGACGATTTTGCCGACAATGCTCCAGTTCATTCCTCTTCCGCCTTTTGCCAAACCGATGCCGACAATCGCGCCGATAACCGCCTGCGTGCTTGAAACCGGAACCAGAGGAATTGCCGGAAGATCCATTGATACAAGCCAATCATGCAAGTTTTGAGAAGAAAACAGCAACAAAACAATCGCTTGTGCAACCACCACAATCCACGCCACCATCGGCGACATCTTCATCAAATTGTTGCCAACCGTCATAATAACGCGTTTTGAATAAGTAAAAATACCGACACAAATTGCCAGTGATCCTAATAAAAACAACACTTGTACCGGACTTAAAACAAACGCTCCACCAAAATTCAGCGGTTTGAACGGACACGATTTTACAAACACACCTACCACATTGGCGATATTGTTTGCGCCTAAAGCATAAGCGCAAAGCGCACCGGTTGCAATTAAGCCTATACGGGTTATTTGGTCTTGCATTAAAAGATGAATTTTTGAGGTCTTAATCGCTTTTTTAACTGCCCAATAAATCAATACAGCCACAACGCCGGCAATCAAAGGACAAGTTGTCCATGTGCCGACAATTTCAAACATTGTGCTCCAATCGGTTTGTTTATCGGCATACAAGTTCCACCCGATGATTGAGCCGACAATTGCCTGCGAAGTTGAAACTTTTAAGCCCACGCGCGACATCCAATAAACCGAAAATGCCGCCGACAACGCCACCATAAATGAGCCGGCAAGAGCATTTACCGCACCCAAATCGCCAAGCGTTTCACTTGCGCCCTCACCGCTTATAACTGCGCCCAAAACAATAAAGATTGACGCAATAATCGCCGAGGTTGAAAACTTCACCATTTTTGAGCCGACAGCCGTGCCGAAGATATTGGAAGCATCGTTTGCACCCAAAGACCAGCCCAAAAATAAACCGCTGCTTAAAAAAAACAGATACGCTAAATCCATGCCTTAAATATCCCGCTTAATAGTGAAAATCAGCACGGCGTCAATGCAATCTTCAGCCTTATCGGCAACATCGGCAACCTCACCGATAAGCGAATTGAGCTGTAATTTGTGCGCCAATTCCATATCGGAATCAAAAACTTCCTGCTTTAATGAGGCCCAAGTTTTATCGCTTTCATGCTCCAAAAAATAAACTTTTTTTGAATAGTCGCGAACGGTGGCAAAATCGCGGAAAAAGGCGCGCGAAGCAATTGCCATATTTTCGGCGCACTCCGAAACCTGATTTATCAAAAGGCGAAACTTGTCCTGATATTCAACCGGAATATCAGGCTGTTCAATATAAAACTTGTGGGCAACTTCATCAAATTCATTAATAACTTTATCAATGTTTTCAATCATTTGCAGAACATCGGCGCGCAAATCCGGAATAAGATTTTGAGCATAAAGTCTGCTCTCAATTTCACGACGCAAGTCATCGGCCTGAGCTTCAATCTGCTTGATTTTTTTACTGGCACGACGATAATTTTGGCTTCGTTTTTCCTTGATATAAATTTCAAACGCTTCCTTAAAATAAAGCGAGCTTTCAATGATTTTATCGTGCATTTCATCAATTTTGTTTTCCAGCTCGCGCGTGCCGGAAAAAAGTGAAATTTTCACATTAAACATAAGATTCTCCGTCTGTTTTTATTTTATCTTAATAAAACAAATCTCCGCCTATTTTGCAAGCATATTTTTGCTTATATGCAATGTTGCAATTTTTAAATTGCCGATTATCTATAAAATCGTTATAACAACAAGGAGAAAAAATATGAAAATAGGAATTATCGGAGCAGGTTTTGTAGGAAGTGCAACGGCTTTTTCGCTGGTGATGACCGGTGTTGCCCATAAAATCATTTTAGTTGATATAAATAAACAAAAAGCTGAGGCTGAAGCCGAAGATATTTCACATGCGGCACCTTTTGCCTCAGCATCAAAGGTTTTAAGCGGAAATTATGAAGATTTGCATGATGCCGATATCGTCATTGTTACCGCCGGCGCAAATCAAAAACCTGATGAAAGCCGTACTGATTTATTGGCTCGTAATGTTAAAATTTTTGAAGATGTTATTCCGCAAATTGCCAAATATGCACCTCAATGCATTTTGATTATTGCCACAAATCCGGTAGACGTTATGACTGAAGTCGCCTTAAAACTTTCGGGCTTTAATACTGAACGCGTAATCGGAAGCGGAACTGTCTTGGATACGGCGCGTTTTCGCACTCTTTTGGGGCAAAAATTCAACATCTCGGCAAAATCCGTGCATGCCGATGTTTTAGGTGAACACGGCGATTCGGAAGTCCTTATCTGGAAAAGTGCCGAAGCCGGAACTTTAACCTTGGAAGAATACGCTTCAAGCTGTCACAAAAAATTAGATGCCATCGCTCGTGATGAAATCACGGATAATGTAGTAAATGCCGCCTATAAAATCATTGCCGGAAAGGGCTACACAAATTATGGTATTGCCGGCGCTTTAACTCATATTTGCCGTGCAATAGCCGGAAATGAACACGCCATTTTGACCGTTTCTTCCCATCACGATGAATTTGCCGACACCAGAGATGTTTGCCTTTCTTTGCCGACTGTAATAAATCGCAACGGCGTTTTCCATGTGATTAAACCGAAATTATCCGCTGAAGAACAATCTGAACTCCAAGACAGTGCAAACAAAATGAAAGGATTTACGCAAAAAGCTTTGGATATAATCTGCTGAAAATCTACTTATTTAGGCTCTGAATCTGATAAAAATCATAATAAGCACCATGACGTGACAACAACTCGTCATGTGTGCCTTCTTCTATGATTTTTCCGTTATCCATCACAACCAGCCTGTCCATTTCTTTTAAGGTTGAAAGACGGTGCGCAATCGCAATCACGGTTTTACCTTTCATCAGCTTTTTCAAGGATTTTTGAATATATTGCTCACTTTCGCTATCCAACGCCGAAGTCGCCTCATCCAAAATCAAAATCGGTGCATCTTTCAAAATTGCCCGCGCAATGGCAATTCGTTGACGTTCTCCGCCTGAAAGCATAACTCCGCGCTCGCCGACTTTGCTTTCATAGCCGTGCGGAAGATTTTTGATAAACTCATCGGCATAAGCAGCTTTGGCGGCCTTCATCACCTCTTCATCAGTTGCTTTAACATTTCCATAGCGAATGTTTTCCATAATCGTGCGATTAAATAGCATGGTATCTTGCGGAATTACGGCAATGTGCGCACGTAATGACTCTTGGCGAACGGTTGATATATCTTCTCCGCCGACCGAAATTTTTCCTTGAGCTAAATCATAATAGCGCACCAAAAGCTTAATAAGTGTTGACTTTCCGCTTCCCGAATGCCCGACTAAACCGACTTTTTCACCTGATTTAATCTTCAAATTAAAATCCGTGAAAATATTTTCCTTATTGTTATAGTGAAAGCTGATATTATCAAAAACAACCGCTTTCCCACGCATTTCAAGCGGTTTGGCATTTTCTTTATCAACCACTGCACAAGGAGAATATATCATCTCCAGCCCGTCTTTAATTTGACCGTATGCTCGTGAAAACTCACCGGCAAGCCAGCCGAAACCATACATATCATGAACCATCCGTTCAATCAGCGTAAAGCAAAGCAAAACTCCTTCAAGTTCAAGATTGAACTTAAACCAAAAATAAAAAATCAGGCAAATGTATATCACCCGCATAAAATCAAAGCATTCGTTGCCTACCCAGTTATAAACCGAATCCTTGCGATTTTCAAGCTGTTCGGCACGCACTGCCTGACGCAAACTACGATAAAAATAGTGCTTTTCGTAAAAATAGGTCGCAAAACTTTTAAGCAAATCGCTGTTTGTCACCGTGTCAATAAAAATGCCTTCGGTTTCGGTCATAAGACGCGCACGCGAATAAGCATATTTTCCAACCCGATAACGAATAACACACGCAAGTGCAATAAAAATCATGTTCATTAAAGCAAAAATAACTCCGAGCCAAATATTGACATACATAATAAAGATAATGCTGACCATCACTCCGACAAGCGGATTAACCAAAGCAAATGCCGTCATACGGCAGATCTGCGCCGTTCCGCTCACCACATTTTTAACTTTTGCCGAAATTTTACCCGACATTTCTTCTTGGAAAAATGAGATGGAATGCTTATGCACCTGCTTGAATAGATCCTTAAAAATCAAGCTGTTAAAATACGGCAAAAATTTGGCTTGCGCGATTCTGACGGTCAAATCAAGCAGGCTGTCTGCCACAATCAGGCTCAAATAAATGCTCAATGCTACAACTATTGCACTTAAAACAGCCGAATTTGTGACATATTCCGGCAACAAAGCCAATGCTTTTGCCATATAAAATGATTCAAAACGCAAAATAACGGCATGCCCGATGACCGACAGCATAATTATGCTGGCCAGCATTTTTGTTTTTTTCAAATACTTTAATATAAAGCGAAACGGCGACACGGCATTCCTCTTATGTTTTTATCCCATAAGTTCTTTACGGCGCTGTTTGAATTGGTTTATTTTTTTACTTACCGAACCGGCATCTTGCCCGATAACGGCAAGACGTTCATACATTCTTTCAATTTCTTTTTCAATGTATGCCGTTTCTATTTCATTATTAAGCATTTTTCTATCAAAATCAGTTCCGCGTGTTTTAATTAAATTCATACGCTCAAATGTATCCTCAACCTTGGAATTATAATTAACCTTTTGCTTAATAAAATAAGGAAGTTCCGCACCCAAACGACGCGCATTTACGTATGTCTCCAAACCATCGGCGCTTTCCTGATAAAATTTAAGCTTCAAAAGTCTGAAAGCAATTTCCAATTCCTCATCATTATCAACCACAATAAACGGCATATTGTCGGCAAAACCTTGCTTGGCTATATATTTTAAGAATTCCAACAGATAGTGAAAGTATCCGTCAACATTATAAATAATAAACGGTTTCATCGGCAACATTCCGTCTTGCATTGCCACACTGTCAAACGCCAACTCATCAAGTGTTCCGACACCGCCGGGCGCAAATACCACGAAATATGAGTTCAAAAGCAAGGCTTTGCGCTCTTCCAAAGAATCGGCAACAATAACATCCATTTTTTTAATCAGTTCATCATCTTTCGGATAAAGAGAAAAATAACGCTCGGTTGTAATACCGCGAATCGGAACTTCGCTCAAATCGTCTTGCTTTTGGTTCCACCCGTCAATCACACCTTTTGCCACCGCGCCCATAATTCCGCGGTTAGAAAGTCCGAAATCAAGCTTAAAACCCATTTTCACAATTTTTCTGCCCAGATTATAGGCTTCTTTCATATATATTTCATTATTTCCCGAACGAGAACCGCCGGCAACAAACACTCTGATTCCGCCTTCACTACGATTTTCTTTTTTGAATTGTTCAATAACTTTATCTTCCGTTTTGCTATCCATAACTCAAATCTCCTCGATATCGCCTTTAGCCTGATTTGAATAAAACTCATTCACGAACTCATCCAATGTATCACATTTTATGGCGTTGCGCAAGCCTTTCATCAAGCGCTGATAATAACTGATATTATGCCAGGTTAAAAGCATAACTCCCAAAATTTCATTACACTTATGCAAATGGTGCAAATATGCTCTGGAATAATGTGTGCAAAGCGGGCAATCGCAACCTTCTTCCAACGGGCGAGGGTCTTCACGATGGCGCGCATTTCTGATATTTATCGGACCGTATTTTGTGAAAGCCTGAGCCGTGCGCCCTGAGCGCGTAGGCATAACGCAATCAAACATATCAACACCGCGCAAAACAGCGCCGACAATATCGTCCGGACGCCCTACTCCCATTAAATAACGCGGTTTATCTTCCGGCAACATCTGTGGCGCATAATCCAATACTTCAAACATTTTTTCCTGCCCTTCACCGATTGCCAACCCGCCGATGGCATAACCGTCAAAACCGATTTCTTTTAAGGTATTTGCCGATTCTTCGCGCAAGTCTTTGAACACATTTCCCTGCTGAATACCGAAAATTCCGTATCCGTCGCGGTCAATAAAAGCCTGTTTAGAGCGCTTTGCCCAACGCATGGACATCCGCATTGATTTTGCGCATGTTTCATAATCGGAAGGATATGGTGTGCATTCATCCATGCACATGGTGATGTTTGAATCCAGTTTATGCTGAATACCGATAGACACTTCCGGAGATAAGAAAAACTTTTTACCGTCAACATGCGAGCGAAAAGTAACGCCCTCTTCCGTCATTTTTCTCAAACCGCTCAGGCTCATAACCTGAAAACCGCCGGAATCGGTCAAAATCGGCTTATTCCAATTCATAAATTTGTGCAATCCGCCCATTTTTTCTACTAAATCTGCACCGGGACGAAGCATTAAATGATAAGTGTTGCCGAGCAAAATTTCCGCACCTGTTGAAGCCACACTTTCCGGCATCATTGCCTTAACGGTTGCGCAAGTTCCAACCGGCATAAATGCCGGCGTGTTAACAACCCCGTGTTTTGTGATCAAACGGCCTAATCTGCTTTTGCCGATTTTTTTATCAATTTCATATTTCAGAGCCATCGTTTCCTCTTTTATTTTTTATAAATTTTACTTCTTGGCGGAACAGGATTACCGATACCTTTTTGCAAATCACTTTGATGCACAAAACCCGTGTTGCCGTCATCTATCATAACCTTAAACCAGCGTTTGTCAATCGTATATCCCAAAACGCGCACCGTTTGTCCTTTTGCTCCTTTTGTCAGCATATCATATTTGCGATCCGGCCCGTAATAAATATTTGCGTCATTTTTCAAATTATAGAGATAGGTGTCGTCAGAATAATCAACATCAACCTGCATCACATGCGTTTCAACCTGATCAGAAGCAATCTTACTTCCATCGCTGAATTTTATGGTTGAATAATAACTTTTTACATCAGAATTTGAAAATTTTATCAGTTTTCCTTTTGCAAAAATGCCGAAGATTAAAGAAAAACAAAGCAAAAGCACAAATATCGGCACAATTCTCTGGCGATTGCGCAGTTCTCCCGCCTCCCAACGCGGTAACACAACTGCCTGCGATGGCGTAAAATCAAGCGAATTGATATATTTTTGCACCAAGTTTGACGCATACGAATTTTTCGGCGCAATCAACTCAGCCTGCTTGGCATAAATCCACGACATTTGAATATTTTTTTCCTGTTCATAGGCAAGAGCGTTATGCAACAACAGCTTAAAATTATCAAAATCATCTGCTTCGCAAGACTTAAAGTTATACTTTAAGGCGCTGATATTTTCTCTTACGGCTTTTATTCCCCACCAACCGAAAAACCAGTTATATAATGAGGTTGATATAACCATATCTTTTGCCTCTTTGATATTGCAGATGTCTTTTGTTTCCCTGATTTTTGCCTTTATAAAATCAGCCTTAACTCTGCGTTGTTTCAAAACACGCAAAGCCGCGTCTTCTTTGTCTTTTTGGTTTTTATAAACCTTTAAGGAATCCATGTCGGGAAATTCGTTTTTAGGATAAATCAGGCAGAGCAAATCATATTTTAAGCGACTTTTTTCATCTTTCAAAACATTATAAGCCACCGAAACCTTTTGAAATATTTCCACCGCTTCCGGCGCCTCATTGCGATCAGGATGCCAAAATTTTGCTTTGTCATAATATTGACGCTTAATCTGGTCAAGTGTGCTGAGATAGTTCAAATCCAAAACTTTGTAGTAACCTAAAGAATCATAATCCGGTTGCATTTTTATCTCCCTTATTCATCAAATTTGAGGCAATCTTCATCACATCGGTTGCCGCCGGCGATTTTGCATATTCGCTCAAAAACAACACATGTTTGGAAATTGCTTCTCTTACCGATGTATCATTACGAATTATGCCCAGCAATTTAGGAACATAATCAATATATTGCTCGCATGCCTTGCGTAAAGTATTATATGTTTGCCGCCCGTCTTCAGGTGAATTTGCATAGTTCACCACAATTTGCAATTTATCTGCTTTTAAGGTTTTAACTTCATCTTGCAAAAACTTATAAGTGTTGACCAAACTTGAAGGATTGCTGTTACATAGCAAAATAACATTACTCCCTTTAGGCAGTAAGTTATGCAAAACCTTTCCGCTTTGTGAAACATCTAAAATAACCTGATCATATTTTTGAGCCAGACAAAACAAATCATCACTTAAAACCTGCAATCTTCCTATCGGCATATTTTCCAACAAATCACTGCCGGCACGTGCGGTTATAACATCAAATTTTTTGCGCAACTGACTGACTGCCTGATTTAAGGTACATAAGTTATCAACAACATCATTAAGATAAAATCCGTTATTTTGATTAAGCTGAAAATCAGCATTCAGAAATCCGTTGTCGGCATCTAAAATCAACACACGTTGCCCGAGAAGATTTAATCCGTGCGCCAAACTCAAGGAAAACCAGGTTTTTCCCGTGCTTCCTTTTCCGGATGTCACAACCGTAATATTATCGGCCTGACGCAAAAATAAATTTTTTTCTATATTTATCATCTTGTACTTTTATTTTTTCTGTGTCATATTGTTACAGAAATGATATTTTTATGCAAACAGTTAAAATCTTTTTAACACAATTTATTTAAAATATCATCAAAAGAGGCTTATCATATGAGAAAAATTTGTTGTATTTTATTGCTTTTGAGCATAATTTGCCCGCTTAATGCCGGCGCTCAAAGCATGGCTATCAGGCAGACATACCGCGGTGGCGATATGACTTATCTCGGATTGCCCGATTATCCGCCTTTCTCTTATTATGATGAAGACAAATACAAAAGTGTTTTTTTGAAGCCTTTATATGAGTTTGCAAACAAAAGAGGTATAAATTTTGAACTGTTCGTGGCAAACCACACACTCATAAAAAATGTTAAACAAGAAATTTTCCTTACCGAAACTTGCCAAAATCAGCTGTTTATCGGTGCTTATCCGGAAACGAAAATGTTTCGCAAACTGCATCTGCTTTATCCGGCTGTTGTATCAAACCCGATACATGTTATCACTTTGCCTGAAACAAATGAAAAAATCAAAACAACTTCCGATTTGTTAAACCTCAAAGGAATGGCTATAAAAACAGAATATTTCAGCGGTTTTGTTATGCGCAAAATCACCCCGCTTAATCTTGAATATGCCGAAACACCTCTTGAAGCCTATGAAAAACTCTTTACCGGTGACATTGATTATATTATCGGCGGACTTTATTATAACAAAATGGAAGCCAGTAAATATGGTATTGAACAATATTTATCATACTCAAAAAGCCCTATTTTTAAGATTCCGGTTTTCTTAGCCACATGCGAAAAAATGCCTCGTTTAAACGCTTTTGAAAAAGCCTTAAAAGAAGAAATGTCAAAACCGGAATTTGCCGAAACAATAAAAGGGTTAATTGCCGATGCCGTTAATGCGGAATTGGAAAAAAATCAGGGAGTTGTTCCTCCGGCCTTTGCCAAAAAGGTTGTTGAAGGACCTTCGCCGGAAGAATTAAAAGCTCAAGCCGAAGAAGAAGCTCGTCAAAAAGAACTGCAGGAAAAAGAACTGCAAGAAAAAAAGCTTGAAGAAGAACAAAAACTTGATAATATATTAAAAGGAATGTAGGAGGGAAAATGGTTCTTTTAGTTCATAGCAGCTTTTTACCGTCTTGTCGCAAAATCAGAATTTTGATGGCGGAAAAGAAAATGCTGTTTGTCTTAAAAGAAGAAAATCCTTGGGCTTTGTCAAAGGATGTGTATAAAATAAATCCGGCCGGGACTCTTCCTATTTTTATCTTTGACGGCAATATTCTTTCAAGCGATTATGCCATTACCGAATTTTTGGAAGAAACTTATACGCAAAATCGTTTAATTCCCGGAAACAATAAAGAAAGAGCCGAAGTTCGCCGCTTTATGAATTGGTTTGATGACAAGTTTTATCGTGAAGTGTATCAATACATTGCCGGAGAAAAGATTTACAAACGTTTTGCCTTAAATCAACCTCCAGAGTCGCGTCGTATCAAAGCAGGTATAAATAATTTGCGTTTTCATCTTGAATATATTGACTGGATTTGTGAACGCAATAACTATCTTGCCGGTGATGAATTTACTTTAGCCGATATCAGTGCGGCGGCACAACTTTCGGTTATTGATTATTTGGGCGATGTTCCGTGGGAAAATTATAAAAGCGCCAAGTTATGGTATTCAAAAATAAAATCACGGCCAAGCTTCAAAGATATTTTGAACGATCGCTTTCGCGGAATATATCCTTCTAAACACTATGCAGATTTGGATTTTTAATGATATGATGAAATATGTTAGTTTGATTTTAGTTTTTGTTTTAAGCGGTTGCTCTTGGTCAAAGGGCGAAGGTCAGATTATTTATCACTGGGAACGTGAAAGAACCGGAATACCGAAGTTTTCGCGCGATCACTCCGAATGCTTGAAAAAAGCTGAAGGTTGGTTTCATTGGCCAAATCTCGCCAGTTGGTTCTATACTGAAGAATATCGCTATAATATCGTGGTTGATTGGCACAAAGACAAGGGCATCTGGGCGAGCTATGTACCATATCCCGGGGCATCTCCGGTTTTGGTTAATTCAATACGCGATTCTGCCGATTCCAATCCGAGAGATTATCGCCTTTGCATGGAAGAAAAAGGTTATTGGCACAGAACTTATGATATTCCTAGCGTGACAAATGTCTTTGTATACAGACCGCAAAAAGGACCTGATTATACTCCGCTGGCTGATGTTTACGGTCGCTAATTATAAAAGACGGTATCACGAATGAGATACCGTCTTTTTTTCTTACAAAATCTTTTATAACTCAGCGTCCTCCCTGCTTTTTTGCGCGGGCAATTTTAAGCGTCTTAAGATTTTCATTTTCTTTTTTAGGGCTTTTCAGTAAAACATAGCTGTATGCTTCCAAGTTATATGTGCCGTTTTGGTTGATTTTTTTGCTCTTTCCGGCAGTATCAAACACAACTTCCCATTCATTTCCGTTAGGCGCCTGAGGTAACTTAAATTCAACTTCGCCATAAGTATTTCCGCACATTATAACCATAAAATCATCGTCAGTTGTTTTCGGAGTTTGCGGATTTTTGGAAATTTCACTTCCCTTACCGTTAATCACACAAGCCAAAATATGATTGTACGGATTATTCCAATCGCTCTCCTGCATTTCCTGCCCGTCGGCGCGTATCCACTCAATATCTTTGCGCCCGTTTGAAGGAACAATCTCGCCTGAAAATGTATCTAAGCATGAAAACGAAGGATGTTTTGCTCTAAATGCCGTTACTTTTCTGATGTGAAGATATAAATCTCTTTGTTCTTTATCAAAGCCTTTCCACTTCAGCCATGTCAGTTCATTATCTTGACAATAGGCATTATTGTTGCCGTTTTGGGTGCGTGCAAGCTCATCACCGGCGCATATCATCGGCACTCCGCGCGACAAAATATTTGCCGTCATCATTGATTTTAAGCGGCGAAAAGCAATTTCTTTGCTTGGCGAAACAGATGAGTGATTATTGTTGTTTCCGTCATTGTTATTTTCATTATTAGCCCAGTTGTTTTTCTCGTTATAATTTACCACATCCGAAGCCGTAAATCCGTCATGCGCTGCAATATAATGAACATATTTTACCTGATTTTGCCCATACCACAAACCTTCACCGCCTGAAATATGTCCGGCCAGTTCGCCGACAACCCATTCATCACCGCGATAAAAACGGCGAACGGCTGCCTCGTGCTTATCATTCCATTCCATCATTCCTTTCATATTACCGCGATAATATCCGCCTAAGGCACTCCAAGGCTCACCGCTGATTTTGACATCATACTTTTGAGAAATTTCACGCAAAATTTGCATAAACTGCCCGTTTTCATCAAAGCGGTTATTGTTATCAAGAGCGCAATCTCCGGCCAAATCAAAACGAAAACCGTCAACTCCAAAATCTTTAATAAAAGAAGTCAAAGAATCTTTCAGTAAACGCCCCATAATCGGAGTGTTGGTATTCATACTGTTTCCACAACCTGTTGTATCAACAAAGCTTCCATCAGGGTTCAAACGATAATAATTCGGAGCATCCAGACCTTTATATGAGATTAAATTATGCTTATTTCCAAACTCTCCTGTGTGATTATACACCACATCGAGTGAAACCTCAATTCCGGCTTTGTGCATTTCATTGACCATTTTTTTGAAATCATCACGCGTACCATAACGTTTATCAAGTGCAAAATGGTTAATCGGATTATAGCCCCAATAATCACTCAAACCTTTTTCTTTTTTGAGTTGCAAACCTCCGCAAGTGGTGGTAACCGGCATCAGTTCAACCTGAGTAACGCCCAGTGATTTCAAGTATTGAATAACAGTAGGGTTTGCCAAGGCTCTGAAGGTTCCGCGATCTTCTTTCGCAATATCGGGATGTTGTGCCGTAAATCCCTTAACATTAAGCTCATAAATAATCGTGTCTTTCCACTTTGTATGCGGATTTTTATGCAAATACGGATATTTTTCTTCATCATCTTTCGGATGCTCAAACATCACAACCGACTTTGGCACGGCATTAGCACTGTCAATATCATTGTTCAAGTTTATTGCCGGATTTTCATGGTCTTTAAATGTGGAAGACAAATCTTTGGCAAACGGGTCAATCAAAAGTTTGTGCGGATTAAAATAGAGCCCTTTTGAAGGAGCATATTCACCATACGCTCTAAGTCCGTATTTCTGCCCTTCCTTAATATTTTCAAGCTCTGCTGACCATATATTATTTTCTCCGCGCTTCAATTCAACACGGCTTTCGTTTTTTTCATCATCTGAAAACAAACATAACTCAATTTTTCGGGCATTTTCGGAAAAAACCGAAAACTTAGTTTTTTTGCCATTTTTGGAAACACCAAGCGAAACTTCTTTTGCCATTATATTATTCCTTTGTTTGACTGCACACAAATAATACCATAAATTTATGCTTTTGTCAACGAAAAGGCAATGGCTGAAAAATTTATTTTTTAGGAAAATCAGGTTTATTTCCAGATAAAATCGGTTAATTGCAAAATTTCACGGCGGGCATAAACATCTTTAAGGCTCATCATATCTTCAAGCTTTTTGTCTCGCAAATCCGAAGCACAATATCCCTCATTGATATGCATATATTCGTCGCGATAATAAATCGCCGGTGCGATCTTAAAGCCGAAACGTTTTGCTTGCGTTTGAAGCTTATCGGAAAAATCCGGTGTATCATTTTTTAAGTATGGAACGATAATCCAATTTAAGTATTTTATACCGCGCGACGCCTGATTTTTTTTGATTTTCCAGATAAAATTCAAGTAAGCGTCGTTTGCCTGCCACGAAATATCATTCTCCGAATTTAGCGGAGTTATAAGAGTGTGTGCCTGATTGAATGCTTCTTCATATTGCTGATAATCTTTTGCCTTTATATCGGCAATAATAGCATCAATTTCTGTGTTTTGCGTAAGATTTTGAATTTGTTTCGGCATAAAAATTTTGGCATTTTTTGCCTGACTGAATTTAGCGCGCTCTTTTAAAAATGTCGCTGTTTCAGACGCATCAGATGATAATAATCCGACCTTATAGCCATCATTCCAAAGCGCACCGGCTAAATTGAGTGCCAAAACCGATGAGCCGCTTTTTTCTTTAGGAGATGATACTACTATAATCGGAAGGCTATTCATTAACGTTGAGCAACTTTCAATTTTGAATTATCGGCAACAACCAAACAAGCCTGATTTTGTTTTTTCATATTTTGGCAGATTTTTGCGGCGTCATTCTTAGCAAACCCGACAACTTTTGAACGATATAATTCGCCTTTAGGTGAAGAAATTTTTTCAACCATAATATCATGCACGGCATAAGACTTGGCGATTTTGTTCTTAACCTGAACAGCATAGTTTTTAGCGCGGTTATAATCAGAGAATGAACCGATTTGAAGTGCATATTTTCCGTTTGTAACTGCCGCATATTGCTTAGCCTGAGCAACAGGTTTTACTTTTCCTTTTACCGGAGTTGCAACTTTTTTAGCAACATTGTTGTTTGAGGCAACCAATGTTTGCGCATGCGTGCCGTTGATGGCGTGTGTCAACTTGGCGACATCAACAGACTTATTTTTGTTCATATGGTCAAGTCCCAAATCCATCATTTTATAGGCATGTTTATCACGATCATTTAAGAATTTATGTCCCATGGTAACGGCAATAACTCTTTTGTTTCCGCGTTTTGCCGATGTAATAATATTAAATCCCGAGGCGGCAGTATAACCTGTTTTCATGCCATCGGCACCCTTAAAGGTATCCAAAAGGTGATTATGACCGGTGATTGTTTGCCCTTTATATTTGAAACTCTTTTTGGAAAACCAACTGTAATACTGCGGAAAATGATGATATACCGCCATAGCCAAAACCGACATATCACGCGCCGTTGTTTTTTGCTGTGAGTTAGGCAATCCTGAAGCATTTTTAAACACGGTATGTTTCATCCCGAGTTTTTTGGCTGTATCGGTCATAAGCTTCGCAAAATCAGCTTCTGTCGGGGAAAAATGTTCTGCTAAAACAGTCGCACAATCGTTGGCTGACTTAATGATAACGGCATTAAGCGCATCTTGAACCGTTATGGTTGAGCCGGCAACAACACCCAATTTTGAAGGCGAACGTCCGGCAGCAACGCGTGAAACTTTAAGTTTGTCAGAAAGTTTTAACTTTTTGTTTTCAAGGGCATCAAAGGTGATATAAATCGTCATCAGTTTGGTCAAAGACGCCGGATAACGAAGCTCATCAGCATTTTTTTCATATATCACACGACCGTCTTCGGCATCAACCATAATTGATGAAGTGGCGGCAAGTGTCTTAAACGAAGCAACCAACACCGCAACAAACACAATCAACATACTGATTTTTTTAAGCATATTTATATCCCCTTTACACACATTTTGAACAATCTTACCTTTAAAAGGTAAATAAATGTTAAAATTTGCAAATTTTTATGCTTTATTTTCCCTGATATTTAGGTTTATTTCAGACTTTTGGCAAAATTTTTTGCATTTTTGTCATTTTAGGGGTTGACAAACAAAATATATGGTGTTAAAAAGATTCTTACGATTTTTATTATTAACCCTTAAATATCATTAAGTATGAAAGAAATTTCAAATCAAAACTTAAATGCTTACGTAGCTAACCAGAAAATTGACAAAGCTATCGCCGCTGCCGGTGAGAAGTCACACAACAAGACCGTTTGGCTGTGCAAGATTATCCTTCGCACCAGTTCCAACCCCAAGCTCAAGGCTTGTGTGCCGATGTTTGCCTTCGTCAAGAATGCCGGCAACAAGATTGCATTCATGGTCCTGAGCAATGGTGTGACTGCGGTGATGGACAACTCCCAGGTTTTCTCCGTCAGTGAGGTCAGCGGTGATTTCACTTTCCATGGTGTGACCTATGGTGTCAAGGATACCATCCACGGCTACCCGCGCTACAAGGTTAAAGGTATCAACGCTTAAAAAACTGGCCTATGATTGAAATTTTAATAATCACGGCACTCTCGGCAAAGCAACCGAGTAGTCCGCCTCCACCACCGCCACCTGAAAGAATCGTGGCTGTAATTCCCAGAGAGCTCGAACTCGTTACCGTAAAGGAAGAACGTGAGCTCAAAGAAGGGAAAGAAAATGTTGCAAATCCTTTAGTGAGGAAAATGGCAAAAATCCCGCAAGCCAAGCGACGGCTAAATCGCCGCGGTGTGCGTAATAAGTAAGTTTGAGGCATCCGTTTCCGCGGATGCCTTTTTCTATTGTAATTGTGACCATCTATTGTCATCACAAAAAGAGTATTTTGCTTCCCCACGGGGTTTTTGTTGTTTTCCGGCAAAAAAACTGTTGAAATTTTATCTTATTGCTATATTATGATGCAAGTTTTTAAAGAAAAATTGAAAGTTTGATGATGACAGATATAAAAGTTAGATTCGCGCCGAGCCCTACGGGGTTTATGCATATCGGCAACACCAGAACAGCTTTGTTTAACTGGCTCTTGGCTAAAAAATTGGGTGGAAAATTTATGCTCCGCATTGATGATACGGACTTTGTACGCTCCAAAAAAGAATATGAAGACGCCATGCGTGAAAGTCTTAAATGGCTTGGTTTTGATTGGTGTGAAGAAGCGCGTCAGTCTGCTCGTTTTGCCCGTTATAACGAATTGCGTGATAAACTCATTAAGGAAGGCAGAATTTATGCTTGTTATGACACACCGGAAGAGCTTGAATTTAAGCGCAAACGTGCAATGGCAAAAGGTCAGGCCCCGATTTATGATCGTCAGGCTCTGCATTACAGCGATGAAGATTTGGCAAAATTCAAAGCCGAAGGACGCAAACCGCACTATCGCTTTAAGCTGAACTCCGGCACGATTGAGTGGAACGATATTGTGCGCGGACGTTGCGCTTATGATGCCGATAAGTTAAGTGACCCGATTATTATCCGCGAAGACGGCAGTTATCTTTATCATTTTCCGTCTTGCGTTGATGATTCCGATTTCGGCATAACCCACATTGTGCGCGGTGAAGACCATGTTACCAACACGGCGGCACAAATTCAAATGTTTGAGGCTATCGGCGGAAAAGTTCCGACTTTTGCGCACTTACCGCTTTTAACCGGTAAGGAAGGAAAACTCTCAAAGCGCTTGGGTTCCTTGGGTGTGCGCGAGCTTAAAGCCGAAGGCGTGGAAGCTTTGGCAATCTGCTCGTTCTTGGCAAAACTCGGTACTTCCGATTCTATTGAGCCGTATTATTCTTTGGAAGAATTGGCTAATTCGCTTGATTTTGAAAAGCTCGGGCGCTCGCAACCGAAGTTTGATGAAGAAGAATTAAAGCGCTTTAACACGCATTTTGTGCGCTCTATGCCTTATGAATTGGTAAAAAACCGCGTTGATGTAAGTAAAGACTTTTGGGATAAGGTTAAACCAAACTTGGATATTGTCGCCGATGTTGAAATCTGGCACAATATCTGCAATAATGAAGTTGAGCCGATTATGGAAGATAAAGAACTTAACTCTGTCGCAGCTGATTTATTGCCACCGGAACCATGGAATAATGATACTTTTAACGCTTGGCTGAATGAAGTTAAGGCAAAAACCGGTAAAAAAGGTAAAGAACTTTTCCACCCGATTAGAAAAGCCCTGACCGCGCTTGATAACGGGCCGGAACTCAAAACCTTATTACCTCTTATCGGCTATGACAAAGCCTATAAGCGCTTGAAAGGGCAAAAAGCTTAAGGATCTAAAAAATGACGACGATATATATACACAACACCTTAAAAAATCGCAAAGAAGAATTTAAGCCGATTGATGAAACAAACGTGCGCATGTATGTTTGCGGACCGACTGTTTATGATAAAGCGCATTTGGGAAACGCCAAAACGCCGGTGGTTTATGATGTTTTGTATCGTCTTTTGTGTTATGTTTACGGTAAAGATCATGTTACCTATGTTTCAAACATTACCGATGTTGACGATAAGATTTTAAACAAGCACAAAGAAACCGGAAAATCAATCCGCGAAATTACCGAACAAACGTATAACTGGTATATTGAAGATATGGCAAAACTCAATGTTTTGGCTCCTAATTATCGCCCGCGTGCCACCGAATATATTGCCGATATGATAAAACTGGTGGAATTGCTCT
Organism: Alphaproteobacteria bacterium; assembly: GCA_045602545.1. Taxonomy (GTDB): domain Bacteria; phylum Pseudomonadota; class Alphaproteobacteria; order RF32; family CAG-239; genus RUG410. The sequence continues at coordinate 58,671 of JAZSBR010000011.1, forward strand.
TAAAAAACGGTCATGCCTATGAGGCGCAAGGTCATGTTTTGTTTGATGTCGATTCAATGAAGAATTACGGCTATTTATCCGGTCGTTCAATGAAAGAAATGGTCGCCGGCGCGCGCGTTGAAGTTGCCGATTATAAAAAGAATCCGGCTGATTTTATTTTGTGGAAACCATCGGAGGCAGATCAACCGGGGTGGAATAGCCCTTGGGGATTCGGACGTCCGGGGTGGCACTTGGAATGCTCGGCAATGAGTTCAAAGCTTTTAGGTAATGACTTTGATATTCACGGTGGCGGCTCGGATTTAATTTTCCCGCATCATGAAAATGAGTGCGCACAATCAACCTGCGCTTTTCCGGGGACTAAGTTTGCCCATTATTGGGTACATACGGGAATGCTGATGATTAACGGTGTTAAAATGAGCAAATCTTTGGGTAATTTTTATACCGTTGATGAAATATTGGCAAAATATCCGGCAGAAGCCTTGCGTTTATTGTTTTTAACCACGCACTATCACCAACCGTTCAACTTCACATTTGAAGGGCTTGAACAAGCAAAAGCAATTTTAGATAAGTTTTACAATGCCTTATTGAAAAATAATGATGTTGAAGTTAAAGAAGTTGCGCCGAACGAAAAGTTAATTGAGGCTTTGGCAGATGATTTAAACACTCCGCTGGCGCTTTCGTATTTGCATGAAGATGTTAATAATTTAAACAAGGCAAATTCTGATGCAGAGCGCTCGGCTTTCAAATCGCAACTTATTGCTGATGCCAAAATGCTCGGGCTGTTATATAATGATGCAAACGCCTGGTTCAAAGGCGAAGGCGGTGATGATGAGGCCCAAGAAATTGAGGCGCTGATTACCAAACGTGCAGAAGCTAAAAAGAACAAAGATTGGGCAACGGCCGATGCGATTCGCAATGAATTAAAATCACGCGGAATTGTGTTGGAAGATTCTGCCAGTGGCACAACTTGGAAAAAGATGAGTTAAAAAAAAGAGCCTCAAACGAGGCTTTTTTTAATTGGTGCTCTGAAGAGGACTTGAACCTCCACCGGAGTTCTCCGACATGCACCTGAAGCATGCGCGTCTACCAATTCCGCCACCAGAGCAATAACACTAAAAGTGTATAATAATCTTTTTCAAAGATGTCAATATTTTTTATTTGTTTTATAAAAAAATAATTCAATAGTTGAGTAAAAAAAATTCGGCCACCGATTTGAATTCGATGGCCTTGTGAATTTATGATTGATTATTTTTTGAATGTAATTGTAATCTCATTGGTGTTGCCATCACGCAAAACTTTAGCCGCTTCGGCAGGAGTGTATTGAATACGGTTGCAAAAACCGCCCATATCACGATAATTTTCTCCGCAACCGAGCGCCGAGTCGATACATGCTTTTTCTTTTCCTAAATAGCCGGCTCCGCAATCGGAAACGCAACCGGTTCCGCTTTTAATGTAGTTATAATCGCTTTTGCAACTCTGGCATTTATAATCCGTACACTCATCATTATAACCTGCCAATTTTCTGCTATCGTTCAAACGTCCAAGTGCCTTTAAGCATTCTGATAAATAACCTTCCCTTGTATCCTTATAACATGAATCATAAAACAACTGATAGCAATTACCGGCTCCACAATAAACTTTGTGACCTTTATTTAGTGAATCTAAAAGCGTTATCCAATTATCAGCAGCAATATCTGTTACCGAAGCCGGAATCACAACATCTCCGTCGATTGTTGCATTTCCCATAAACCATTCGCCTATTGTTTTAATACCCTCGGCAAAAATCAAATTACCATTTATAACAGCGCCATGCAATGATTGACCTGCGGTTTTTTCAACATATACATCACCTTGAATCTCTCCCGTTCCTCCATAAGCTATTTTTGAAGTGTTTGAGGATATCTTTAAGGTTCCGCTTTTGGGAACAATGGTAGCATCTGAATGGGCAAAAGCAAATGTTCCGATAGATGCAAAATCGCCGTCTAGTTCTATTTTGTTGAAATTGACTTCCTCGCCGTTTGTTTTTAAAACTTTTCCTTCAGAATAAGCTTTTGGTGAAAAGATACCAGTATCTATGGTGGCATTGGCGCTGTTTGCTTTAACTTTAACGGTGTCGCCGACAATTGTAAAGGTGCAATCCGTCCCGCAGATATATTCTCCTGCTTCTGTTTTGCCGAGAATATCAATTCCACTCCGACAGGTAAATTCAGTTGAACTAATTTTACAGGTTTCCGCCTGCGATTCGGCTGTTGTGATGAGAGTGAAAATGAGGGCAAGCGTTGGAATTTTGGCGAAGCCGAAACAAGAAGAGTCATCCCTAAAATTTTTCTTGAAAAATTTTTCAAGGGATCTTCGAATTAAATTAAATAGGAAGCGGCGTTTGTGTGCCTTACGGCACGACGCCGGAGCAGAGATTCCTTGAGCGCCTGACGCGCCGCGCAGGCGCAGGAATGACAGTGCCTTTTCTGTCATCTTGAGGGGTTGAGCGTAAGCGAAATCCCCGTAAAGATCTCTTTTTGCAGAGTAACGTTTCGTTTTTGCTCTGTCATTGACAACAGCCTCTACATTTGTAACATGAGATCTTGACACCCACTCACTTCGTTCGGGGTTCAAGATGACAGAGGATTTATTTTTCAAATTTATCATTTTATTATCTCCCATATAAAAGGTTATTGTAAAAACTTAAAAGCCCTCTGTTTTTACAGCGGGCGGGGAGTTCGAAAATCATATCATGAGCAATGACTATCATAGCCTTTAGCATTTAAAATGCCTGTACATACGCCACAATCTCCCCAACCAATGTGGGGATTTAAAACCAAAAAAGCGTCCCAAACAAACCCAATCCTGTTTATCGGATTAGTAAACAAGGACACCCTTTAGGTATCTCATGATATTAGAGCTTTCGACAGCCCCGAACCCGAAGGTTCTTAAAATGATTAAGCATCATTCTGCTTTTAAGATTAGCAAAAAACTTTTGCTTTGTAAAGTTATTTTTTGATAGCGGGGAAAAATCCTTATAAAAAAATAATTTTATGCTTGCTTTTTGATTACTAAAGGAGTACAAGATTTTCATAAAAATATATAATGAAGATAGAGCTTATGAAGAAGACTTTTTTTGTATTTCGCCACGGCGAAACGGAACTTAATGCCAAGCAAGTATGGCAAGGAACATCGGCAAATCCCGATTTGAACGAAAAAGGCAAAATTCAAGCAGAAGAGCTGGCTAAAAAGCTGGCAAATTACGGAATTGAAGAGATGTATGTTTCTCCGTTTTTGCGCGCTCAAAGCACCGCTGAGATTGTCAATAAAACACTCAAAGTTGCGCTTGCGACAAGAGAAAATCTGCATGAATGTTGTTTTGGCGAGGCTGAAGGGCATACTATGACAGAAATCGGTAATCGCTGGCCTCAGTTGATGCATGATGTGCTATATCCCACACCTCAAACTTGGGACAGCAAATACCCCGGTGATGACAGTGAAAGCAAGCATCAGGTGTTTGACCGCGTGAACAAGGTTTTGCTTGATATTGCGCACTCATCGTCTTGCAAAAACATCGGTATTTCCACCCACGGCGGTGTGATGTCATCGCTTTTGGCCGGATTGGAATCCTATGGCATCGGTTTGCCTAACTGTTGCGTAGCACAAATTGATTATGATTCTGAAAAGGATAAACTTTCCTTTGTCAGAATGCTTTAAAAAAACGGAGAGTTCATCTCCGTTTTTTTTCTAATCAGACAAGATATTTATTATCTTGTTTTATCGAATTTTCTGCGTGCCGTTTCAACCAACAATCTTGAAGAAAATGTTGTTTTTGCTTCTTCCGGCTTGGCAAGCATCTTATCGAAAATTCCTTTTTCACGAGCTTCGCGATAAAGAGCTTTAAAGTTTTCCGGCGTATTTTCAATACCTTTTTCTTCCATTCCCATACCGATCACGCGCTTGCGATTAATCGGCGTATTCGGAATATATTGCTGGAGAGCTTTTTCGCGTGGCATTTTTTCGGCACGAGCCAATTCTTCATAAAATTTTTCGTGCAAAACTTTATTATCGCGCCATTCCTCAGGTGCCGTCTTACCGTCTTCTACCATTTTATCAAAAATAGCACCGGCAAGCATACGCCCTTTCAAGCTGTGTGTACCGACAAATTTTGCCAATCTTTGCGGCATTGCCGGGTTGATTTTCCACGCTTTGCAACAATCAAACAAAGTGCGTTCACTAGGCATACGCCCTTCCGATATGGTTAAACCACCTTTTTGCACAGCATCCATCATCACCGGATACATCCAATCCTGCATCACATCAGATTTGGCTATCGGTAATAATGCTTGCGGATAATATTGGTTATAATCAGAGCCATAAACTGCGGGACGTTCATTTAAGGCATAAAACAGTTTAGCGACTCGTTTGGCTGTCTTGAAATCATCGATTCCGGCTTCGGCCATGTCATAAGTTAGTCTGGTATCTACTTTATTTGCTCCCATTCTTGCCCCAAACAACATCGGCACAGGAGAGCTTGATAAGGCAACATCTCCAACTTCTTTCTGTACATCCTTAGCAAAAGCGTTACATGCGCGCCAGCATATTTCTTGTCTCCGCGCAAAATCTACAGCCTCTTGAATATCTGCAAAAGTCATTGATTTTATCGATTTTTTTTCAAATTCTTCCCATGTATATTCAATACCTTTCTCTTCACATTGCTCCCGAAAATCTTCATATCCTTCACCGGCTTTAGCTTGCAACCGATTTAACACGCAAGCAATATTTTCTTTTTCCGGATTTTCAATGTTTTTGATGCACATCTCAACATAAGGAAGTTCCGCAGTTTTAAGACAATCGCTCACCAAATTCGGATATTTTTGAGCATTTTTGACCAACCAAACCTGAACGGGTTTAGAAATATGATCACCATAATAATCTTTATTATCAAGTATTTTGGTTTTAATGGTATCCATAATTTCGTTGTTTCCTTTTTCTAAAACAACATTCTTTTGCTTTAGATTATTCTCATCAATGCCGTATGAAGCTTTTTTGTATTCATCTTCATAAATCTTAGCAAACGCATCAAAATTTTCTCTATAAATACCATTCAAACTCGGAATAAGCGAATGGTCTTTTAAGGCTGCTTGCTGAATGAATATATTGTCATTAAAAACATCTCTATGTTTATAGAAATAAGAAATGTCCTCGTTCAGCACGCGTTTAAGAATTGGTTGTAACTCGTTTTTTTCCCAATCGGACATATCTTTTGCGGTTTCAATCATATATTTGCAAAATTCCGGAGATAATTTTTCAGGACTTTGGGCAACATAATTAATTGCCGCTTCTTTATCTGCTCTCTCTAATCCGCTATAAGCATCGGCTCTTGTTACTATATAAACGAGATTCTTATAATGTTCAGTCTTATCAACTCCCATTGGAAGTTTTTCCAAGGCTTGTAAATATTCTCCCGTATGATTTTTGTTGTGTCTGGTATATTCCCCCATATCTTTACAAAATTCTGCAGATAAAGTTTTTTGTTTTTTAATGATATCATCTATATACGAGCCCATCCAATAAGCATCATCACCAGACGACGCAAGGTGCATGAACGCTTCGCAGAATTCATCAGAAAACATATTAGTATTTTCCATATACTTATCTAGATTCGGTCTGAAACTGATAGCGTCACCACCAGCATACAAAACAAGCTCACTCGTTGTTATTTTATCGTTAAATAAGATTGTGAACATCTTTTCTTTATCTTCATTAGGTAATTGCATATCAAGAAAAGTAGAAAATGCTTTATATATCTCGAAATTTCTAACGTAACTAGGATCCCCTTTTTCTTTCAAAGAAGGCATGGCATCTAATGCCTGTAGCGCTAATCTTTTATGCTCCGCTGCAATATCCGGTAAAAATCTAATACGATCATCCGGATGAATAAGTGAGGCATTATCAATAAATATTTGCGGTGCATTTTTCGCCAATGCCTTATAAAAATCCCTATTATATTCGTTCCATGCCTTTTCTGCATCGCTTTGTTTGATTGAATTAAAAGTATCAAAAATCTGCTGGGCTTGTTCAGGGTGCTCTTTTAATGCCAATGAAGCATTTTTTGCAAAATCTGTCATTATTTCATTAAATTGCTTATATGGAATTGCGTCTCTTAATTCTTGATTCGCATTTAACATAGATGCCACTGTTTTGACTTGCTCCAATGGTGAATCTATTGTTGCCAGCCTTCTCTTTATATTACGGTATAATACATTTGTTTCTTTCCTAGAGCTTCCATAAACTGAAGCTATGTCAGCAGCTAAAACCATGCTTCCTGGGGCAACATATGCACCATGGTATCTAGTGGTTTTTATATATTCTCTTTTTTCTAATATTCCAGAGCCTTGCTTTGCATTACATGCAACAGCATTATCGCGAAAGTTACCATCAATAACAACCTTATTATTAACTACAGGAACAAACATTTGATTTGTAACAGGCATAATATCCACTAATTCCGTCGGATATTCTGTTACGTTGTTTTCTTTTTTCATAATTATTTCATTTGCTTCATCATATTCTATAGTTGAAGTTCCAAATTTTTCCGCGTATAAAAGACAATTACCATCTTCATCTTTATATTTTTCTATCGATTTAAACGTAAATTCCGGATAATCTTCAGAACGCCAGACTTCATTACCACGCTCATCTTGCTCAATTTGGAACTTTCTTCCCAGCATATCTTCAAATACTTTACTCATCGCTTTTTCCTTTCTTGAAAATTTTTAATTTTGTCTAATTGTAACAAAACGAACGTTTATTGCCACCAATGAAAAAATGAAAAATTTCAGAACGATCCAGATTAGAATGATATGCCTAAAAAGCAATAATTATAAGGTTTTAACGCTATTTTGACGAAAAATTAAAAAAAATAAAAAAAAGTGTTGACAATAAACGTTCGTTTAAATTGACCATGTTTTACGTGTCTTATTATTTATATAGGAGTAGGTAATCAGGGCTATTAAAATTTCATGCACATTGTGATTTTTTTCGCTTGCAAAATTGCATTAAAAGACTATAAAAAAATCTTGAAGGGCTCGAGGCTGAAAGTTCGCCAACTCGGTCAGGTTTGGAAAAAAGCAGCCGTAACGATTTTTTTCAGGGTTCGGGTTCCTTCGCTTTTTATAAAGAGGTTTGAGTGGCATAAATGGCTGAAAATAATGAACAATATATCGCACTGGCGCGCAAATATCGTCCGCAGGTTTTTGAAGACTTGCTCGGACAAGATGCTTTGGTGCAAACGCTTACCAATGCCATTGCCAATAACCGCTTGCATCATGCTTATATCTTAACCGGAATCCGCGGAGTAGGAAAAACCACCACTGCGCGCTTGATTGCCCGTGCCATAAATTGCCTCGGAAAAGACGGAAACGGCGGTCCGACCATTCATCCGTGCGGAGAATGCGAAAATTGCCGTGCCATAGCCGAGGGAAGGCATATTGATGTTATTGAGCTTGATGCCGCCTCAAAAACCGGCGTTGATGATGTGCGTGAAATTCTGGACGGCGTGCGCTATAAGCCGACCAATGCCCGCTATAAAGTTTATATCATTGATGAAGTGCATATGCTTTCAAAGAGCGCGTTCAATGCCTTGTTGAAGACTTTGGAAGAACCGCCGGCTCATGTAAAGTTTATTTTTGCCACCACGGAAATCCGAAAAGTTCCGGTCACGATTTTGTCGCGTTGCCAGCGCTTTGATTTGCAACGTTTGAGCGTTGATATTCTGCTCAATCTCTTCCGTAAAGTTCTAAATAAAGAAAATATTGAAGCAGACGAATCGGCTTTGAGTATGATTGCCAAAGCTGCCGACGGCTCCGCCCGCGACGGGCTTTCAATGCTTGATCAGGCTATTGTTTTGGGCAATGGAAAAATCTTGAGCGACACGGTAAAAAATATGCTCGGGCTTGCCGATAGAAATCAAACGCTTGCCTTGTATGAAAAACTGCTTGAAGGAAATGTTGCCTCCGTTTTGCAAAACTTGAGCGAGCAATATAAAAACGGAGCGATTCCTCTCGTAATTTTGCAAGACCTGATTGATATTACGCACCTTATTGCCAAAATCAAAATCTTGCCGGATTATATCAACTCTAACGAAGTCAGCGAGGCGGAAAAAGATGCTTGCAAAAAGCTTTGTGTTGCGCCAATGTCCGTTCTTTCAAAAATCTGGCAAATGCTGATTAAGGGTTTAAGCGAAATTCAATATGCAAATGTACCGATTGATGCTTTGGAAATGATTTTAATTCGCGTGGCTTATTCTGCCAAAATGCCGTCACCGGAAGAGCTGATTAACGAGATAAAAAAAAACTCTGAATTGAAAACCGCACCTTCGGTCGGTGAAAAAAAAAATCTGAATAACACTCCCGATGATGAAAATCACATTGTCTCCGATTTGAGTGAAAAACACTCGGAAATCGAGCTTAATTCACCGCAAGATTTAGTGCGCATATTGCAGGCCAAAAAACAACTTTTGTTATTGTTTGCCGTTAAAAACGATATGTCATTCAAAGAATTTTCCAACGGACGCATCAGAGTTGCTTTGTCGGAAAATGCCGAGCGCAACCTGATTGCCGATTTGCGCAAATTCTTGGAAACGGAAACCGGCATAAATTGGATTATTGACACAGATTATGAGCCTTTGGGCGAAACTCTGGCTTTTATGGAAAGCAAAGAATTGAACAAAAATAAGGAAAATATCTCTGAATATCCTTTAGTTAAAGCTATACTTTCCGAATTTAATGGTGCTAAAATAGAAACAATCGTACGCAAGGCGCAGGAAGAAGCTGATGATGAACCGGACTTTTCCGATGCTGATGCAAACTTTGAAAATTTTGATTAAGGAGAAAATAAATGTTGAATATTCAAGGACTTATGAAACAAGCTCAACAAATGCAAGCAAAAATGAAAGAAACTCAAGACAAGCTTGGCGCTCAAACAAAAGAAGGCGTAAGCGGTAACGGTGCCGTTAAAGTTGTTTTGAACGGTCGTCAGGAGATGATTTCAATCAGCATCAATAAAGAGCTTGTCGGCGATGATTTAGAGATGCTTGAAGACTTGATTTTGGTTGCTTATACCAATGCGCATGTTCAGGTTGAAGAGATGATGGCTGAAGGCATGAAAGAAGCCACCGGCGGTGTCGGTTTAGGCGGTTTGAAACTTCCGTTTTAAGGAAAATTGATGCAGGGAAAAGAGATTGAGCGCCTGATAAAGCTGATTGCAAAATTGCCGGCTTTAGGGACTCGTTCGGCGCGTCGCATTGTATTGCAACTTTTGAAAAATAAAGAAACGGCATTGCCGGAGTTGATTGAGGCAATGCAAAATATGGCGGACAATGTTCAAAAATGTCCGATTTGCGGTAATTTTGACACATCTGTTCCCTGCTCTGTTTGTTCTGATTTGTCGCGTGATGCTCAGGTTTTGTGCATTGTACAGGATGTTGCTGATTTATGGGCAATGGAGCGAGTCGGCGTTTATAGAGGGCAATACCATATTTTGGGCGGGATTCTTTCAGCTATTGACGGAATAACGCCTGAAGATTTGAACATCGAATCGCTGTTTGAGCGCTTGCAAAAAGGAGTGATAAAAGAGGTTATTCTGGCTTTGCCGGCGACCATAGACGGGCAAATCACAACGCATTATCTTTTGTCGCGCCTCAAGGATTTTTCGCTCAAAATTACGACTTTGGCGCAAGGGATTCCGGTCGGAGCCGAGCTTGATTATATGGATGATGGCACAATTCAGATGGCGCTCGATGCCCGAAAAGAGCTATAGTTTTTGCGATATTTTTTATGGTCATCATTGGGCAAACTCTTTTTTCATATTGTCATCCTTGGGGATTGCGTAGCAATCAACCGAGGATCTCTTTTTGATTTAGCTGAGATGCCCGATCTTCGTCGGGCATGACAGTAAAGAGTTTCAGCTTCAGATTATCGGTTCGCTTAACGCGCCCGATAATGATAATAAAAAACCGGCAGATTTTCTCCACCGGTTTTTGTTTTGTTTAATAAAACTTCTTTAGAAGCCTTCAATATCTAAGCGTTTACGCATCTGTTTTCTGGCACGGCGAATCGCTTCAGCCTTACGGCGAGCCTTTTTCTCCGAGTTCTTTTCGTGACAACGACGCAACTTCATTTCGCGAAAATCGCCTTCGCGCTGCATTTTCTTTTTCAAGATTTTGAGCGACTGATTAACGTCATTTCCGATAACAGTAACTTGAACCACTTAAATCACCTCATTTCTTAAATAAAATAAATTGTTAAAACAAATTTTGGCATTGATTAGCACATAAAAAATAATTTTTCAAGCAAAAAATTAAGATTATGTATCAATTTGCGCCAAACAATTTTCAAATATTACGTATTTCACACTTTTAAATATAGGTGTTATGCTATAATATTCGGGTCAATACTTGCTTCAATTTTGCTAATCTTTTTAGCGAGCCCCGTTTTCATGGAACTAAGCTTTTTGGCTTGAAAAAAATCAACAGTTTTACCGGATTTTAAGAGTTTTGACATATCTGTATTCAAATGGCGTTGTTCCAGTTTCATTTCACAAAGAATAAGCTGTAACTTCGCAATTTTATCATTATTGAGCATACTTTATTCAGTCCTTTCTTAAAAACTGTGGAATAATTTCACTTTTAAAGTGGAAATTATTTTTCAAAGTAGTAAGGAGTATACAATATTTTTTATTTAAATGCAATACTTAAATTCGGAGATTTTTATGAGTACTATCAAAAAAATAGGCATTTTAACAAGCGGCGGCGATTGCGCCGGTTTGAATGCTGTTATTATGTCTGTTGTTAATGCCGCCACAAAATGTGGTTGGGAAGTATACGGAATCCATGACGGGACAAACGGATTGACCGGTGACCCGCTTTCTTATGAAATTTTAACGCCGGAAAATTATTCAAACACACCATGGCCGAGACTTGCCGGCTCATATTTGGGTTCGCTTAACTCCGGTATCAAAAAAGAAGAGCAGGAACAACAGGCGATTCGTTTCGGCGAAGGCGTCAGAAAACTCGGACTTGATGCCGTTGTGGTTGTCGGCGGTGACGGCAGCATGACCATCATCAGCAATTATTGCGATATTGCCGGCGTTAAAATGATAGGTATTCCGAAAACTATTGATAATGATACTCCGCTCACTGATTTTTCAGTCGGTTTCAATACTGCTTGTCAAATTTGCACAACTGCTCTTGATGATTTGATGACAACCGCACGTTCGCATCACCGCGCCCTGATTTTGGAAGTTATGGGACGTGATGCCGGACACTTGGCAATGCATTCGGCTTTGGCAGGTTTTGCCGATATTTGTTTGGTGCCGGAAATTCCATACACTTTGGAAGGTATCATCAACAAGCTTAAAAGCATCAAAGAAAGCGGACGCACTCATGCTCTGATTGTTGTTTCCGAAGGTGTTAAAACCGAAAACGGCGAGGCAGTTACTGCCGCACAAAATTTGGTGGGTGAAAAAATTAACGGCGGTATCGGTGAATATTTGAGCAACTTAATTAACAAAAATTATACCGGTTTTCAAACGCGCGTTACCAAACTCGGACACGTTCAACGCTCAGGAAACCCAACTGCTTTTGACCGCGGTTTGGCCGTTGTTTTAGGCGCTGAAGCCGTAAATTTATTGGTTGCCGGTCACACAAACCGCATGGTTGGTTTGAAAAACGGTCAAGTAACTTCTTTTGACTTAAAAGATGTCGTTAAAGCCGGCACAACGGGCCTTGATGCCAACAGCCCTTATGTTAAAGCAGCCGGAACAATCGGCATGTATATCGGCGAGACGGATAAGCTTTAATAATATAAAGAGACAATTATGGCCGATACTGAATATTATGATTTGTTAGAGGTTGCGCCGACAGCCACTGCCGATGAAATAAAAAAAGCGTTTCGCAAACAGGCGATGAAATATCATCCTGATCGCAATCCCGGAGATAAGGAAGCCGAGCAAAAATTCAAAGCCGTTAATGAAGCCTATGAAGTATTGAAAGACGAGCAAAAACGCGCTGCATATGATCGTTACGGCAAAGGTGCATTTGCAGGCGGAAACGGCGGTAATCCTTTCGGCGGAGGTTTTGATTTCGGTGGCGGATTTGCCGATATGTTTAATGACATATTTTCCGAATTCATGGGCGGAGGCAAAGGCGCCTCTTACGCCAAACGTGGCAGTGATTTACGCTATAATCTGAACATAACGCTGGAGCAGGCTTTCAACGGCTGTGAACAGGAAATCGTTGTCCCTACGACCAAAACTTGCGAAAAATGCCACGGACACGGCACCAAAGACGGTAAAGAAGCTCCCGTATGCCAAACATGTCAGGGAAAAGGCAAAATCAGAACTTCGCAAGGCGGATTCTTTGTGGTTGAAACCCCCTGCCCTCGTTGTCACGGCTCGGGGCATGCCGTTATAGAGCCATGTGAAGATTGCTTCGGTAACGGACAAATAAAAATAAATAAAAAGCTTAAAGTTAAGCTCAAAGCCGGCGTTGAAACCAATATGCGCATACGTCTTGCCGGCGAAGGTATGGCAGGAACCAGAGGCGGAGAAAACGGCGACTTGTATGTTAATGTTTTTGTTCAACCGCACAAAATGTTTGAGCGCAACGGAAACGATTTATACACTGCCGTTCCAATATCGGTAGCCAATGCAATTTTGGGCGGAACAACGACAATCCCTTCAATTAACGGCAAAAAAATTGTCGTTGATATTCCGGCAGGAACCCAGCACGATTCGCTGATAAAAGTCAAAGGCGAAGGCATGCATTACTATGATTCAGAAAAGCGCGGTGATTTGTATGTCAGCACGAAAATAATTATTCCGACTAAGCTCAATGCCAAGCAAAAAGAGCTGATGGAAGAATTTCGTGATGCTTCGAAAGAAGAGGTTGCTCAGCCGGAAATTAAAAAATATTTTGATAAAATTAAGGATCTGTTTCAATAATACTGTTATTAAATAACAAAAAAATATTGAAATCAATCCGTTAGTGATTATCATAACCTTAGAATTTTTTAGGAGATTAAAATGACTTTAAATATTGAGAAAAAGACTTTGGCTTATACTTTCGGCGCAGCCGTTGTTGCCGCCGCATTAACTTCACTTGTTTTCTGTTGTTTCTGTTGCAAAAACGAGGGTGTAGGTGTAATTGATTTACAACGCGTTGTTGCCTCATCTAAAGATGTTGCCACATTGCGTACAAATCGTGAAGCTCAGATTAATGAATTGAAGAAAATGGCAGATGAAGCCAATGCCAAGATTGATGAAATCAAAAAAGATGATGAAAAGAAAGCTGCTACAGAAAAGTATTTGGGCGAAATTCAAGCAAAGAAAAATGAATTTGATAATGCTTACAACACAGCTTTGCAAGCATCTGATGCTAAAATTCAAAACATTATCAACTCTGTTGCTGAAAAGAAGGACCTTGGTGTTGTATTAAACAAGACCTCGGTTGTCAGCGGTGGTGTTGATATTACCGAAGCAGTTATTGACTTGGTAAAATAAAAAAATCTTTTATTTCATGACGCAACTCTCTGATTTTTCAGAGAGTTGTTTTTTTTTGGACCTACAAAATTGTCGTTTTTTGTAAGCCTTTTTTTAATGTCATCACGAGGAGGACTTTAGTCCGACGTGGTGATCTTCCAGATAAAAACAAGCACCGCACTGTCATTGCGAGGAGCCGTAGGCGACGCGGCAATCTTCCACATAAAAATAATTGTTTATTATAAAATTATTGCACCGCCCTTAAATCGGCGTGGAAGATTGCTTCGTCGAACATTCGTTCTCCTCGCAATGACAATAATCACTTTTTGAATGTAATCGTCACCGAATTTGTGTCGTCATCTTTCAACACTTGCGCCGCCTCGGCAGGGGTATATTGAATGCGGTTGCAAAATCCACCCATGTCTTTATAACCGGCACCGCAGCCATTGGCAGAATCAATACATATGTTTTCTTTAAGCAAATAACCGCTTAAGCAGCGCCACTTATCATTTCTGACACAATTCCCATTTTTATATTGCAGACAATCTCCGGAGTAACCTCCTATTGGCACACCAAAAAATGAATACCCGTAAAAAACTTCCACATTCGGCATATTTATATTTTTCAAACGGCTATTTCCCACAAAAGCATAATTTCCGACAATTTTAGCTTTCGGCATATTAACATTATCTAAATCTGTTCCATAAAAAGCATCTGTGCCTATTTCTTCAACATCATCCATACCCTTAAGCGTTTTAATACATGAAAAGCCTTCAAAAGCATTACTTCCGATGTATGTAACACCCTTACCGACAACAACTGTATGTATATTTGTAAATTCGCCGTTTGCAATTTCTGTTGAACCCCAAGGGCGCTCATCAATCCAACCATTTGCATCGGCTCTCTCATAATCTTTCATTCTGCCTTCACCTGTAATTGTAAAAACACCATTTTCATCTAAGGAACAACTCACCGTATTTGCAATTTCTCCGCAATCCCAAGTTTCCGCCGATGATTCGCCGGTGGTGATGAGGGTGAAAATGAGGGCAAGCGCCGGAATCGTCATTACGAGGAGCATTCTTTGAATGCGACGTGGTAATCTCATTAACCAAGTGACGCTTGCAAATAAGGATTCTTCATTTGCATGAGTACACTTCTCAGGGAGATAACCACGTCGGACTGAAGTCCTCCTCGTTATGACGTGCCTTAATAATTTTTCCACCACTTTGGCGGAGTTGCACAGCAACGATGTCAAAGTGCCAACCGCCGAAAGCGGTTTAACTGCACTGCATTTACTTAATCGCCGAATCTGCTTATAACCAGTGCCGGTTGTCGTCGTTTCGCCGACGAGTGTTTCATACGAAACACTCTTGGAATATTTATCGCAATTCTCGCTTGATTTAAACATTTGCACATTATTAAAACATTTTTTCATTTGAACAGTCCTTTTCTAAAAAATTATGCCAATAAGCATAAAAGAAAAATCGCCTCATAAAGGGCGACTGGAAGCTCAAAACTATTGGAAATTGGATAGTATAGCTTATTCGCAAGCTTTAAGCTTCTTATTTCGCTATCTTCCAGCCATACATGTATGACTGAAAACAAAACCATCCTTGAAAAAGGACTATTTCCAAGAGGCTTTGAGACCTCCGAGCCTTTTATGCTCTACAAAAAAGAGTATCAAAAAAAATTACGAAAATCAAGCAAAAAAAACGCTCTTCGAGCTCATCACCCGAAAAGCGTTTTCACTTTTATAAAGTTTTATTCTTCAATTGCCGGAGCGGCATTTCCTTCAGCTTCCAACTGCTGAGCTTGCTGCTCTTCACGCATTGCCAGAATTTCTTTATCATTCTGAGCGGCAACCTTGCGAAGTGAGCGCAAAATGTTACCAGTACCGGCCGGAATTAAACGACCTACGATAACATTTTCCTTCAATCCGCTCAACTTATCAACCTTGCCTTCAACAGCGGCTTCGGTCAATACACGAGTTGTCTCTTGGAATGATGCGGCTGAAATGAACGATTTGGTCTGCAAGCTGGCTTTTGTAATACCGAGCAAAACCGGATCAGCAACTGCCGGCTCACCGCCTTCTTTGAGTATTTTAGCATTTTCTGCCTCAAAGACATCGCGGTCAACCTGTTCGCCAACCAAGAATGTTGTATCGCCAGGAGCGGTGATTTCAACCTTGCGCAACATTTGCGAAACGATAACTTCAATATGCTTATCGTTAATTGCCACACCTTGCAAACGATATACGGCTTGAACTTCCTGAACCAAATATTCAGCCAGTTTTTCTACGCCCAAAACGCGCAAAATATCGTGCGGAGCAAGTGTGCCTTCAACAAGCATATCGCCTTTTTTGACGATATCGCCGTCTTGAACAACCAAACGCTGACCTTTCGGTACAATATATTCAATCGGATTACCTTCTTCCGGAACAACCATAATGCGTTGTTTAGATTTATAATCCTTGCCATATTCTACCATACCGTCAATATCGGAAATGATTGCCGGATCCTTCGGCTTGCGTGCTTCAAACAATTCGGTAACGCGTGGCAAACCACCGGTAATATCTTTTGTTTTTGTGCTTTCTCTAGGAATACGTGCGATAATGTCACCGGCTTTAACCTCAGTGCCGTTATCTACGTTCAAGACCGCATCAACAGAAAGATAGTAACGAACTTCTTTTCCTGATTCATACTTAACCGGTTTGCCTTTGGCATCTTTCAAGACAATGCTCGGCTTCAAGTTAGCATTTGCCGTTGGTCCTGATTGCCAATCAATAACCATTTTTGAGCTGATACCGGTTGTTTCATCCATACTTTCTTTAACGGAAACGTTCGGAATCAAATCAACCAATTGAGCAGTACCGGTACGTTCCGAAATAATCGGAATCATAAACGGATCCCACTCGGCAATCTTTTGACCTTTGGCAACTTTATCGCCTTCCTGAGCCATAACTTTTGCACCGTACGGAACATGGTGACGAGATTTTTCGCGTCCCTGTTCATCAACAATTACGATATCGCAGTTACGAGCCAACACAATAACGTGACCTTCGGCATTGGTAACGGTATGACCGTTTTCAATTTTCAAAATACCGGCAAACGGAACTTCAATTGTTGATTGTTCGGCTGATTTTGAAGCGGCACCACCGATGTGGAATGTACGAAGTGTCAATTGCGTACCCGGCTCACCGATTGATTGAGCGGCAATAACACCGACAGCTTCACCGATATTAACCGGAGTACCTCTTGCCAAGTCACGTCCGTAACATGCGGCGCAAACACCGTCCTCGCATTCGCAAGTCAAAACCGAACGAATCATAACTTGTTCAACACCGGCAGCTTCAACCTTTTCAACATCATATTCATCAATCAAGCGACCTTTGTGAACAATCACTTCGCCAGTTTCCGGATGAACAATATCTTCGGCAGCGGTTCTGCCCAAAATTCTTTCACCGATGGAGGCAATCACATTACCGCCGTCAACAACCGGACGAACAATGATACCGCGTTCGGTTCCGCAATCTGTTTCAGTAATGATAACATCTTGTCCGACATCAACCAAACGACGTGTCAAATAACCGGCGTTAGCAGTTTTCAAAGCCGTATCGGCCAAACCTTTACGCGCACCGTGGGTTGAGTTGAAGTATTCAGACACGGTCAAACCTTCTTTAAAGTTTGAAATAATCGGTTGTTCGATAATTTCACCGGAAGGTTTTGCCATCAATCCGCGCATACCTGCCAATTGGCGCATTTGTGCGGCACTACCGCGGGCGCCGGAATCGGCCATCATGTATACGGAATTTAACATGTTGTTTTCATCAGGTTTTGAAATGTTTTTCATCATCTCATCAGCAACTTTATCAGTGCAAGATGCCCAAATATCAACCACTTTGTTGTATTTTTCACCTTTGGTAATCAAACCGTTTTGATATTGTTGCTCAAACTCTTTAACCTGTGCTGATGTTTCCTCAATGAGCTTTTTCTTGGCATCCGGAACAATCAAATCGTCTTTACCGAATGAAATTCCGGACAAGCAGGCATATTTATAACCCAAGCTCATAATGGCATCGGCCATAATGCAAGTTTCTTTACCTCCGCAAACACGATAAACTTCATCAATAATCTGCGAAATTTGCTTTTTCTTAACCAAGCGGTTAACAAGTGAGAACGGTACGCCTTCTTTCTTAGGTAAAATTTCAGATACGATAATACGTCCCGGTGTTGTTTCAACAATACCTTTGGTGAATTTACCGTCATCGCCGACATATTCCATACGGCATTTGATTTTTTCATGCATATCAACGGCTTTTGCATTCAAAGCAAGCATGCATTCTTCAGGTGAAGCATAAATCTTATAGTCTTCAGGCTTCTTTTCTGTTTTGTTTATTTCATCAATGCAGTAGGTGAGGTAATAAATACCCAAAACCATATCTTGTGACGGCACGATAATAGGCTTACCGGATGCCGGTGACAAAATGTTGTTTGATGACATCATCAAAACGCGGGCTTCTAATTGAGCCTCAATTGAAAGAGGTACGTGAACAGCCATTTGGTCACCATCGAAGTCGGCGTTAAATGCCGTACAAGCCAGCGGGTGCAAGTGAATTGCTTTACCTTCAACCAAAACCGGCTCATAAGCTTGAATACCCAAACGGTGCAAGGTCGGAGCACGGTTTAACAATACCGGATGCTCTCTGATAACTTCTTCCAAAATATCCCAAACTTCAGGACGTTCTTTTTCAACCATACGCTTTGCGGCTTTAATGGTTGTTGCCAATCCGTAAAGTTCAAGTTTTGCATAAATGAACGGCTTGAACAATTCAAGTGCCATTTTGGTAGGAATACCGCACTGGTGCATCTTGAGTTCCGGACCAACGGTAATAACCGAACGACCTGAATAGTCAACACGTTTACCAAGCAAGTTTTGACGGAAACGTCCTTGCTTACCTTTAAGCATATCAGACAAAGACTTTAATGCACGTTTGCTTGTACCTGTGATAGCACGACCGCGACGTCCGTTATCAAACAAAGCATCAACAGATTCTTGAAGCATACGTTTTTCATTGCGGATAATGATATCCGGAGCGTGCAATTCAATCAATCTCTTCAAACGATTGTTACGGTTAATAACACGACGATACAAATCGTTCAAATCAGAAGTGGCAAAACGACCACCGTCTAACGGAACGAGCGGACGCAAATCAGGCGGCAAAACCGGCAGAACGGTCATAATCATCCATTCCGGCTTTGTATTTGAATCCAAGAATGCTTCTACAAGCTTCAGGCGCTTAACCAGTTTTTTGCGTTTTGCTTCGGAATTCGTTTCTTTCAAATCCGCACGCATAACGGCGCGTTCTGCTTCCAAATCAATATTGGAGAGAATTTCGCGCAAAGCTTCGGCACCGATGCCTGCTCTGAATGAATCTTCGCCGTATTGGTCAATGGCATCCTGATATTCATCTTCAGTCAAAAGCTGATTGATTGTGAGCGGAGTTAAACCAGGCTCAATCACAATATAGCTTTCAAAATAAAGCACTCTTTCCAATGATTTCATCGGAATATCGGTCAAGATTGAAATGCGTGAAGGTAATGATTTCAAAAACCAGATGTGAGCAACCGGAGCTGCCAAATCAATGTGGCCCATTCTTTCACGACGAACTTTTGATACGGTAACTTCAACACCGCACTTTTCGCAGACAATACCGCGATATTTCATTCTTTTATATTTTCCGCACAAGCACTCATAATCCTTAATCGGACCGAAAATGCGTGCGCAGAACAAACCGTCTTTTTCCGGCTTGAATGTGCGATAGTTAATCGTTTCCGGCTTTTTTACTTCACCATAAGACCAAGAGTGAATTTGTTCCGGAGAGGCGATGGAAATTCTGATTTTATCAAAGTTTTCTTCATCTGCCACCGGAGTCGGATTAAACATATTAGTAATTTCATTATTCATTTATATAAACTCCTTAAGACTTAGGCTTCTTCGTTTAACATTTCAATATTCAAGCACAAAGACTTGATTTCTTTAACCAAAACGTTGAATGATTCCGGAATACCGGCATCAAAACTGTCTTCGCCACGAACAATTGCTTCATAAACTTTTGTTCTGCCGGCAACGTCATCTGATTTAATGGTAAGCATTTCTTGCAAGGTATAGGCTGCACCATATGCCTGCAAAGCCCAAACTTCCATTTCACCGAAACGTTGTCCACCGAATTGAGCCTTACCGCCCAAAGGTTGTTGTGTAACAAGACTGTACGGACCAACCGAACGTGCGTGCATTTTTTCATCAACAATGTGGTGCAATTTGATCATATACATAACACCTACGGTTACTTTACGATCAAATTTTTCACCGGTACGACCGTCATACAAGTCAATTTGACCTGAAGTCGGAAGACCTGCCATTGTCAACATGCGATTGATATCATCACCGCTGGCACCGTCAAATACAGGGGTTGCCATCGGAATACCGTTCTTCAAGTTGGAAATCATTTCCATTTCTTCCGGCTCGGTTAAAGTTGCGATTTCGCGCTTATATTGCTTTTCACCGTAGATTTCTTTCAAACGATTATTAAGCTCTTTTAAGCTCTTTTCACCGCGTTTATATTGTTCGCACATTTCATTTAATTGTGCGCCGAGTTCTTTTGCTGCCCAACCGAGGTGAGTTTCCAAAATTTGGCCCACGTTCATACGGCTCGGCACACCAAGCGGATTAAGCACAACATCAACCGGAGTTCCGTCTTCGGTATAAGGCATATCGGCAAGCGGTAACACGCGTGAAACCGTACCTTTGTTTCCGTGACGTCCGGCCATCTTATCACCGGTTTGCATCTTTCTTTTGGTGGCGATGAATACTTTAACCATCTTCAAAACGCCAGGGAGCAAATCATCACCGCGTTGAATCTTTTCAACTTTATTTTCAAAGCGGGCTTGAATGTTTGCCAAACGAGCATCAAATGCAGCACAAAGTTCTTCAATCTTAGACATTGTGTCTTCATCTTTAACCACGATTTTGCGCCATTGTGCGGAAGGGAATTCCTCCAACATTTCAGCAGTGATGGTGCTCTTTTTTGAAATACCGCGCGGTGCATCAACAACTGTTTGACCGATGAGCATATCTCTCATACGAGCTTCAAAGTTACGGCGGATAATTGCCGTTTCATCGTCACGGTCTTTTGCCAAAGCGGAAATTTCTTCCTGTTCAATAGCCAAAGCACGTTCATCTTTTTCAACTCCGCGACGAGAGAAAATGTGAACATCAACCACGATACCGTCAACACCAGGTTGAGCGCGGAGTGATGTATCACGAACATCGCTGGCTTTTTCACCGAAGATGGCACGCAGCAGTTTTTCTTCCGGTGTTACCGGAGATTCACCTTTCGGAGTGACTTTTCCGACCAAAATATCACCGGCTTTAACGTGAGCGCCGACATAAACGATACCGGCTTCATCCAAATTGCGCAATGCTTCTTCACCGACGTTCGGAATATCACGGGTGATTTCTTCCTGACCGAGCTTTGTATCACGAGCCATAACTTCAAATTCTTCAATATGAAGTGAAGTCAAAACATCATCACGTGAAATTCTTTCGGAAAGCAAAATAGCATCTTCGTAGTTCAAACCATTCCACGGCATAAAGGCAACAAGCAAGTTTTTACCCAAAGCCAATTCACCCAAATTGGTACAAGGACCATCAGCAATGATATCGCCTTTTTTAATATGGTCACCAACCTTAACGAGCGGAACTTGGTTGATGCAGGTATTTTGATTTGAACGGCGGAATTTTGACAAACGATAAATTTCAACACCTACATCATGAGCCGTTTCGCCATCTGTTCTGATCACGATACGATTCGCATCAACGGCATCAACAACACCGTCATATTTTGCCACCAATGTCGCACCGGAGTCTTTAGCCACCGTTGCTTCAATACCTGTTCCGACAAGCGGAGCTTCGCTACGCAAAAGAGGCACACCTTGACGTTGCATGTTTGAACCCATCAACGCACGGTTAGCATCGTCGTTTTCCAAGAACGGAATCAAAGCCGCAGCAACCGAAACGAGCTGTTTCGGCGAAACGTCAATATAGTTAATGTCTTCAGGTTTATCAAACTCAACTTCACCACCGCGACGGCAGGTAATCAAATCATTTTCAAAATGACCGTCATCTTTAACTTTTGCATTTGCTTCAGCGATAACAACTTTACCTTCATCATCGGCAGAAAGATATACAACTTCTTTTGTTACCACACCGTTAACAACCTTGCGGTACGGGCATTCAATAAAGCCGTATTTATTGACTCTGGCATAGCTTGAAAGTGAGTTAATCAAACCGATGTTCGGACCTTCCGGAGATTCAATCGGGCAGATACGACCATAGTGAGTAGGGTGTACGTCGCGCACTTCAAAGCCGGCACGATCACGACTCAAACCACCGGGACCCAATGCAGACAAACGACGTTTGTGAGTGATTTCGGAAAGCGGGTTGTTCTGGTCCATAAATTGTGACAATTGAGAAGAACCGAAGAATTCTCTGATAACGGAGGCTATCGGTTTTGCATTAACCAAATCCTGAGGCTTTACATTGTTCAAAGCTTCGGCGCTCATTTTTTCTCTGATGGCGCGTTCCATTCTGAGCAATCCCATACGATATTGGTTTTCCATCAATTCACCGACGGAGCGAACACGACGATTACCCAAGTGGTCAATATCATCAACAGTTCCCTTGCCGTCACGAATATTAACAAGCTTTTTGATAATGCGCAAAATATCATCTTTGCGCAATACACGCACCGTGTCAGGAGCCTCGCTGAAAGGAATATCCAAAGAAGCATTCATCTTAACACGACCGACTGATGATAAATCATATCTTTCATTGTCAAAGAACATTTTATTGAACAACTCATCAGCAGCTTCATATGTTGCCGGTTCGCCCGGGCGCATAACACGATATATATCAGCCAAAGCTTCTTGGCGGTTGCGAGCCTTATCAGCAGCCAAAGTATTGCGGATATAAGCACCGACATTGAGATTGTCAATATACAATACTTCAACTTCTTTAATCTTATTTTCGTTTAACTTAGCCATAAGCTCAGCATTGATTTCATCACCGGCTTCAGCCAAAATTTCACCGGTTTTGGCATCAATAATGTTTTTAGCTAAGAACTTACCGTAAAGCATATCCTCGGTAACGCGGAAAAATTCCAAACCTTCATCAACAAGCTTTTGAGCCGAACGAATGGTCAACTTTTTGCCGGCATCCCAAACGGTTTCGCCTGTTTTGGTATTAACAATGGCAAAATCAAACTTAACACCTTTAACACGCTCCGGAGTAAACTTCATTTTCCAGTTTTTCTTGTCGGCGATATATGTTTCTGTTTCATAGAAGTAGTTAAGAATTTCTTCTTTATCCATGCCCTTAATATCTTCAAGAGCAATTTTTTCGCCTTTTTTAGCCAATTTTGCGATTTTTTCTTCGGTTTCTTTAGAATATAAAGAATAAAGAATTGTTGTTGCAGGCAATTTACGTTTGCGGTCAATACGTGCATAAATCAGGTCTTTGGCATCAAATTCAAAATCAAGCCAAGAACCGCGGTACGGAATTATGCGAACCGAAAACAGCTTTTTACCTGTTGAAATGGTTTTACCGCCGTCACTGTCAAAGAACACGCCCGGAGAACGGTGCATTTGTGATACGACAACACGTTCGGTGCCGTTAAAGATAAATGTACCTTTATCGGTCATAAGCGGAATATCGCCCATATAAACATCTTGCTCCTTAATATCGTGAACTGAACGCGCACCTGTTGTTTCATCAACATCAAAAACAACCAAACGCAAGGTTGCTCTGATTGGAGCGGCATAAGTCATATCACGTTTCAAGCATTCTTCAACATCATATTTCGGGGTTTCAAGTTCATATTTAACAAATTCAAGTTCACCCGTGCCGGTGAAATCTTTAATCGGGAAGATTGATTTAAAAACTTCTTCCAAGCCGAATTCACAATGTTCTCCGTTAGAGTCAACATTGTTTATAAAGCTTGAATACGAACCTGTTTGTACATCAATTAAATTCGGCATATCGGCGACAGCCTCGATTCGGCCGAAATTTTTTCTTACACGCTTTTTGCCCGTATAAGATTCGCTCATATTATTTTTCCTTCTATGTTATTGATTCTGCGACAATTCTCTTGAAAAATTCAATCCCGTCAACAGAAGATTAAAAACTGTTTGTTTGATTAAATGAATTTGACCGAACCCTCGGATTTTACTGCCATCTCGACCAAATTCTCGCAATAATTGACAAGGGTTTGGCTAACCCTTAAAACTCGTGCGAAAATATAAAATATTTTATTTTATTTTGCAACAGTTTTTTTAAAAATTTTTTCCATTTTTTCGTGTAAATTTGAGGAAAGTCTTGTCGGGCGGTGCGTGTCTATATTTAGGTTAATAACTTTAACCTCCAATTTTGCCAAAACTTCATCTCCGCGCAATATATTTTGTTTTATAATAAGTGAGACGGCGCCAAGTTCGGCAACTTCGCAAGTAACAATCAAATTATCTTCCAATACTGCGGAATTCAAATATTCAATATTGCAGGCGCGCACCACAAATCCAGTGCGTTCTTCAAGCAATATTTTGCGCTGATTTATGCCGAGAGCAGTCAAGCATTCGGAACGCGCCCGTTCGGCAAATTTCAAGTAGTTTGCATAATAAACAATTCCGCCGGCATCGGTATCTTCATAATAAATGCGCACCGGAAAAGCAAAAATAGAACCAAAAAACTCGCCCTTTGTATTTTTAATATCATACATCATCAAATCCCTCCAGCAATTCATATTGCTTAACCTGTTTGCTCGGCGTTTGAATTCCTAAATATTTGTAGCCTGAAGGCGAAATAATTCTTCCGCGCGGTGTACGTTGCAAAAATCCGAGTTTCAACAAAAACGGCTCAACAACTTCTTCAATGGTATCACGTTCCTCGGAAAGTGCCGCCGCCAATGTATCAATTCCCACCGGTCCGCCGTTATAATTTTTCACAATACAGCTTAAATAGCGCCTATCAAACATATCAAGTCCGAAGTCGTCGACATCCAGACGTTTCAATGCCATATCCGAAATTTGAGAATCAATGATTTTTTTATCTGCCACGGCTCCGAAATCGCGCACACGGCGCAATAATCTGCCGGCAATACGCGGAGTCCCGCGTGAACGTTTGGCAATTTCCAACGCTCCGTCATCGGAAATTTGAATATTCAACAACTTTGCCCCGCGCAAAACGATTTTTTTCAACTCTTCATGTGTATAAAAATCAAGCCTCATCGGAATACCGAAACGTTCGCGGAGCGGAGTAGACAGCAAGCCGGAGCGCGTGGTTGCCCCAATCAATGTGAATGGTTGCAAATCAATACGCATTGAACGCGCACTCGGTCCCTCGCCGATGATAATATCAAGCTGAAAATCCTCCATCGCTGAATACAAAACTTCTTCAATTGCCGGATTAAGACGATGAATTTCATCAATAAACAAAACATCGTTGCGCTCTAAGTTGGTTAAAATCGCCGCCAAATCGCCCGATTTTGAAATCATCGGCGCCGAAGTTGCACGAAAATTAACCCCAAGTTCTTTGGCAACGATTGAAGAAAGCGTGGTTTTTCCCAGTCCCGGAGGGCCAAAAAACAAAACATGGTCAAGAGCCTCTCCTCGCCCTTTTGCTGCCTCAATAAAAACCTTTAAATTTTCACAAACCTCACGCTGTCCGACAAAATCATCTAATCTGTTCGGACGCAAACTCACCGGATTGTTGCCGACAATTTCATCTTCGGCTTGTTTTTGCGGGCTTATTATTCTGCTATCTTCTTTCATTTACTTAAAAATCCTTATTGGCAAATTCTTTCAGTGACAAACGAATGAGGGTTGAAACATCAGCATCGGCATTTTCATTCAAAACTTTATTCACGGCTTTATAAGCCTCCAAACGTTGATATCCCAAATTAACAAGAGCCGAAATCGCATCTTCGGTTTTTTCATAGTCGGTATTTTTCGGCAATTCAATGCTTTGCAATGGTGTATTATCAGCAACCGCACCGGTTGTAGCGCCTGAAATATTGAGCGGAACAGTAACGATTTTATCTTTCAATTCGCTGACAATACGTGCCGCCAACTTAGGGCCGACACCGCTTGCTCGGCAAAAAGAAGCTTTGTCTTGCGCACTTAAGGCCTGCGAAAGCTGTGACGGAGTTAATACCGATAAAATACTCAAGCAGACTTTTGCCCCTACACCTTGCACTTTGGTAAGTGTTAAAAACCATTCCTTTTCCCAGGCATCGGCAAAGGCAAAAAGCGAAATATCATCCTCGCGCACACTCATTATGGTTAAAAGTGAAACTTCCGCACCGACATTGAGAGTTCCCAAAGTTCTGCTTGAAGCTGAGGCCAAATACCCTACTCCGTTCACATCTATAATACAAAAATCTTCACCGATTGTATCAACAATTCCACGCAATTTTGCTATCATTTTTTTCTCCGTTTGCCAAACAGAATAAGCTTTATTTATTCCATTATCAAGCATTTTACTTTACTTATGCAAAAAGAAAAAGAGAGCCTTTATTAAAGGAACTCTCTTTTTCTTTTTTCAGTGTTGACGAAGCGGAACAATTTTGCAAATGCGTTTTTCGGCTTCATCATTTTTCATTCTTATCACTTCACGAGTCTTTTCTTTCGGGCGTGGAAACAATTCTTTGGAAATATAATACTTTCCTTCTTCGTCTTTTAAGACGCGATAAATTGTTTTTTGCGCCACAAACACATCATTTTCGTGAAGGTACTCTTCATTTAATTTTGATAAGCTTGCATCACGAAGCTTCTCCGATTCGGCAAAATCAACCGGAATCAGAGTGGAGTATCGGATGGGACAACCACGATCATCAGGTTCTTCATGCTCAACAGCCCAGCAAGTCAAGACATACTTGTTATCTTTAATAGTCATCAACTTGCAGATGCTGATATGTGTCACATTAAGTCCCCTGGCCTCGCAATATTTCTCAACCAACAGATGGTTTGGTAGCATCCTAATCTGATAGAACAATATTTCATCATCGTAAAATAGGACAATATAGTAAGCACCAAACTTATCATCTCGCTCACGATAAAGAAAGAATGTCTTTTCAATAGGCACTATTTCATCAACTTCCGGAGGCTCTAGTGCAAAATCTCCGAAAAATACCGGAAGATACACTATCCTCTTTGAGCTTATATTAGCCCACACCACCTGAGCCCTTTGGAGATTATCCACACGGCACAGCTTTGTTTCTCCGTTGAACCCCATTGCTTTGAAAGTTTGATCAGCTAAGCTCTTAATCCTAAACACGCACTCGCCTGAGGCAGGTATCGTGTACTCGTTAAATTTCATTTTCATATCTAAAAAATTTTGGTTTATGCTGACAAGTATAACAAAATTTATTGTTTTGTCAATCTTTTTTTATTTATCGCAAAGAATAATGTATTATTTTTGCTGAATTTTTTCTTTGATGAATTCAAGCAGTTTTTCCGGCTTATCCCAAGCTACCGCCACTTCCAAAACCTTAATTTTGTTCTGCAAAGAATGCGGAATTTTCACAAAATCCTTGCCGGTCGTATAAATGTCGGCATTCAGCCTTTGGGCTTCAATCACAATGTTTTCTAACTCGGTTTTATTATAAAAATGATGATCCGGAAAATCGTATGTTTTCAACACATTAAAACCTTGTTCTTTAAGTGTTTTGTAAAACTTTTTCGGATGTCCGATACCGGCAAAAGCAATCACATCGCGCGCTTCAATAACCGTTTGAGCGGTTTCCAGATGCGCAAAAAATACCGGCAATTTTGTTTTTTTTGCTAAATTATGTTTATCTTGTCCCATAATTATCAGAGCATCAGCCCTTTTGGTGCCGTTTTCAAATGTTTCACGCAAAGGTCCGGAAGGAATAATTTTCCCGTTGCCGATACCATAATTTCCGTCAAACACCAAAAATGATAAGTTTTTATATAAGCCCGGATTTTGGAAACCATCGTCCATAATGATGATGTCTGCCCCCTCTTTAATTGCCGACTTAGCACCTTCAAAGCGGTTGGGATTGACCACGGTAGGAGCCACGGCTGAAAGCAATAACGGCTCGTCACCTACTTCTTTAGCCGTATGTTTTTTATTATTCACCATAACATTCTTAAGCTTTCCGCCATAACCGCGCGTAACAAAAAACGGGTGATAAACATCGTTAATCAGCATTTTTGCGATTGCCAAAGAAACAGGCGTTTTTCCCGTTCCGCCGGCGCTGATATTCCCGACGCAAATAACCGGAACATCTGCTTTTGAAGGTTTATGAATTTTAAGCCTCAACTGCGTCAAAAAACCATAGACGGCACTGATCGGAAACAAAAGTTTTGAAATAAACGAGTCAGATTGCCAATGTTCAGGCGTTTTCATCTTCCATATATCCTTGAATTTTTTCCACAATCCCGTCTAAAACTTTTGCTTCGCCGGTTGCCCAATTATAGGCCAGACTGCGTTTAGCTTCCAAAAGTTCTTTATTGCTCAAAAGTTGGTCAACCATACCGATTAAGTCAATTACATCATTAACCTGAATAATGGCATCGGCACGTTTTGCGCGTGCCATCGCATCATTAAAGTTGTGCATATGCGGTCCGACAATCACGGCATCACGGCACCGCGACGGCTCCATAAAATTCTGTCCTCCGTGAGGAATAAGCGACCCTCCGACAAACACAATCGGTGAAATTTCATACCAAATTCCCATTTCGCCTATGGTATCGGCAATATAAACATCTGTTTTCGCCGTAATTTTTTCGCCTTCGGAGCGAAGCGCCACATCAAGTCCGTATTCATTTTTCAAGCAATCACGAATTTCAACACCTCTGTGCGGATGGCGCGGAGCAATAAGCGTCAACAAATGCGGATGCTTTTCATTTAATTCCTTTAAAAAACGCCCTATTTTCGCCTCTTCGTCATTATGAGTTGAACTCACCAGCCACAACGGACGTTCGCCGATTTGTTCCAAAATTTCTTTTTTCTTTTCCGCATCAACCGGAATCGGCAGTCCGGCATATTTCAGATTTCCCAAACACATAGCATCTTTTGCACCCAGCACACGCAAGCGATATGCATCTTCTTCCGATTGTCCCAAGCATGCCGTAAAGCAAGCCAGTAGTTCCTTGATGATATATTCAAACTGTTGCCAACGCTTAAAAGTTTTGTTTGAAATTCGTCCGTTAATCAAAATAAGCGGAATATTTTTACGTTTAATTGAAGAGAGTATGGCAGGCCAAAACTCCGATTCAAACCACAAAGCAATTGTCGGTTGCCAATGGCGAATAAAGCGTGTGGTAAACACCGGATTATCAATCGGCAAATATTGATGGAATGCCCTTTCCGGCAGGCGTTTTGCCATAACTTCGGCAGAGGTTGTCGTACCGGTGGTCACCATAACATGAATATCCGGATATATTTCCAAAAGCTTGTTTATCAGCGGAAGCATGGATATCGATTCTCCCACCGAAGCACCATGAAGCCAAACAAGTCTGCCTTCCGGACGTTTCATAATCGGGCGTCCGATTCGCTCATTAAAACGTTTAACATCTTCCTTGCCGATTTTTTTGCGCTTTTCAATATAACGACGAATCAAAACCGGATACAATACTCTGACTAATGTGTTATAAATTCCGATAAACATTTTTTTCCTTATTGTTTTTTGTGTCGTGACCTTCGGCTTTTTCCCTTTTCAACTTCGGGTATTCCGAGTTTTTTATCAATCTCATAAGTGATATTATTCAATTCCGTTTCCAATTGCAAGCGATATTTTTCCAATTCTTCCGGCGTTGCATTTTGAGGAATAATAAGCGGTTTGGTAATCACATAAATACCGCGATGAAACGGAAACGGCACCAGCATATCATCCCAACTTTTTTTAATAACCTTTGAGCCGGCAATGCTGTAAGTTATACCCATAATCGGCTTGCCTGATTTCCAAGCATAAAAAATCGGGCTCATACCGAGTGTCATACTCGGACCTCTCGGACCGTCCGGAATAATGGCGATACTGTTTCCCTGTTGCAGATTTTTCATTAAGTTTATTGCCGCCGTAGAAGAATTTTGATTGCTCGAGCCATCAATATTACCGATACCGAATCTTCTCAAAATTTCCACAATCAGGCGTCCGTCACGATGCGGAGAAACCAGTGCGTTGAGCTTGCGGCTTTTATTCCAGAAATACGGCATTTCAAGCGTGCGCCCGTGCCAACCGATAACAACCATTGAGCCGTATTTATCAAGCGCCTCATAAGTTTCTTTAACCCCGCTTACTTCCCAACGTGTTGTCATACCCACGAATTTGAGATAAGCATAGGCAAGCGTACCGATAATTTTTTCAATCAACGGCGATTTTAAGATATTTTTCCAACGTTCTTTTTTCATCTAAGTTCTTCAAAATTTGCTACAGAATAGCAATTTTTTTTTCAAAAACAATCTTTAAAATAAAAATATTAGGTGTTTTTTTATCTTTTTTTGCTTTTCTTAAGAGCGTGAGGTGTTTTATGAGCGATATTTATTTAACAAAACCGCAATTTGAAGCCGAATGCAAAAAATGTTTGCAATGCGCATCAAAACCGTGTCAAAAAGCCTGTCCGGCCGGAGTTTCTCCGCATGATTTCATAAAATATGCCTGTGACGGTGATTTTCAAAAATCTGCCGAAACAATTTTGGCTCAAAATCCGTTTGCTGAGGTATGCGGTCTTGTTTGTCCCGATAAATTCTGCCAAAAAGCCTGCTTACGCGCTCATCTTGACTGTGCGATAAGAATCCCGCAACTTCAAGCATACATCATGAAAAAATACCGCAGTGATGATGCCGAGCAAAAACTTGAGATTGCTAAGAATAATAAGAAAATTGCCGTTATCGGCTCCGGACCTGCCGGAATCGGTGCAAGTTATACTTTATTAAATGCGGGCTATGTTGTTGAAGTATTTGAAAAAAATGCTTATCTCGGTGGTGCATTGAACATGATTCCCGATGCTCGCTTGCCTAAAGAGATAATTTCGTATGAATGGCAACGTTTAGAAAAAAATTATCCGCTTATTATTCATCTAAATCAAGATGTTACTAACCCGCAAGTTCTGCTAGAACAAGGATTTTCCGGAGTTATTGTTGCAACGGGAGAAAATAAATTTCACCGACTTGGTATTGAGGGCGAAAATTTGGCGCTTAATTATGATGAATACCTGTTGAATCCGCAAAAATATGAAGGCTTGCAAAATGTGGCGATTGTCGGCGGTGGGGCGGTTGCCGTTGATTGTGCGACAACGGCGCACGATTTAGGCGCAAAAAAGGTGGAAATGTTCGTGCGCAGACGTATTTGCGATATGCGCATAACCAAGACCGAACGCGAGTCTCTGTTGGAAAATCAGATTGATATCACCACCATGACCAGAGTTACGAAAATCATAAAAGAAAATGGAAAATTTACAGCTTATACCCTTAAAACTCAATTTGATGAAACCGGAAAATTGATTGATATTCCTGATACCGAAATTGCCCGCAAAGGGTTTGATTTAATCGTTTTGGCTTTGGGAAGTTCGGCAGAAAATTTGCCGGCTGAGAATGCAAAAATTTTGCTCGCCGGCGATTGCCTAAACGGCTCTTCAACCGCGGTTGAAGCAATATCTTCCGGAAAATCAACAGCAGAAAAATTACTGAAAAATTTATGATTTGCAATGATTTTTTCTTTACAAATAAATTTTTTCTGATAATATAAACTTAGAATGGTGTAACATCATTTAAGAACCTTCGGGTTCGGGGCTGTGACAGGCTCTTCATAACGGTGATACCTTTTAAACGGTGTCCCTTGGATGCTGTTTTTTTGTATCTAAAATCCCCGCATGGTTGGGGAGATTATGGCGTATGTACAGGTATTTTAAATACTAAAGGCTATAATAGTCATTACCGTTATGTGATTTGTCAACTCCCCGATCGCCCATGGTTTTCATTGGCGATTTTGCTTTTTAACAACCTTTTTTAATGGGAGATAAAAAATGAAAAATTTGAAAAATGAAAAACAAAAACTGTCATTCCTGCGCCTGCGCGGCGCGTCAGGCGCTCAAGGAATCTCTGCTCCGGCGTTGTGCCGTGAGGCACACAAACGCCGCTTCACATTTAATTCGTTGATTCTTCGTTTCGCTAGCACTCCACTCAGAATGACGATTCCGGCACTTGCCTTCCTCCTTTCGCTGAACATATCCGAGAGCCGAGCGGATACTTGCATTTGCTCTTTGGACGGAGCAAACAACACCTTAACCATAACCAATTGCCCTAATGGAGTACTTTCATCTTCAGCTTGTTCAGACCAAAAAACTGCCAACAATGTCGTAGTCGGCACCGGTGTTACCAGTATCGAAGCTGGTGCCTTTTATGAGGCCAGCAGTTTAACCAGCATCACGATTCCGGATTCGGTTACCAGTATTGGAATGGTGGCCTTTTGTGGTGCCGACCGTTTAACCAGCATCATAATTCCGGATTCGGTTACCAGTATCGGATATGGTGCCTTTGTTGGTGCCAGCCGTTTAACCAGCATCACGATTCCGGATTCGGTTACCAGTATCGGAAATCAGGCCTTTGATTATGCCACCGGTTTAACCGAAATCATAATTCCGGACAGTTTAACTGCAGAGCAAATTACAAAGTTAAAAGATGCTTCATTAAAAAGCGGGCTCACTGTTTATTGCCAAGGAGCCACTGGAACTTGCAAAGCCGCACTTGATGCCGCCGGTTATTCTTATGCTGAGGTTAAACAGGCTGATTCTACTCGATGCAGTGGCAAGTATATTTATGATACAACCTGCCGTCAGAGAAATGAAAATGAATGTAATTCGGTGGCTAAATATTATTACAACAGCTCTGCCAACAATGGTGCCGGACAATGCCAACTTTTGCCGAAAACGCAATCTGCATGCACCGGTAACGGTCTTGCTTGGGATCCCACAAGTTCAAAGTGCACAAATACAAATTACACTTCTTCGCAAGAAGTTAATAACGGCGGTACCGAAGGCGATCAAGAAGAAGTTGTTTCAGGCAGTGTAGACGAAGCCGCTTGTCGTGAACAAGGCAAAGTTTTCTGGGGTGAAGAATGTTATGATACCTATCCGTTCACCAAAAAGCGCTGGACTCCGGCAGAGGCAAACGAATGGCTTCACGATGGAAACGATAACTTTGTAATTATCACTTTTAAAAAATAAGTTTTCCTCATTTTCCCCAAAAAAGCGGATATTGCAAAACAAGGCAATTTCCGCTTTTCTGCTTTTTTATAAAAAAAATGCTTGAAAATAAAAAAAAATAGTGTATAGTTGCCTCACTTCCGAGAATGCAGATGGGGCTTTTTCCCTTCTCGTTGCGGTGAGATGATCGTAACTATCGGGACAATAATGTCAATAATAAAAAAGGAAATTAAAATATGAAAAGTATCGTTTCTGCTAAGAAAAAAAGCAGCCGCCGTTATGGCGAAAATATTTGGGGTGATGCAAACAGCCCGTTCAACAAGCGTTCATACGGCCCTGGTCAACATGGTCAAAGACGCAAAAAAACAACTGACTACGGCGAGCAATTGAATGCTAAACAAAAGCTGAAAGTTTATTACGGCAACATTTCCGAAAAGCAATTCAGCAAATATTATGCCGAAGCTACTCGTCGTCGCGGTGACTCCGCTGAAAACCTTATCGGTTTGTTGGAATCTCGCTTGGATAATTTGGTTTATAAAGCAAAGTTTGTTCCGACAGTGTTTGCCGCTCGTCAATTTGTTAACCACGGTCACGTTACCGTTAACGGCAAAAAGGTTAACATTCCTTCATACTTGGTAAAAGCCGGTGATGTTATTGAAGTTCGTGAGAAGTCAAAATCTTTGGCAATTGTTACTGCCTCTGTTGAGTCTCAAACTCGTGATGTTCCGGGATATTTGGAAGTTGATAACAAAAAATTGACTGCAAAATATACATTCGTACCTAAGTTTGACGATGTTCCTTACGCTGCCGTTATGGAACCGAATCTGGTTATCGAATACTACTCTCGTTAATAAAAAAAATTATTCCGCTCCCTTTTGCCCCGCGCGAAAGGGAGTTTTTTTATGCCTATTTTAAATATTTTTTAAATAGAATCCGCTATATTCTAGCAAAATAAATGTTTTGTTGAGAGAAAAAATGCCTAAAAACGCAGTATTGACGCTCATATTAACCGCAATAATTACAATGCCTTTATCAGCCAAATCAGCCGATAAAAATAATGTTAATATGGCACCTTCTCTAACCGATTATGTCAGTGATTCGGAAAGTCCATCCGAACCGCAAGCGCAAGAAGATCAAGCCACAGACCCGAAACAACAGCCTAAGCAAGCTGAAGGTCCAGACGGTGAAAAAACGTGGATAAACACCCTTGTCAATAAGGTTGCCGAAAAAGGTGCGAAAATCATCAACCCGAATATGCAGGACGAGTTGGCAAACAAAAAGCGCTCAAACGCCTCGGTTTTTGATGTTTCCGGCGTTATGCTTCGCATGAATACCAAGCAGGCTGATGAGGCTTTGCAAAACCGCGGTTATAAGAAAACGGCCGAAAAATTTGAAATTCCGAATTTCATCCGTTGGCGTTTTGAGGAAATGTGCCGCGGACAAGGAGTCGTCGGTTACGAGCGCTTGGAAAGTTGCGTTGTGCAGATGTCAAAGAAGAACAATTATCTTTATGTTCAGCACCAAAACTACAACAACTTCCGCACGCAGGAAAGTGTTGAGCTGTTTTATACCAGCAACTTCACCGGCAACAAAGTTTATCGCATTCAATATCATTCCGAGGCGGCAAACATCAAGGGTAACAGTGCCAAAGCAAACTATTTGCGCAACATAAAGATTTATGATTTTTGGAAACAGATTAACCAAAAATACGGCGTGCCTGATAACCAAGAACAGGTAACTTGGGGGCTGGGTGAAAACAAGCCGTATTTAAAGGCTTCAACCGGATACTTATTGCTTGCTGATCCGATGCTTGTTGAGCTTGATTATACTCGTATGTCGCGCGAGGATCAAAAGTTTTTGAATACCGGATTTTATACGTTTTAAGGATAAAAAATGTCATACGATTCTTGTAAATTAGCCGAACTTATTTCAACACGCATAAGCCACGATTTGGCAGGCGGAATCGGCTCGCTTGATAATTTGATTGATTGTTTGGAAGAAGGTGCTCCCGTTGATGCCGAAGATAAAAAAATCTTGGATAAAACCGCCAAAGATTTACGCGCCCGTCAAAAATTTTTGCGCATCGCTTTCGGAATCGGCACAAAAGCACTCAGCACCGAAGATTTGAAAAGCCTTTGTTTTGAATATTTGCAGACCATCGGCGCAAGCTCCAGAAACATCAGCCTCAGTTTCAAGAACATTGTATCGGAACTGGCAAAATATATTTGCCTTTGCGTTATGACGGCCGTTGAAGTCGCAATAAAAAATACTGCCGTTGAAATTGATGTCAACAAGGATAACATCATTATAAAAATTGCTTCCGAAAACAAATTATCCGAGGCAAAACTGGCGTCATATCAGCAGATTTTGCAGGGAAAAACTCTTGATGACGGCGATGCATCACAGCTTATTTCCTTAATTTATTTGCGTGAACTTTTAGGCGCTGATGTGCCGATGAAATTGAATATTTTCGCCGAAAATAATGCCGAAATCATAATCGGCTGAGAATGTTTGGAAAAATCCTATAAAAACTCCGCAATTTCTTTTTTAGTGTGCTTAAACAGCTTTGCCGAAACATGCCCATAGTCACCGACAATAAAAAGCTTTGACTTCGGCATTGCCTTATGCAAGTCCCAAGCCTGCTTAACCGGACAGCAAAAATCTAAGCGATTATGCAAAATCAAACACTTGATTTTTCTGATTTTGCTGATATTTTGCAGAATTTGGTTTTCCTTCATAAAATAGCGATTTTTTTCATAATAAAAATAGATTCTCGCAGAGTTGAGTTCTTTTTCATCAACCTTTGTTAATTTTGGAAATTTCGGCTCAAGCGTCCCCAAAAGATATTCATAACTTCCGGCATATTTCAGAGCTTTCAAATTTTCGCTTTTGCGCTTTGAAAACAACAGCTTACGATATTCCGGCAAGATTTCGTTTTGTTTGACTTTAGAGCGCATAATCTCCCACAAATCCGGATAAAAGCGCTCGCTTTCAGAGCTAATCCAGCCATAATCATACTTGCGCGCCAAAAATACGGCATTTAAGATTATTGAACTAACCGACTTCGGATATTTTTCGGCAAACAAAAGCGCCAGAGTTGAGCCCCAAGAGCATCCATACAAAATCACCGGTTCGTTTATTTTTAAATAACTAAGCAGATGTTTGGCGTCGGAAACAGTGTTATAAGAAGTATTTTCCTCGAGCAAATCTTCATACTCCGAGTTTCCGCACCCGCGTTGGTCAAAAGCGATGATTTGATATTTTTTCAAATCAAACAACTTGGCATATTTTGCCTTTGCCGAGCCTCCCGGTCCGCCATGAAAATACAAAACAGGCTTTCCGTTCGGATTACCATATTGATAATAAGCGATTTTATGCCCGTCTGATTCGGCCAACAAGCCTTGATTAAAAGGCTTTAAGGTTCTTGCAAAAAATTTACCAAACCACATAACAAAAACTCCGAGAGTATTAAAATTTTTATCATAAATACGCCCAAAAGTTTTTAAAGTAAATCTAAAAGCAACATTTTTACAAAATTTAAAAAAAAGATTGCCAAGATGAAAATACCTTGGCAACCTTTTGCATTTATTGAGCATAAAATGCATCGGAGGCGTCAAAACCCCTCACGCGTATTGATATGATTTCGATTTATTTTTTTTCAACATGGTATTTGGTAGATAAAACAAAAATAGATAATATACTTTTTTCTTTACAAATAAGTTTTCTTTTGCTAGTATAATAACAGAATGATGTAACATCATTTTATGAACCTTCGGGTTCGGGGCTGTCAGAGGCTCTTTGCACTAGTGATACATAGAATTAGTATCACTTTGTGATACTTTTTTTGTATCTAAATCCCCACATCGAATGGGGAGATTATGACGCATGTACAAGCTTGTTTTTCAGGCTAAAGGTCATAATAGTCATAACTAGTGCATGATTTCTGAACTCCCCGTTCGCCCATGGTTTCCATCGGCGATTTTAATTTTAAATAACCTTTTTTATGGGAGATAAAAAAATGATAAATTTGAAAAATAAATCCGCTGTCATCTTGAACCCCGAACGAAGTGAGTGGGTGTCAAGATCTCATGTTACAAGTGTAGAGTCTGTTGTTAATGACGGAGCTAAAACGCAATGTTACTCTGCAAAAAGAGATCTTTACGGGGATTTCGCTTACGCTCAACCCCTCAAGATGACAAGAAAGGCACTGTCATTCCTGCGCCTGCGCGGCGCGTCAGGCGCTCAAGGAATCTCAACGTCGGCGTTGTGCCGTGAGGCACACAAACTCCGCTTCATATTTCATTTAATTCGAAGATCCCTTGAAAAATTTTTCAAGAAAAATTTTAGGGATGACTCTTTTTGTTTTGGCTTCGCCAAAGTGTTGGCGCTTGCCCTCATTTTCACTCTCATCGCAACCGCCGAATCCAAAGCGGAAGTGATAAGTTGCGTGAACGGAAAATATGCTGATGGAACAGATTGCGAAAAATGCGGTGACAATTGCAACTGGAGCTTTGATTCGGAAAGCGGAAAATTGAACGTTTCCGGAAGTGGAAATATGTATAATTATTCTTACTCCACAGAAGATGAAACAAATGCACAATACACAACAGCCCCATGGAAAGCATATAAAGAAGAAATTAAATCCGTGAAAGTTGAGGGATTAAGCACAATCGGGAAATACGCTTTTTGCCTTTCAGGCAGCCAATTAAAAAATGTTGAAATGGATAATACGGTAACTGATATAGGTGCTGGAGCCTTTGCTTGGAATTTTGCAATGTCAACCATAAAACTTTCCGATTCGCTGAAAAGCATCGGTGGTATCGCTTTTAGGGGCAGTTCCGGTGGTTTTTCTCCCTCAATTATAGTTCCGGATACACTTGAAAAATTAGAGCTTGGAAGTTTGGGAAGAGATAAAAATACTATCCAAAATATGCAAATTATTTGTTTAGGAGATGAGCAATCGTGTACTCGTGTTAAAAATCTATTTAACGAATATAAGCATTACGACGTAGATGATTCAAGAGAAACATTGGAATTGGCCGGTAATGTGGTTGTGGCAAATTATGAGCAATGCTCCGGAAGTTATTTTTGGAACGGAGCTGGCTGTGTGCGGGAGCCTGATGTAACAAAACGCAAATGTTGTGATTCTTGCAAAGACATGGGCGGATGGTGCAACCGCATTCGTTACACTCCCGCCGAAGCCGCCGCAGTTTTACATAACGACAACAGCAATTCGGTGACGATTACGTTTAAGAAATAGAAACTACTTTCCCCTGCGCCAGATTTGCACATTTTTGTTATGCTCTGAAAGCGACTTGGCAAAGTTATGTCCGCCGTTGCCGGACGCCACAAAATATAAATAGTCCGTGTTCAACGGATGCGCCGCCGCATAAATTGCCTCTTTCCCTGCCGCACAAATCGGCGTTGGTGGAAGCCCCTCATACAAATAAGTATTATACGGGCTGTCAAAACTCAAATCCTTCTTATATAGCGGGCGACCAAGCTCGCTTTTTCCTTGCGTGATGGCATAAATAACCGTCGGGTCGGTTTGCAGGCGCATACCTATTTTCAAGCGATTAACAAACACCGAGGCAACCATATCGCGCTCATCAGGCAATCCCGTTTCTTTTTCAACTATGGAAGCCAAAATCAGCAGTTCTTGCGGAGTTTTAAGCGGCAAATTTTCTGCCCTTTGCGCCCAGATTTCTTTTATCGTATCATCAAGCGCTTTTTTGGCCTGATTAACAATATTTTCCCTTGTTTCGCCTTTCATAAAAGTATATGTTTCCGGCAGAATTTCCCCTTCGCCGAAATCCGGAATTTCACCTGTCAAAAATTCATTATTTTGCAAAATTTCCTTAATCTGCGTTGCACTCAAGCCTTCGGGAATCGTAACTTTTCGCCAATAAAACTTTCCGCTTTGCAAAACTTCGGCAACATCGGCAAAATTTACATCTTTATCAATCATATATTCGCCGGCTTTTATATTCGGATAAATTTTCCGCCACTTCGCATACCAAAAAAAGTATTTAGCATCACGAACCAAACCTTTATCAGCCAGTTCATCGGCAATTTTTTGCAAAGAATCGCCTTTATTTATCTGAAAAACAATTTCTCCGCTGACTTTTTGCGGAGTCGAGATTATTTTATCAGCCTTAAAACACAAAAAAACTGCTGTTAAAATCGCAATCACAAATAATAACAGCAGTTTTTTCATTTTATTTATCCTTTAGTCTTCAAATTTTTTGAAAATCAGCGATGAGTTTGTACCGCCGAAACCGAACGAATTTGACATTGCTGCCTTAATCGGCTTTTTCTTCGGCTTTAACGGAACCAAATCCAAATCCTTAACCTCATCATCAGGGTCTTCCAAATTCAAGGTCGGAGGACAAGTTTGCTCCACAATTGCCTTAACGGTATAAACCGCCTCAATCGCGCCGGCAGCACCCAAAAGGTGACCTGTTGCCGACTTGGTTGAAGACATTGACATACTGCTCAAATCCTTGCCAAACAAACGGCGAACAGCCTGAGCTTCACCCACATCGCCCAAAGGAGTAGATGTTCCGTGTGCATTAACATAGTTAATGTCTTTAATTTCAACACCATGTTCTTTGGCGTGTTCGGTTGCCATTTTCATGGCGCGATATGCTCCGTCGCCGTCAGGACAAGGCGCTGTAATATGGTGAGCATCACCGCTCATACCATATCCGACGAGTTCGGCATAAATATGCGCACCGCGGGCTTTGGCATGCTCCAATTCTTCCAAAACCAGAGCGCCGGCACCCTCACCCATCACGAATCCGCTACGGTTTTTATCCCACGGACGCGAAGCTTTTTCAGGCGCGTCATTAAATTCCGCCGTAATGGCTTTCATGCGGGCAAATCCTGCCAATCCCAAAACATTTACGGCCGATTCGGCACCGCCGGCCACCATAACATCGGCATCGCCCATAGCAATAATGCGAGCAGCATCACCTATGGCATGCGTACCTGTTGAGCAAGCCGTAACGCAAGCATGATTCGGACCGCGCAAACCGTGGTCAATTGAAACTGTTCCGGAAATCAAATTTATCAGGCAGGAAGGAATAAAAAACGGCGAAATACGCTTAATTCCAACTTCATTAAACGAGACTGAATTTTCATAAATATTGTTAAGTCCGCCGATTCCCGAACCAATCATAACACCGGCACGGCATTGTTCATCATCGCTCAAATCTTTAGGCTCATAATTTGCATCTTTAAGTGCATCGTTGGCGGCAGCAACACCATATAAAATAAATTTATCGGCCTTTTTTTGGTCTTTGGGAGCCATAACCGAATCCGGATTAAACTCGTGTTCTCCTTCACCGAACGGGACCTGACCGGCAATTGAAACCGGAATATCTTTCAAATCAATGTTTTCAATTTTGCGAATACCGGACTTTCCTTCCATCAGGCACTGCCAGTTATATTCAACCCCGCGTCCGAAAGGCGAAACAATTCCCATACCGGTAACAACAACTCTTCTCATTTAATAAACCTCTCAACTTTTAAGATAAAAAAACTCGCCGGAAATACCTGAAGCGAGCTTTTTATTGATTACATTGCCCAAAAAGGCTTAGGCATTCTTAGACAGATAGTCGATAGCATCTTTAACCGTAAGAATTTTTTCAGCAGCTTTATCAGGAATTTCGCAACCGAATTCTTCTTCAAAAGCCATAACTAACTCAACTGTATCCAAGCTGTCGGCACCCAAATCATCAATGAAACTTGCTGTTTCAACAACCTTAGATTCGTCAACACCCAAGTGCTTGGCAACAATCTTCTTAACGCGTTCTGCGGTATCAGTAGTCATTATAAAAACCTCAATAAAATTAAAACAAATTCTTCAGACATTGCGTCTGTGATTAACTTGTTATCACAATTTTTGTTAATTTGACAAGCATTATTTTCACTTTCAAACAGATATTTTGGGTATATAACAATAAAATTGTTTATTTTCAATATGTTGCGAATTAAATCGCGGTGCATAAAATATGATTTTTTCTCAATTTTTTAAAAAAATATCGTTATTTTTATAAAAAAAAATGTCTCAAGCTTTCCGGCTTGAGACATTTTTTTAATACGTAACATCACTGAATTTCAATGTTTTGATAATCAAACAAAAATCTTTTATCAGCGATGGCTTTGATACATACTCAAAATCATTGTGCAAAAATTCTTCCTCAGAAAGCAGGCGCCCGGAACTAACCTGAGACAGTCCGGTAATTCCCGGGGGCATAATCATTCTTTCATACCCTCTTTTATTGGCACAGAATCTTTTAATTTTTCTATCCAACAAAGGTCTTGGACCGACCACGCTCATATCGCCTTTAAGGACATTAAAAAACTGCGGAAACTCATCCAAATGTGTTCTTCTGATGAATCTGCCTATCGGGGTTATTCTGTCATCTTCGCGACACATCACCTTTTGCGGTCCGGCACCTTGATACATGGAGCGGAATTTGTAACAGACAAATTTTCTGCCCAGATAGCCAAATCTTTTTTGTTTGAAGATAACAGGCCCTTTGGATGTCAGCTTAATTATCAGCCCCAAAACCAAATACAATATCGGCAAAATCAAGACACAGACCATAAAAGAGATGATAATATCACCAAATCTTTTTGCTATGCTGTAAGATATTGACGGCGATGAAACGGCAAGCTGATGTTTTTGCACATATTTTTCACAATCACTCTTGGCAACAAAAATTGCCAGAATCTCATAAGTTACGGCAATTATTATTGCCCAGATTAATAATATTTTCATACACAATTATATTTAAGGTTGACGCTATACTAGCACTTGTTTTTCATTAGTCAAGCCCTTATTTATTAAAAGCAAAAAGATGAGAATGTTTATTTTTTCTCGCAGAGTTCCGCCAGTTTTGCTATAAATTTTTTAATGCTTTCAATCCTTACGGAATATTGTGACAAATCCTTTTCCAAAAACAACTTTTGGTCCGGCCGAATTTTAATTAGTCCGAACGATTTTGCCGCCAAATCCAAAAGTCCGTCAACATTTTTGAACACATTATTATAAAAACTGATAAGCGCACCTTTTGCTCCGGCATCAATTTTCGCCACATTCGCCGCATAGCAAAGTTGCTTTATTTCAATGGTTTGCAACAAATTTTCAACTTCTTGCGGAATACTGCCGAATCTATCAATCAGTTCTTCTTTCATATCCATGATTTCATCGTTGTTTTTGAGCGCACCGATACGCCGATACAGCCCCAATCTAACGCCCAAATCACGCACATAGCTTTCCGGAATCATCAACGGCACACCGGTTGTTATTTGCGGAGCCCAATCCAAAACCGAAACCGATTTTTCTTCCGTTTGTTCAGTTTTACGGCGCATAATTTCTTCTTCCAGCATATGCTGATAAAGTGCGATACCGATATCTTTTATATGCCCCGACTGTTCCGTTCCCAAAACATTTCCCGCACCCCTGATATCCATATCATGACTGGCAAGCGAAAAACCAGCACCCAATGTATCAAGAGCCTGCAAAATATTAAGCCTTTTTTCCGCCGTCGGATTAAGTTTTTTCTTCGGCGTAACCGTAAAATAGCAATATCCGCGAACCTTAGATCGCCCGATTCGCCCTTTAAGCTGATACAATTGCGAAAGTCCGAACATATCGGCGCGATGAATAATCATGGTGTTGACATTCGGCAAATCGATTCCCGATTCGATAATGGTTGTTGAGAGCAAAACATCATATTTATTGTCAGCAAAATCGCCCATAATTTCTTCCAGTTGTTTTGCCGACATTTGCCCGTGCGCCACCGCAATTTTAACATCCGGCGCAATCTCGCTCAAAATCTCCGACAACCTCGGAATATCCGAAACTCTCGGACATACAAAATACGTCTGCCCACCGCGGAATTTTTCACGATATATCGCCTCTTTAATCATAACTCTGTCAAACGGCATAACAAACGAGCGCGCTGCCAGCCTGTCAACCGGCGGAGTGGCAATAATGCTGAGTTGTTTAACTCCGGTCAGCGAAAGTTGTAACGTGCGCGGAATCGGGGTGGCGCTCAAGGTCAAAACATGCACATCGGCCTTCAAGGCTTTGAGTTTTTCTTTATGCACCACCCCGAAGTGCTGTTCTTCATCAACAATCAAAAGCCCCAGATTGCAAAACTTTATATCGCTGGCAAGCAAGGCATGCGTACCGATAACAATTTCCAGCGAGCCGTCTGCCAAAGCCTGCTTGGTTTCTTTTGCCTCTTTGGCGCTGACCAGTCTTGAAAGCATTTTTACCCGAACGGGAAATCCCTTCATTCTTTCAACAAAATTCATATAGTGTTGGCGCGCAAGCAAAGTTGTCGGCACAATCAAGGCAACCTGAGCGCCGGACATTGCAGTCACAAACGCCGCCCTTAAAGCAACCTCTGTTTTGCCGAAGCCAACATCACCGCAGACAAGCCTGTCCATCGGCGTTCCTGACGCCAAATCATCTACAACATCTTTAATGGCATTAAGTTGATCCTGCGTTTCATTATAGGCGAATTTAGCGCAAAATTCATCATACAATCCGGTCGGAATAACATACGAATCAGCCGTTTTAAGTTGTCTTTCGGCTGCCGTTTTAATCAGTTTATCGGCAATGTCTTTAATTTTTTCTTTTGCCTTGGCTTTTTTTGCCTGCCAAGCCAAACCGCCCAGAACATCAAGCTGAGCATTTTCGTCATCTGAGCCGTAACGTGAAATAACATCAATATTTTCCACCGGCACAAACAGCTTATCATCATGAGCATACAAAAGCTTTAAGCAATCATGAGGCGCACCGCCGGCCACAATATTTTCCAGCCCCAAAAAGCGCCCGACACCATGCTCGGAATGCACAACCAATTCGCCGACCGAAAGCGCCGAAACATCTTCAATAAAATCTTTTGCCGTAACTTTTTTGGTTTTACGTTGCACACGTTCGCCCAAAATATCCTGTTCGGAAATAAGACAATATTCACCGTTTTTGAAACCGTGAGCCAATTCACCGATAATCACGGCAATTTTATTGTTTGCACAGATTTTTTGCGCTTCATTCCAATCTAAAGCTTTTTGCACATTTTTAATGCCGTATTCGCTCATCAGGCTGATAAGACGTTCAGCCGAGCCGTCGGAATAAGCAAAAATCATCCGTTTGAGTGAAGCGTTTTCGCTCAAGTATTCCTTCAACTTTTCATAAACCGATGAGGCGCTGATGTTTCGCTCATGCGAAAAATCACGCACCGGCACGCAGTTTTGCGAAATAA
Source organism: Alphaproteobacteria bacterium (assembly GCA_045602545.1). Lineage (GTDB taxonomy): Bacteria > Pseudomonadota > Alphaproteobacteria > RF32 > CAG-239 > RUG410. Next base: position 102,751 of record JAZSBR010000011.1, read on the forward strand.
CCCCAGCATTTTCCGCCATGTTTAACGGCGAAAAAACGCTGGCTTTGGCATTTTTCAGCTTTTGATTAAAGCTATCTTCGGTTAAGTATAAAAGTTCCGGTTTCAGCGGACGATATTTTTCCGCGTCATCGGCATAGTTTTTAATATTTAAGGCTTCCGTGCGTGCAAAATAATAATCCTTAACACTTTCGGTTTTGGCTTTTAAGGCATCAGGCAAATTGCGTCCGCAAAAAACGAGCGCATTCGGCAAATATTCAAACAAAGAAGGCAAAGGTTCATCATAAAACAACGGCAACCAATTTTCCATACCCAAATATTTTTGCCCGTTTGAAATTGCCTCATAAATTTCATCTTTAATGCCGTCTGCGCCAAATTCTTCGCGGTAACGGCTTCTGAAATTTTTGATGGTATTTTCATCTAAAACAACTTCGCCGGCAACATCAAAATCATATTCTTTCAAATCCCCTAATGTGCGCTGACTGACGGCATCAAAAGTGCGAATACGTTCAATTTCATCATCAAACAAATCAATTCTGAGCGGATTTTCGGCACCGCTCGGAAAAATATCAATAATATCTCCCCTAACGGCATATTCGCCCACTTCCATAACCTGTTCAACCCGCACATATCCGTTGACGGAAACATAGTGCAAAAATTTATTAAAATCCAGTTTTCCGCCGATTTTGATGGTTCGCTTGGCATTTAAGAAGATTTTTTTCGGAGGCAGATATTGCAAGAGCGCACCGACACTGCTCACAACAATCAGCGGTTTTTTGCCTTCAAAAAACAAGATATCCGAAAGAGTGCGCACACGCTTTGCCACCACGGCGCTGTTCGGCGATGACCTGTCATATGGCACCGTATCCCATGCCGGAAACTCAAGCACTTCGGCATCAGGACATATCATTTTTAACAAAGCCGAGGTTTGATGCAGATTTTTGCCGTCGGGCGCAATATATAAAATCGGCTTACCCGCCTTTATAACCTTTTCAATAACAAAAGCCTCAGCGCCGTCACAAACACTGCAGATTGTCTTATTTTGCCACTTTTCAAAATCTTGTTGCATTATTAAAGCTTTATTGTTTACATCTAAAAAACAAATATATACAATACTCTCATATTCGCAACAAAAAAGAAGAATAATCAACATGCGCCCTGCCATTTTATATCCTCTTTTTGCTTCCATTGAAACGCTTTCCGGCGTGGGCAAAAATTATATGCGCCTTTTAGGCTCGCTGTGCGGAGATAAGGTTGTTGATTTGTTATGGCATTTCCCGTCATCATTGATTGATCGCCGTTGCCACAGAAATCTTTGTGATGCCGAAGACGGCAAAATCTGGACCGGCAAGGTGCGCGTTGTTGAACATTGTCCTCCCAAAAACAAAAAGCAACCTTATCGTATTGCGGTTGAGGATGAAACCGAGCAACTGATTTTGGTGTTTTTTAAGATTTATGCGCAGTCAATTTTGCAAAATTTTCCGGTCGGTGCTGAAAAAATCATCAGCGGAAAGATTGAGCGCCACTATAATATGTTGCAAATGAGCCATCCTGATTTTGTTGTTGATGCAAATGCGCCGGAAAAATTACCGCAAATCGAGCCGGTTTATCCCTTAACCGCGGGCATAACCAATAAAATGTTGCTTAAACTCATACCTCAAGTCTTGTTTCGTGTTCCGGATTTTCCCGAATGGCTTGATGAAAAGCTTGTTGAAAAAGAAAAATGGCCGAGTTTTAAAAATGCGATTTTATCCGTTCATCATCCGCAATCTTTTGCCGATTTGGAGCAAAATTGCCCTGCCCGCCGCCGTTTGGCCTATGATGAACTGTTGGCAAATCAGCTTTCACTGGCAATAGTGCGCTCAAAAATGAAGCATACCAAAGGGCGGAGCATTGCCGGCAACGGAGTTTTAAGAAAAAAGCTTCTGGAAAGTTTGAATTTTGAGCTGACAAATGCCCAAAAGCGCGTTATTTCCGAAATTTCAGCCGATATGGCATCGGCCTATAAAATGTCACGTCTTTTGCAGGGCGATGTCGGCAGCGGAAAGACCATTGTCGCTTTGCTCACCATGCTTAATGCCGTTGAATGCGGTTTTCAAGCGGCGATTATGGCTCCGACCGAAATTTTAGCTCAACAACATTATGAAAACATCAAACAGATGTGTGATAGCATCGGCGTTACTGCCGAACTTTTAACCGGCAGTATCAAGGGCAAAAAACGTGATGAAATTTTGCAAAATCTCGCCCAAGGCAATATTGATATTTTAATCGGCACTCACGCGCTTTTTACCGACGATGTTAACTTCAAAAATCTGGCATATATCGTAATTGACGAGCAACACCGCTTCGGAGTTAATCAGCGCCTTAAATTATCTGAAAAAGGGCGCTTGTGCGATTGCTTGGTTATGACCGCAACCCCGATACCGCGCACGCTTGTTTTAACCAGATTCGGCGATATGGAATATTCCAAAATTGATGAACTTCCGGCGGGCAGAAAGCCGGTTGTGACAACGGTTATGAATCTTAATAAAATTGATGAACTCAAAACTGCCTTAATGCGCAAACTCCAAAATTCAACCACCCAAGCCTATTGGGTTTGCCCGCTGGTTGAAGAATCGGAAAAGATTGACCTTTCGGCGGCAAAAGCCCGCTATGAAGATTTGCAACAAACCTTCGGTAATGAAGTAGGTTTGGTTCACGGCAAAATGAAAGAAGCGGAAAAAAATGCCGTCATGGAAGATTTCAAAAAAGGGAAAATCCGCATTCTTGTTTCAACAACCGTAATTGAAGTCGGCGTAAATGTGCCGAATGCCACGTTGATGATAATTGAACATGCCGAACGCTTCGGCTTGGCGCAACTGCACCAATTAAGAGGCCGAATAAAACGTGGAACTGAGGCTTCAAGTTGCGTTTTGCTATACGGCTACCCCTTAAGTTCTGTTGCCAGAGAGCGCTTGAATACCATGCGTGCAACCGAAGACGGCTTTGAAATTGCCGAAAAAGACTTGGATCTTCGTGGCGGAGGTGAGGTTTTAGGCACCAGACAATCCGGCTTTGCCAACTTCAAAATTGCTGATTTAAGCGCGCATTCCGAGCTGTTATATTCCGCCAACAAACACGCCGAACTCATCTTGAATAAAGACCCTGAACTAAAATCTGCTCAAGGGCAAAATCTTCGCACCTTGATGTATCTTTTTGAACGCGACGAAGCCGTAAGAACATACACCGCCGGCTAAGTAATAAAAATAAGAATATTCTTATCACAATGACAAATATTTTTTGCAAATTCAATAACTTAACCAATTGTTTCACGTGAAACAATTTAAGAAGAATATTCTTATTTTTTCCAAAACGAACGACTTAAAAGAACCATAACCGTGATAATTTCCAAACGACCGAGAAGCATGGCAAACGCCAAGATGCATTTCACCGCCGGAGCAAAAAAGGCATAATTTCCGCTCGGTCCGATGATATTGATGCTCCCTACTCCGACATTAGTAATGCATGCCGTAACAGAAGCAATCGCCGTTTGAAAATTAACCCCGAAAAGACTGACGCCCAAGCTCAAAGCCACCAGACAAACAATAAACGAAAACACATACACAAACACTGAAGTCATAATTTTTTCGGAAGCATTTATATTGCCGATTTTCAAAGGAACAATTCGGTGCGGTTCAATGGCTGACAATATGTATTTTTTCAAAAAAGCATAAATCGTCTGCCAGCGGAAAATTTTGATTGACCCGCAGGTTGAACCGGTACAGCCACCGCAAAACGAGAGCAGTAAAAAAACGGAAGTTGCCCACACTCCCCAATCGGTATAATCGGTTGCCGACAATCCGGTTGTCGTAACCGTGGCAATAACGCTGAAAAACGCATAGCGCAAAGAATTAAGCAAGCCGTAATCGGAGTTCAAAAACAAATATCCGCCGACAAACAGCGAAAAATAAAAAACGGTTTTCAAAAACACGGCAATCTGATTATATTTATCGGCATTTCCGCGCCTGAAGAGCAGAATATAAAAGGTCATCGGCAAAGAACCGGCAAGCATAAAAATCATCACCGCAAATTCAATTTTTGCACTGTCATAAAAGGCAATTGAGTTGTTTTTGGTTGAAAAACCGCCGGTTCCGATTGCCGACATGGCATGATTTAGCGCATCAAACCAACTCATTCCGCACAAAAACAAAGTTCCGCAGGCAATGCCCAGCAACAAACAATAAACAAAAACTATGCGCTTGGCGATATAGCTGAATTTAGGCATAAATTTATCGCTTGAATCGGAATTTTCACGCTGAAACATCTGCATTCCGCCGATTCCCAAAAACGGCAACAACGCCACGGCAAAAATCACAATTCCCAAGCCACCCAGCGCATTCAAAATTGAGCGCCAAAGCAAAACGGATTGCGGCAAGCTTTCAACATCACTCATAATTGTTGCACCCGTACCGGTAATCCCCGACGATGCCTCAAAAATCGCGTCATAAACACTCGGCACCGTACCGGTTAGAATAAAAGGCAGTGAGGCAAATATAATCGTTAAAAACCAGCTGATTGCCGTTAATAAATATCCTTGTTTTAAGGTAATGCGCTCAACTTTTGTGCGGTTTGCCAAAAACAGCCCCGCACCGGTAAAAACAGTAATCATGGCGCCGGTTATAAAATGCGACCATTCAGCATCATGGACAGTCAAATCCAAACACGCGGGAATCAGCATTATAACTCCCAAAACGCTGAGGATATATCCGCTAATCATTAAAACCGGATGCCACATTTCAATCCATTCTTAAGGCAACATTATCAGCCATATTTTCCAAAACCATTTGCTTGTTGAGCAACACACCGTTCACAAAGCATAAAGCGGTTTTGGCTTGTGTTTGAGTGCTGTATGCCACAATATCACACTCAACTTCTTGGTCTTTTATGAAATTTTCCAAAAACTTTTTCACTTCCGCCAAATCATATTTGCGTGGACTGGTATATATGCCGTATAAATAAACGAAAGTATCATCAACATAAAGCTCATTGGCACCGATTACGGTTGCTGTCCCGACAATAGTTTCCGGCTCATCCAAATACTCCAGATTCAAATCTGTGCGAACTTCATAATAAACCTGCTCATTTTCCTGTTGTTCTTCTTCAACCTTAGGTTCTTCAACCTTGTGAGTGCTTTGTTTGTTTTTCTTTTTCATTTCGGCTTTAATAAGAGCATAAGTATTTGAATCATGAACTTTTTTATTCGGAGTTGCTTTTGTTTCGGCTTGCGGAACAAATTTCGCCTTTTTGAATTCCGCCACATTCCAAGAAACCAGATTGCTTTCTTTTTTCTCTTTTGCTTGCGGTTGTTCAGAAGCCGGCAAAACACCCTTTACACCATTTTTGATTTCACCTGCTTTTCTGCTGATTTTTTCAATAGTTTTGTTCTTGGTTTTATAAACATCGGAATGCGTCCATTTTGCCTTATACCAATCCCAAATATCTTCTTTTTGCACGCCATCCAAGGTCGGAATAATTATCAAAACCAGCAAAACTGTTGCCAGAACGCTTAAAATTACCCACCATTTGCGCACCGGAAAAGTCAAAATCATATACATATTATATATGAATTTTTCCCATCCGTGCAGTCTTTGTCTTTCATATTCACCCATCAGCTGTTTGCTCCGTATTTTTGTTTTAACTCATCAATTTTCTCCGGTGTAATGCGTTCAAACAAAGCATCACCGACTTCAAATGCTTTACCTGCTTCAAGAGCCGTTATTTCTTTTTTAACGTCAAAGCCTTTAAGTGTAGGCATATCTGAAGCGGAAAGCGAAAACTTGGCAAGCATTTTTTCAGCCGTTTCCGGCATTATCGGTGCGCTCAAAATTGCCATAATGCGGATAAGATTTAAGCACACTTTCAAAATTGTTTCCGCTCTTTTTTGGTCTTCTTTTATAACAGTCCAAGGCTCGGTTTTGGTAATATAGTTATTGCCCTCAACCCAAATAGCGCGCAGTTCGGCAACTGCTTTTCTGAATTCCATTTCATTCATATACTTAAAGTAGTCATTAACGCGTGTTTGCAAAGTTTCAATCAACTCATTTTCATCAGCGGTAAATTCTGCACCTTCAGGAACAACGGCGCCGAGTTTTGAGGCAGTCATTTTCAAAACGCGTTGAGCAAAGTTACCCAATACTCCGTTCAAGTCCTTATTCACCGTGCCGGCAAAACCGTCAAAAGTGAATGAAGAATCGGAACTTTCCGGCGCATTTGCCATCAACCAATAGCGCCAATAATCGGCCGGAAATTCTTTGATTGCATCTTCGGCAAAAACACCGCGATTTTCGGATTTTGAGAACTTTCCGCCCTCAAATGTTAAATAACTCATGCCTTTAAGATAATCAACCTTGGTCCAGTTTTCACCGGTACCGAGCAGGGTTGCCGGAAATGTAATTGAGTGATACGGAACATTATCTTTACCCATAAATTCAACATAGCGAACATCTTTGGCATCCATCCACCAATCTTTCCAGTTGCGCTCATTAGGTTTTTCATCAGACCATTGTTTAGTTATGCCGATATAGCCGATCGGGGCATCAAACCACACATAAAAAACCTTGTCTTCATAGCCGGCTTTATTTACCGGAAAACCCCATTTCAAATCACGCGTAATGCAACGCGGTTCCAAACCTTCTTTCACCCATTTTTTAGCGATTGAATAGGCTACATCAGGCCAAAAAGCCTCTTTTGTTTTAAGCCATTCAACGAGTTTTTCTTCAATTTTCGGCAGGTTCAAAAACAAGTGTTTTGTTTCTCTGATCTCCAAATTGGTGGAGCCGGAAATTGTGCTTCTGGCATTGATTAAGTCGGTCGGTTCCAAAACCTTGGTGCAATTTTCACACTGGTCACCGCGCGCTTTTTCGTATCCGCAATGCGGGCAGGTTCCGGTAATAAAGCGATCGGCCAAAAACATTTTATCATCAACCGAATAAATTTGTTTCATGGTTTTTTCGGCGATATAGCCGTTTTTATCAAGCTGAGAGAAAATATGATATGTTACTTCCTTGTTCTGCTCTGAAGATGTGCGTCCGAAGTAGTCAAACGAAAGATTAAAATCACGATATGTTTGAGCGTGGCGAGCATGATATTTATCACAATACTTTTCAACCGGCATACCTTCTTTCAAAGCTCCTACTTCCGAAGCAGTTCCGTGTTCATCGGTTCCGCAAACATACAAAACCTCGTTTCCGAGCATTCGCATATAGCGGGCATAAACATCGGACGGCAACAAACAGCCGACCATATGTCCCAAATGCGGAACTCCGTTGATGTATGGCAAAGCGGAAGTAATCAGAACTTTAGACATTTTTATTTTATCTCCTTGAGAATCTTAACATACTATTTTTCACGATATTAGCGAAAAGCAAAATAAATCTCAAGCCAAAAAGCAAGATAATACGCAGATTTTATAAAAAATGTACAGAGTTTGAATTTTCACAAACTCTGCACTAAATTTATGGTAAGAAAACTATTTCTTAAAGGTTATTGTCACTTCATTAGTGTTGTCATCGCGCAAAACTTTTGCCGCCTCGGCAGGCGTCCAGCGTATTTTGTTACAGTAACCGTCAATATCATCAAATCCGTCCTTGCATTTTGTGCAAACACCGTTTGAATCAGCGCTGGCACAGTTTTCA
>JAZSBR010000012.1:0-1960 GCA_045602545.1 Alphaproteobacteria bacterium
GAAGCCATTGTCAGCGAGGAAATTTTTAAGGCGGCACAGAATGTGGTGGCAGAAAAGCCGAAGAAACAACGCACTTGTATGTATGATAAAAATGAAGTCGGAATTATGCGCGGTCTCTTAACTTGCGGGTGTTGTCATTCTTTGATGACACCGACTTCCAGCCAGGCGCATGGAATGAAGCGTTATTATTACACCTCAACGGTGGCGAAAATGTACGGACATCATAAATGCACCAACGGATCTGTGCCGGTGGTTACGATGGACGAATGTATGGTAAAAGTCGTATCGCAACTGTTCTTGGACCCGAAAGTTTTTCAAGGTCTGCTTGAGAAAGTCGCGCCGAATAAATCAATGGAGTTATTAAGAGTTTTGCGCTCACCGGAACGGGTGTTTAATAAGCTCTCGGAAAGGCATCAACTGCTTTTAATGCGCTTGATGATGACCGGTGTGACGGTTAATGCCGAAACCATGGAGATAAACTGGACGGACTTAGGTTTAAGCCTGCTTCCGGATCATCTGTTGCAAAAAACAACCGGACATCAGACAATTTTGCCGATGCCGTTTGTAAAACATAAAGGTCGGACGGAAATTCATTTGCCGGAAAATATAGAGATTGAACCGCATTTTGATAATGAGCTGATTAAAGGAATTTGTCTCGGGTTTAAGTATCAAAAAATGATGGATCAGAAGAAAATAAGTATCGCCGATTTGGCTATCACAGAAAACACCGATGCTTCTCATATCGGTCGGCTGTTGCGCTTGACTTCACTCTCGCCGGCGATAATCCGCACCATTTTGAAAGGCCATCAACCGCCGAAATTATACCTGCGCAACTTATTGCGTAAAACTATCCCGCCGATTTGGGAGGATCAGGTTAAACTGTTCGGCTTCACAATTTTAGACTAGGAAAATCAATCATTTACCGCCTCGGAATATATCCGGGGCAATTTTTTTATATTTTTTTTAAATTTTGCCGAACGATTTTCCGATTTTGCGGAGTGTTCCTTAGTGAAACAAGAATTTTAGAAAAGGAGAAATAACATGTTTCACAGAGACAAAAAACACTACGTTACTGCGGAAATCCGCAAAATTCCGGTTGCCTATCTGCTTAATCTTGAAATGACGGCTTTGGACGAACTTGAAAAGCGCATTGAGGAAGAAGAAAAGCGTTCTGGACTTGCCCGTAAATGGGTGGCCGGCTTAAAGCGTATTAAGCAAACGCTTAAAAAAGGAGGCGGCGATGGAAAATAGAAAAACCTCAATTATCATCTATCCGGCAGACTTCCTTGCTTCTGTGCATAACTTTAAGAAAAGCGAGATTGCAAATTTAATTGTCGCGATATGTGAATTTAATTTATTCGGTGCCACGTCAGTAAAATTATCGGAGCTGAATAAAAAAAGATTTGATGCGATTCAACAAGTGATTGCAAATCACAATGAGAAATGGCGTCAAACCTGCGAGATTAACGCACAAAATGCCAAACGAGCGGTCAGCCGCCGCAAAGCGAACGCTAAACGAACGGTCAGCGAAGTTATTGAGTTTCCGTCAACCGGTCGCCAACAGGAGAAGGAGTCGGAGAATGAGAAGGAATCTGATAAGGTTAATGATAAGGATTGTAGAGAAAGAGAGACGGCTTTTGTGGATAACTTGAGCTACATCGGAGCGCCGACGGCGGAAGATGTGGCCGGTTATTGTGATGAAATCGGAATTACGATCGACATACCGGCTTTCATCAGTTGGCACAATGAGCGTGGCTGGAAGCATGGCAAGAAGTGCATTGCACGAGACTGGCAGAAGGCTATTCGGCAATGGTATTGCAAAGATAACGAGCTTTCTTTGCATGAATTTGAAGTTGCGGTCTTGAAGCGAGAATACGCAAAAGAGCTCAGCAAAGGCGGTGCGTTATGATAACCGTTGAGCAAATCAAACAAGACCTGCAGACTGCGGCATTTGTTGATC
>JAZSBR010000013.1:0-18164 GCA_045602545.1 Alphaproteobacteria bacterium
TGACGTTTCTTATTCCAACTATGTCGCTTGTGCAGCGCAGGCGCAGGAATGACAATGCCTTGTTTGTCATCTTGAGGGGTTGAGCGTAAGCGAAATCCCCGTAAAGATCTCTTTTTGCAGAGTAACGTTTCGTTTTAGCTCCGTCATTAACAACAGACTCTACGCTTGTAACATGAGATCTTGACACCCACTCACTTCGTTCGGGGTTCAAGATGACTGCGGATTTATTTTTTTCATTTTTCTTAATTTCAAACATTTTAATTCTCCCGTTAAAAAAGGTTGTTAAAAACTTAAAAGCCCTCTGTTTTTACAGCGGGCGGGGAGTTCGTAAATCATATCAACGGTAATGACTATTATAGCCTTTAGCTTTATACAAAGCTTGTACATACGCTATAATCTCCCCAACCAAGGCGGGGATTTTCAGATACAAAAAAAACAGCATCACAGAGTGATACTATTTCATAGGTATCACCGTTGATAAGAGCCTACGACAGCCCCGAAACCGAAGTTTCTTAAATGATTTTCATCATTCTAGTTATAAATTAGCAGAAAAAATAAAAAATGTAAAGCAAAAAAAGAAAATTACGTAAAACGCTAAAAGCTTTTTTATTTTTAAAAATCTTAAGGTATTTTTAAGCTAAGTATTTTACAATTTGCAAAAAATGGCGTTTTAGGAGCTGAAAAATGAAAAAGTTTGGAATGTTTTGTTCAGCGTTATTGTTGGTTGCCTGTGCAAATACCAATAAAACTGAAGAAGTGCAAAATAATGAGGTGACAACTGCCGTTCCTTGCTCATATTCGTGTCAGAGCAATGCGGTAACACCTTGCCCTTATGTGCAAAATGTGCAAAAGCCGCGTGTGACGGAAATTATGCCGAAGAAACGTCCGTGTTGTGATGATGCAAATCCTAATGCTAAGGAAGTTATTCCCGATGCTCCGGAAATTTACGTTATTGCCGCTAATCGCACGCTTCGCTCAATGTTGAACGGGGATTCTCCTTTGCCGAATAATGCCAAAATTTTTGTGGCAGAAACCGTTAATAATGAGCCTGATTTGCCGACCGGTTCTGAAAAAGGTACGGCTGCCTTAAAACGCGGGCTTGAGCGCTCCGGCAAATATAACATTGTTAATGAACGCGCAAGAGCCGATTATGTTTTGATTGAAGAAATAAGCTGGTATGACACGGCAACAAAAACAGTGCCTGCCATCAAATATTCCTTAGGATTATACAATAATTTCGGCCAAAAACTCGGCGATTGGAATGAAATTTTACATCAGGCAAACGGAGACAGAAGTTGGTGGTAAATTATCGCTTCGGCCTTTCGGCTTTGTTATTGTCTATGATGTTTTTGCCGGCTTATGCCGAAGATGTGGCGCAAAAACAACCGGTTGAAGCAGATGCCTGCGATGACAGACAAAGCGATGATGATAAAGAAACAGCCCTTAATCGGGCAATAGATAAAGCCAGCCTTTCGGCGGTTAAACTGTCGGGTATAATTCAAAAACAAAATGACAAGATTTATGCATCGGTTTTGGATGTTATTTCGTATCACATCATAGATAATTATCTGTTTGATGTTGAGCATGAAGTAACGTATGATGACGCTAAGCGCGTTTGCGTTAAAGTGAAGGGTAATGTGGCAATTCCGACAGATGAGCTAAATTCGCTGATTGAGGAATATAAAAGTACAATGACGCCGGAATCTTTGGCTGAAATCAGCGAAGATGTTAAGCAAAACGTTGCATTTAAGCCGAATAGCTTAAGCGAACGTAAACTTGTTTATATCAACAATATGCGCTTTTGGGACGGAAGCGAAACAGATCACTACGCCGAAGAGATTAAAAAACTTTTTGATGACAATGAATATTTTTTCATTACCGATAAAAAAGACACGGCCGATTTTGTGATTACGCCGGTTTTGGAAAAAGCGCAAGTTGATAAAATTGACGATTCAAATCATAAAATGCAGATGATTTTGAATACGGAAATTGTTTCCGATAAAATCAACGGATTTAATAAGGCCGAAGATGTGCAAAATCATTTCATCTTATTTTCGGCTGACAAAGATGAACAGGAAATTGCCGACGATTTAATTAAAAAGCTTCTTAAAAAGTCAGCTTACGGAACGTCTGGCAAAATAGAAGAGGCGATTCAGAATCATTTAAAGCAACAAGAAGTCAAAAAATAACTGTTGATGAATCTTTTTTGCTCTTGAAAAAGAATAAAAGTTAATGAATCCTTAAGAAAATAATTTAAGGATTCTTTTTTATGTCAGAAGATTTTGAATATATAACAGTAAAAACCGGCGATATTGTTGTTTCGGCGTATCCGGAATTGATTGATACCGATGCCGATAAAAATCAGCTTTGGGGCTATTGTTTGCGTATTGAGAATAATTCTGATGAACTGATAACTTTGAAAAATAAGAATCTTTATCTTACCGATGAAAAAGGCAGAAGTCTTTGTGAGTGTTCAGAAGGGTTTAACGGCGAATTGCCTGATTTGCAGCCGGGGGAATATTTTGAATATGAAGAAACCGCGCAAACAAGCAATATTTCGTCGGTTTTATATGGATTTTGTTCCGCCGTTACCGCCAAAGGGCAAGAGTTGAAAATAAACTTTCCTGTTTTGAATTTAGGCGCAAAAACCGCCATTATTTTGAATTAGCCTGAAGTTTTATATCACTACAATTTAATGTGCGTCAGCCCAGTTGTCACTGACTTGAGCATCTACCGGCATATTTATCTTTAATTGAGGAATATTTTCCATTGTTTGGCGCACCAATTCGGCAATTTTCGGTGCGTCAGATTCTTTTGCCTCCACCACGAGTTCATCATGCACTTGCAATAAAATTCTGGCATCCAAACCACTGTTTTTTATAGCAAAATCAACTTTTTGCATGGCAAGTTTCACCAAGTCGGCAGCTCCGCCCTGAATCGGCGCATTTATCGCCGCACGTTCCGCCATGGCAACAATCGCCTTATTTTCACTATTTATACCGAAAACGGAACACTTGCGCCCGAATGGTGTTTCCACATAGCCGTTTTGATGGGCAAAAATCTTAGTTTTTTCCATATAATCTTTAATTTCCGGCATAATGGCAAAATAAGCGTCAATATACTGCTTTGCTTGTTCGTTTTTCACATTTATCTGCTTTGCCAAACCATATTGCGAAATCCCGTAGACAATGCCGAAATTGATGGCTTTGGCACGACTTCTCAGTTCCTTATCAACTTCATCATAAGGCACTCCGAAAACTTTTGAAGCTGTTGATGTATGAATATCCACACCATGTGCAAAAGCTTCTTTTAATGCTTTAACATCGGCAACTTCTGCCAAAAGGCGAAGTTCCATCTGGCTATAATCGGCATCAATTATTTTATAGCCCTCACGAGCTACAAAACATGCTCTGATTTTGCGCCCCAAATCGCTGTGATTCGGAATATTTTGCAAATTAGGATTTGATGATGCCAAACGTCCCGTATTAACAACCGTTTGTGAAAATGTTGTATGAATAACATTTTGTGCGTCTTTTAATTCCAACAACGAGGTTGTGTAAGTTGATTTCAGTTTAGCAAAACCGCGCCATTCCAAAATTTTGGCAGCCAACTCATTTTCATCAGCCAGTTTTTCCAAAACTTCAGCACTGGTATTATAACTTCCCGAAGAATTGCGTTTGCCTTTAATCCCCATTTTTTCAAACAAAATATGCCCGATTTGTTTAGGTGAGGCGATATTAAACTCTTCGCCGGCAAGCTCATAAATTTCACGCTCTATTTTTTGCAAATCTTCACTCAATTCATTATCCAAGCGCCTTAAATATTCGGTATTAACTTTAATGCCTCGCTTTTCCATTCTTTGTAAAATTTCAATCAAACGGCGTTCAATCGTTTCATAAACATAAGTTTTATGCTCGTCAAAAATACGTTTTTTCAAGATGTTATAAATCGGCAAAAGGCAATCTGTTATTTCAAAAACAAGCTTGTTTTCCGGCGAATTTAAATCTTGTTTTTCATCTGTGTCAAGAGATTTGCTCAAGCAAACTTGAGCTAATTCCGGCAGTGAATGCCCGTGTTCCGAACTATCCAAAACATATGACATCAGCGAAACGTCATGATATGGAAACAAATTTATTTCGGTTTGCAAAAATTCTTCCAATAAGTGCCATTGTTCTTTGATATCGGCCGAAATTTTCAAAATATCGGCATTGTTTAACAAACTGAGCAAAAATTTTGATATTGTTTCCTTTGAAAGACCGGAAGTATCGGTTGTGGCAAATAAATCAAGAGGTTTTTCCTTTTCGGATAAAAGCAGATAAACATTATCTTCTTTGGGGCTCAAAGCAACGGCAAACATTTGCTCGCTTTTAATAACCTTGAATGCCGTTTGATGATTTGCCGTGATTTCTGCCAGACAGGTGTTCAGCGTGCTTTTATCTTTTATGAAAATATAATTTTTAGGTTGCTCTTTTTTGGGCGCAACAGGTGTCGTAATTCCTATTTTTTCGGCTCTCTCAGTAGCCCATTTTTCAAGCTTCGGACGCACGCTTTTAAAGCCGTATTTATCGGCAAAAGCCAAAACCGTTTTCACATCAGGAGCCTGCATTTTGAAATCTTCAAGCTGTTTTGTTACCGGCGAATTTTTGTTCAAAGTCGCAAGTTTTAAGGAAATTAAAGCATTTTCTTTGTTTTGTATAATTAAGTCGCGTCGGCGAGCTTGCTCAATTTTTTCAGCTCCTTCAAGCAAAGATTGCAATGAGCCGAATTTGTTAATCAGCTCAGCGGCGGTTTTCGGTCCAATCCCCGGCACTCCGGGAATGTTGTCAACCTTATCACCCATCAGCGCCTGAACTTCAACAACCTTATCCGGCGTAACACCGAATTTTTCAATCACATCTTTGGGTGTGAAAAACTTATCCTTCATGCCATCATAAAATTCAACCTTGTCGTTGATAAGTTGCATCAAATCTTTATCGCCGGAAACAACAACCGTTTGCCAGCCATTTTTGCCTGCCATATCGGCATAAGTTGCAATCAAATCATCGGCTTCATAGCCTTCTAGGGCAATCCATGGCAGATTCAAGGCTTCGACAGCTTCATGAATCACATCAAACTGCGGTATTAAAAGTTCCGGAATTTCTGCACGATTGGCTTTATATTCTTTATAAATCTGATTACGAAAATTTTCTCTTTTGGCATCAAAAACTACCACCGCATAATCACAATCAATTTTTGTGAGCAGGCGCATAAACATCATCACCACGCCATAAACCGCATTAACCGGTGTGCCGTTCGGTGCCGTCATATTCGGCAGGGCATAAAACGCGCGAAAAATATATCCCGAACCGTCAATTAAGCAAATTTTCGTCATCATCAGCTCCTGTTTTTTATTCAATATAATAAGGATAATTCTTTTTATCAAATATTTTATTTTCCTTGTTTATAAAACTTTCCTTAACTTATTTCGGCATATGATTAAAGCAAAATAAAAGAAAGGGATTCGTATAATGGCAACCGCGGGAAATAAGGCAAAAACAGCCTCAACAAAGAAGAAAACAAACACTAAAAAACGTAAAAATACCGGAAGCAAAAAAGCAAAAAGAAGCTTAAAAATCAAACTGTTAGTATTTTTTATTAAAGTTTTACTTCTTATAATTTTAGCAATAGCCGGCTATATCGGTTATTGTTGGTTTACCATGCCTGATATATCGGCGGCTGTTTCCAAAACTCGCCAACCTTCAACCGTTATTATGGCTGAAAACGGCAATGATATTGCAAAATTCGGGCAAATTTATGATAAAATAATATATCCCGAAAAATTACCGAAAAATCTGACTAACGCCGTTATATCCATTGAAGACAGACGCTTTTATGAACATTTCGGTTTTGATGTTATCGGTTTTTCTCGCGCAATGATTACCAATGTTTTTCGCAAACGTTATGCACAAGGTGCTTCAACCATTACTCAGCAAGTGGCGAAAAACATCTTTTTAACGCCGAATAAAACCCTGCGACGCAAGGTTCAGGAACTTTTGCTCTCGTTTTGGCTTGAACATAAGTTTTCCAAAGACCAGATTATGGCTTTATATTTGAACAGAGTATATTTCGGCTCGGGCAATTATGGTGCCAACGCTGCCTCAAATTGGTATTTTAATAAAAATGTTTATGACTTGAATGTGCGTGAGGCGGCAATTTTGGCGGGTATGTTGAAAGCGCCAAATCGCTATAATCCGATTTTGCATCGTCAAAAGGCGCTTGAACGTGCGCAAACCGTTTTAATGGCAATGAAAAAGAATGATTTTTTGACCGAAAAACAATATCAAACGGCTTCAAATTTGCCGATAAGTGACGGGCAAAAATATCGCGTTACGGGTGGAAAACATTTTGCGCAATATGTTTATGATGAGGTTAATAACTATATCGGTGAGCGCACGAAGGATATTGTTGTCAGCACCACGCTTAACCAAAAATTGCAGGAAACGGCTGAAAAAATCTTGCGCAAATATGTGGCGGAAAATAAGAAAAATAATGTTAATGAAGGTGCTGTTGTGATTATGGATAAACAAGGTGCCATCAAGGCTATGGTCGGCGGGGTTGATTATAATAAGAGCCAATTTAATCGTGCCGTTCAGGCAAAGCGCCAAGCCGGCTCAACCTTTAAGCCGTTTGTTTATTTAACCGCTTTGCAATATGGATTTAAGCCGGAAAGCATTATTGCTGACGAGCCGATAAAAATAGGTAAATGGCAACCGGAAAATTACAACAAGAAATATTATGGCAAGGTTACGCTGGATTATGCGCTTTCGCACTCATTAAATGCGGCAACGGTGGCGCTTTCAAAAGAGCTTTATCTGAAAGATATCGCCAAGAATGCGCGCGACGCCGGAATTACGACCAAAATTGATACATCACCATCCATGGTTTTGGGAACTAATGCGGTTAAAGTTATTGATATGGCAACGGCTTACACCAGTTTGGCAAACGGCGGGAAAAGTGTTGTTCCGTATGCCATAAATGAAATTTCAACAACTGACGGATATCAGCTTTATTTGCGTCCGGAATTTAAGCAAAAACAGATTTTTTCCGCAAAAAATATTACAGATTTAACAAAAATGCTTGAACATGTAATAAACCGCGGAACTGGTCAAAAGGCGCAACTGCCGATATTTGTTGCCGGAAAAACCGGAACTTCGCAAAATTATCGTGATGCCTGGTTTGCCGGTTGGACCAACAAATATGTTGCGGTTGTTTGGGTCGGTAATGATAATGATAAGCCGATGAATAAAATCGGCGGAGGTACTTTGCCGGCGCTTATCTGGCATGATATTATGGCAACAACCGTTGGTGAAACTTCAAGCTCAAACGGTATGGATTCAATCGGTGATTTGATTGAAACCGAAGAAGGCGAGGACGATGAAATCGGCGATTTAATCGGGAAAACTTCCGGTAGCGTTTCAAACACTTCTGATGATTCAATCGGTGAACTGATTGAAGGATTATAGATTTAGGCTTAAAATCTTTTTAGCTGATATCGGTTTTTCTACATAAATTAAAAAGAAATTATTTTTTTTAATTTTTCTCATCTAAAAGGCCTTCTTGTTTGAAACTGCATATCGGGCCGGTTGTGACAATTAAATGGTCAATAATTTTTATACCCATACTTTCCGCAACTTGGCAAATATCGCGTGTTAAGTCAATATCTTCAAAAGAAGGTGTACAGTCTCCGGAAGGATGATTATGTGCCAAAATCAAGTTTTTAGCCTTTAATGATATGGCTTGTTTGATAACCTCTCGCGGATGGGCAACGGTTTGATTTATTGTACCTTTACTCAAAATTTTGTTTTCAAAACAATGAAGTTTTTCATCTAAGAAAAAGACATGAAACTCTTCAACATCGCTATATGCCATAGTTTGTCGGCAATATTGCAAAAATTCGTTCCAATTTTTCAAAACCGAACCTTCCTGATTATGCAAAGCTTCCGTGGCTGAACGATTTGCACAAGCTTTAATTATTTTTAAGGCTGTTGCCGTATTATCGCTTATGTTTGAAATTTGAATAATTTTTTCTTTTTCGGCATTTATTAACGAACTCAAATTTTTGAATTCAGTCATCAACTTATTGGTTATTTCATCCTGATTATTCCGACGGGAATTATTTATCAGCAGTAGAAGCTTTAATAAATCGGCATCACTCAATGAAGAGCCGTCTTTAAGCAAAGAAGATATCAAAACATCTTTGATACTTTTGTTTTCTATAATATCATCCTTGCTTTTAAGCGCCATAATGTGTTCTCTTATTTATAAGGAGGTTTATCCAATCCCTTCGGCGAATAGGTAAATACTTCGTATCCGTCTTTTGTTACGCCTAAAGAATGCTCAAATTGCGCCGACCACTGGTGATCGGAAGTTACTGCTGTCCACCCGTTTGATAAAACAACGCCGTCTTTTTTGCCCATATTTATCATCGGCTCAATAGTAAAAATCATACCTTCTTCCATTATGGGACCGGTGCCTTTGCGACCGCAGTGCATAACATTCGGCTCATCGTGAAATACTTTACCGACACCGTGTCCGCAAAACATATCAACAACCGAATAGCCATATTTGTGGGCATATTCTTCAATAACCGCACCGATATCACCGAAATGCGCCCCCGGTTTAACAACATCAATACCGCGCATCATGCATTCATAAGTAACTTCGCAAAGACGCTTTCCTTTGATCTTAGGCTTTCCAGCATAGTACATACGGCTTGTGTCTCCGAAATAGCCGTCAACAATGGCAGTGACATCAATGTTTAAAATATCGCCGTCGGCAAGTTTGCGCTCATAATCAGGAATTCCGTGGCAAATTACCTGATTGATGGAAATACAGGTTGATTTCGGATAGCCGTGATAACCCAAACATGCCGGAATAGCGCCTTTATCTTCCATAAACTTACGGCACAAATCATCCAATTCGCCCGTTGTTATGCCGACTTTTACATAATCAGTTATATAATCCAAGCATTCGGCAGCAACTTTTCCGGCTTTGCGCATGCCGGCAAAATCTTCTTCTTCATAAATTTTAATGTTGTTTCTGTTTGTATGCACTTTATTTCTCCAGACAAAATAACTGAAGATTTTATAATACAGCCACACATAAAACTCAAGGTTAAAATTTTTGAAAATCACAGGATTTTTGTGTTTTTTTTGAAAAAACTGTTGACAAAAAATAAAAATGAGAGTATTACAAAGATATCTTAATTCGTACAATTATGAAAAAGTTATTTATTCTTTTGTTTGGGGTGATTTTGCTCTCAGCGTGCAATAATGCCCAGAAAGTACCTGATGATGTTGATGTCTACATCGTGGATACTGCGTACATTGAAGATGATCAGGCAACATTCTTCTTTCGCGATGTTGAAGAACCCTTTGAAGTTCCTCTTGCAAAGTGCGAAGATGTGCCTCTTGTCAAGGGGACAGTCGTTCTGATCGATGATGATCTGAATGTTACAACAATGGAAGATCAGACAGTATTGGTCTACTTTTTGCTGTCAATGTTATTTGCATTCTTAATATATGCGATAATTAAGATCAAATAGCGGTTTAAAAAACAGGCTTGCCAATGAAGGCAAACCTGTTTTTTTCTTGATAATATAAAAAAAAGATTGCTTTAGATATGTTAAAGGTAAATACTTTTGTTAGAAAATTTGATTTGAAAGGAATGCTAAAAAAAATGCAAGACGATTTGGCAATATATATTCATTGGCCGTTTTGTAAAAGCAAATGCCCGTATTGCGATTTTTATAAAGAAGTTCGCAAAGATGTAAATCAGGAAGAAATTATTGCCGAATATCTCAAATATCTGCAAATTTATTATGACTTAACATCTGAAAGAACTATAAAATCAATATTCTTCGGCGGAGGGACACCTTCGCTGATAAAGCCGCAAAATGTGGAAAAAATAATCCATTTTATCTCATCAAAATGGCATATAAATTCGGATGTGGAAATAAGTTTGGAAGCAAATCCGAATTCTGATTATGAAAATATGTTTCAAAATCTGAAATCAGCAGGCATTAACAGGTTGTCATTGGGAGTGCAGGCGTTAAATGAAGCCGATTTGCGCTTTTTGGGCAGAACGCACAGCCTTAAAGATGCACGCGATTGCTTAAACAAAATTACGCAAATTTTTGATAATCACTCTGCTGATTTGATTTATGCCAGACCGAAACAAAAAATTAAAGATTGGGAAAAAGAGTTGGAAGAAATTTGCTCATACGGCTTAAAACATATCTCGCTTTATCAACTCACAATTGAGGAGGGAACGGTTTTTGCCCGCAAAGGAGTGAAACTGCCGGAAGATGAAGAAATGGTACAAATGTATGAATTTACAAACAATTTTTTGCAAAAATACGGATATCATCGCTATGAAGTTTCAAATTTTTCCTTATCCGGTTATGAATCAAAACATAATTTAACTTATTGGACCGGCGGAGATTATATCGGAATCGGCAAATCGGCACACGGCAGATTGACTTTGGACAACAAATTTTATGCCTGCGTTTATCCCATGCAACATGAACTTTTATCGCTGGAAGAAAAAGCGGAAGAATTAATCATTATGGGATTGCGTTTAAGCAAGGGAATTGACATGATAAAATTTGCCGAAATTTGCGGAATTGAATTTGAAAATTTTGTTAATGTAAAACATTTAGAAAATCTTATAACAGAAGGATTTTTAACAAAAAATAATAATTTTGTTTCGGCAACAGAAAAGGGTTTTCCACTTTTAAATGAACTGATAAAACAACTTTGTGATAAATAGTGAAAAAAGTTGGGGAAAAACATAACTTTAATTGAATATTTATGATTAAGGCGTATTATGCGACTTATGATTGATTTAAGCGAAGAAATAACAGCAAGACTGAATAAAGAATACACGGTTACCGAGATTTCAACACAGATAAAAAATGTGGTTGAAGAAAGGTTTTCTTATGTGCGGGTTAAAGGCGAAATCTTCGGGGCGAAACGCGCAGATTCCGGACATTGGTATTTATCGCTTAAGGACGAAAATTCACAACTTTCGGCGGTTTGCTGGCGCGGTGTTGCTTCTGTTTTGCCTTTGAAAATTGAAGACGGATTAGAGGTTGTGGCAACCGGCAAAATAACGACTTTTTCCGGACGTTCATCATATCAGCTTGTTATTGAGCGCTTAGAATTGGCGGGAGAAGGCGCTTTATTAAAGCTCCTTAATGAGAGAAAGCAGAAATTCTTGGCGGAAGGGCTTTTTGATGCCGCGCATAAGCAAAAAATTCCGTATTTGCCGAAAGTAATCGGCGTTGTTACAAGTCCGACCGGTGCGGTTATCCGCGATATTATCCATAGAATTCGTGACCGTTTTCCGACGCGCATTATTGTTTGGCCGACACTTGTACAAGGCGAGGGTGCGGCTGCCAAAATTGCTGCGGCAATTAAGGGATTTAATGATTTGCCTGAAAATTCTCCGAATCGCCCCGATGTTTTGATTGTGGCGCGCGGAGGCGGAAGTTTGGAAGATTTGTGGCCGTTCAATGAAGAAGTTGTGGTGCGGGCGGTTTATGATTCAAAAATTCCGCTTATTTCGGCGGTCGGACACGAAACAGATACGATGTTGATTGATTATGCGGCAGATGTCAGGGCGCCGACTCCGACGGGTGCGGCTGAATTTGCCGTGCCGGTAAAAAGCGAGCTTGCAAACACGTTGCTCACCGTTGATTTGCGAATGAAAAACAGTATGTCACGGCGCATATCCGATTCAAGACAATATCTTCAGGCATTGGGGCGCGCCATTCCTTCTTTAGAGAGGATTTTGGCCGAATATCGCCAACGTGCGGATGAGCGCTTTGAAAGGTTGAAACTTGCTTTTCTCAATATCATAAAAGAACGCTCAAATGCATTAAAATCTGCTAATTTGCGTGCAATTCACATAGAAAATATCTTGAATTTCAAAAATATTGCTTTGCAAAATTTGGTCTTGCGCTTAAATTCCGTTTCGCCTGATTCCGTGTTGAAACGCGGTTTTGCCTGGGTTAAAGATGATAAGGGCAATACGATATACGGCGTAAATCAGGCAAAATCGGCTAAAGGCTTAAAAATTAAGTTTGCGGACGGAGAATATGCCGTTTCCGCAAGTGTTAAAAATAAACCGAAAACAGCGGTGCAAACAGATTTGTTTGATGATTTGTTCAGTTGAGTAAAAGAGGAAAAAATGACTACAATTCAAATAATATGGCTTTCATTGTTACAGGGTATCACTGAGTTTTTGCCGATAAGCTCGTCGGGGCATCTGATTTTGTTTTCAAAATTTACGCAATTTCCGGATCAGGGAAATGCAACCGATGTTGTTTTGCACTTCGGCTCGGTTTTGGCCATTATTATTTATTTTGCACCGGACATTTGGAAAATGCTGTGCGGATTGTGGAAAAATAAGTTTCTGCCTCACTTTCAAGACGAGGGAAACAAACTTTTTTATTTGTTGTTTATCGCCACAATTCCGGCGCTTTTAGCCGGATTATGCATAAAAATTTATGGTACGGAAATATTGCGCAACACTAAACTTATCGGCTGGAATTTGATTGTTTTCGGTATATTGCTGTGGGTTTTTGACCATTATTCATTAACGGTTATGAAAATTAAAAACATGGGGATTAAAGACGCGCTTCTTATCGGGTTTGCTCAATGTTTTGCGCTGTTTCCGGGGACAAGCCGTTCGGGCGCAACCGTTACCATGGGCAGAATGCTCGGGTTAGAACGTCGTGAAGCGGCAAAATTTTCAATGCTTTTGGCGATTCCGGTGATTATTATTGCAGGATTGGTAACGCTTTTGGAAATCTATAAGGGCGGAAATCTGGCGCAACTTAAGGATGCATTAAGCGGTGTCGGATATTCATTTATTTTTTCCATCGGCGCAATATATCTTTTAATGGTATGGCTTAAAAAGTGGAGCTTCTTGCCTTTTGTTTTATATCGCATTGCCTTGGGAACTATTTTACTGCTTGATGCCTATGGTATTTATGAAATAAGGTTTTAAAAAATCTGTGTATCAAACCGATAAAGATGTTTTGTTTTGAAAAAAAACTGATTAGAATGCACATAATTTGTTAAATTTGGTTATTAAAGAGGAATAAAATGAAGACGGTTACCCGCGTTAATATTACAGAAGCAATTTATGAACAAATCGGTTTATCTCGCAAAGACTCCAATGATGTGTTGGATATGGTTATCAATGAAATCAGAAATGAACTTTCTGCCGGTAATGATGTTAAAATTGCCTCATTCGGAACATTTTCTTTGCGCAAAAAAAATGCGCGCGTGGGGCGCAATCCGCGTACCGGTAAAGAGGCTGAAATCAGCGCTCGTACGGTTATTTCCTTTAAGCCTTCCATGAATTTGCGCAAGGCGGTTAATGCTTAACCTTTATAAAGGGGAAAAACTTTGATAAATAAGTCCAAATCAGCTTTCAGAACAATTGCCGAAGTTGCCGATGAAATAGGGGTGGCTACGCATGTTTTGCGCTTTTGGGAAACGAAATTTACGCAAATTAAGCCGATGAAAATGTCGGGTGGCAGGCGCTATTATCGTCCGGAAGATGTTGAAATTATAAAGCTGATTCGCAACCTTTTATATGAAAATCGCTATACGATTGAAGGTGCGCAACGCCTGATAAAAGAAAAAGGTCTTAAAAATCTCTTGGGTGAAGGAGCTGAAATTCAAAAAGACTTTTTCGCCGATGAAGAGCCTGATTTGCCTTTGGGACTTGAGCCGATTGAGAAAAAAATTGAAGAGCCGGAAATTCCGCTTGAAATTATCAATGCCGACGTTTTGGCTACAATTGCCGAAGCTGTTGATGATTTGCGTGAAATAAGAACAAGACTCCTTTCAGGAATAAATCAAGCAAATTAAAAGCCTAAAATCTTGACATTTTTTATCAAATATGCTATATTGAAACTGTTATTTTGGTGTTGAAATCGTACATATTAAGAAGGAACGAAAATTATGTCTGTTACATATATTGTGATAATGATTTTGCTCTTCGTTCTTTTGTCTTATGCTTATGATAAAAGCGGTGCTTTGTTTTTGCATCCGTTGTTGCTGATTCCGATTGTGTTGGGTGATTTATACTTATCCGGTGATATCAATGAAACGGACGCAATTATTATTTGCGCCTTGATTTTGGTATTTTATAAAGTGGTTTTGCGCATTAAAGCATATTATAAGAATAACGGTGTGAAAAATTCGTATTTCAAAAACGGAAAGCTTGAAAGCACGGAAATTTATGTTAAGGGCAAAAGAACCGGCGTTTGCAAGCACTATTATGAAAACGGAAACTTGAAAAATGAAGAAACTTATAAAGATGATTTGAAAAACGGAATTTCCAAATACTATTTTGAAAATTCTCAACTTGAGCGATCAGAACACTATGAAAACGGGCTTAAAAACGGATTATGCCAAATTTATTATGAAAACGGACAATTAAAAAGCATTGAGCCGTATGAAAATGACTTTAAACACGGAACATCAAAATACTATTTTGAAAATGGGCAAATTAAAAGCTTGGAAACGTATAAGTTTGGTCGTAAAGACGGGGTTTGCCAAATTTATTATGAAAACGGACAACTAAGCAGTGAAGAGTTTTTTAGAAATGGAAAACGAAGCGGAATCCGCAAGTTTTTTTCCGAAAACGGAATATTGCAATACGAAGAAACCTATGAAAATGACTATAAACAGGGTGTTTCAACCTATTATTACGAAAATGGCGATATTGAAAGCGAAAAATCTTATGTCAATGGCTATTTGAGCGGACTATCCAAGCAATATTACGCAAACAAGGCTGTTAAAAGTCTGATAAATTACAAAAATAATAAAAAAGACGGTGAATGCGTATATTATCACCAAAGCGGAGAACAGGCATTGTCTGTACAATGTGCTAATGACAGAATTTGTTCTGAATTTAAAATCAGCGATGTTGCCGGACATGAAATTACGGACACGGCAGAGCAGGGCAGTTCTTTTACGGTTTATTTTTATTTAGATGAACAAGGTCTTGCAACCGGAATAGAGAGTGTTTGTGTGGTCGGCGGGTTGATTGATATTGAATATTATGAAAAACTTCACAACAAAAAATGTGACATCGGGCGCAGGTGCTATTATAATTTTAATTTAAGCGGAAAATTGGCGTCAATCAGCAGATATGACGGAGCGCAAAAAGATGGCATGGAAGAAATTTTTGATGATGCCGGCAATACGATAAGCAAGCATAATTATGTTAAAGGCAATGTCGTTGATTAGTTTTCGCTTTTAATTTTTTTAACCGAAAAAATGTTGATGCTTTGATTATGCTCTTGACATTGATTTGCCTAAACGTTAGGAATTAAGGATAGTTTTAATCAGGAGTTTTTTTGACATGCTTTGTATTTTTCATATTGCTGACCATGATGGAAAAGGTTCAGCCGCCATTGTTAAAGATTTGTTTCCGCAGGCAGAGTTGTTCGGGCTTAATCATGACATGAATATTCCTTATGATTTGATTGAACAGCACGATAAAGTTGTTATTTGCGATATTGCTCTGCCGGTTGAATATATGTTTCAGCTTAATGAAAAAATTGACTTAACTTGGATAGATCACCATGTTTCCGTTATAAAAGAATATGACGAAATGTTGGCTAAGGGAAAATATAAGCCGATTAAAGGCATTAGAGAGGTCGGAAGAGCGGCGATTGTTTTAACTTGGGAATATTTTCATGCGGGTGAAGAGCTTCCGGAAGGTGTGCGCTTGCTTGGCTTGAATGATATTTATGATTTACGTGATCGTCGCGTGCGTCCGTTTGAGCTTGCCATGCAGATAAACGGCATAAATAAGCCGACAGACAAGATTTGGAAACAACTGTTTAATAATGAAATTGATATCAATGATATGGTTGAACACGGAAAGTCAATCATGAAATGGGTTAGAAATCGCAATTATCGTCTTGCTCGCTCAATGGTTTTCGAAAGCGAATATAAGGGGATGAAATGCATTTGCTCAAACATGGCGCAAGGACAATCGGAATTTTTTGATTCGCTTGACAATCTTAGAAGCTATGATTTTATGGTGAATTTCTTTATGAGTAGACGTAATTTGTGGAATTTAACATTCTACACTTATAAAAACAATGTTGATGTTTCATTGATTGCGACAGAATTCGGTGGTGGAGGACATGCCAAGGCGGCAGGCGCTTCATCTTTGCCGGAATTACCGGATTTCTTAAAAAACGGAAAGCCGTGGACAAAGCCGGTTGAATAAGTAGTTAGAATTTATCAGCTTTCTTTTTTATGTTATCTATCTTGAGCGTCAATTGGCGCTCTTGTTTTTGTATTTGGCTGTGATAATGGTCAACAACATGGTTCAATTTGCTCCAAAAATTATGTTCATAAGCAATAATCGAACCCCAAATAGCCATTAAAAAAGTGATGATGGTAATTACACTTTCGGCAATTTCCAGCTTTTCTTTGAATGTATATTTCGACAACGGATTTTTCATAGTGTATCAAATAGTCGCATTTTAACACAAAACAAGTGATTGAAAAATATTTTTTAATATTTACAAATGAAAAATTTTTTGCTAGAGTGAGAACAGAGCATAAAAGGCTCGGAGGTCAACAAACCTCTTCTGATAGGGCTTGATTAACAAGCAATTTTCCCGACTAATGGTCGGAAGGTGGCAGAATAAAAATCTTTGGATTTAATATGCCACACTATACCTATCAGAATAGTTTGTAGCTTCCGACCTCCGTTCGGAGGTTTCTTCTTTTATGCTAAGTGGCATAATTTTTAGAAAAGGAAGTTAGAGATGAATGATATGAATAATGAAAGAAATAAATCCTCTGTCATCTTGAACCCCGAACGAAGAGAGTGGGTGTCAAGATCTCATGTTACAAGTGTAGATTCTGTTGTCAGTGACGGAGCTAAAACGAAACGTTACTCTGCAAAAAGAGATCTTTACGGGGATTTCGCTTACGCTCAACCCCTCAAGATGACCGGCAAGGCATTGTCATTCCTTTCGCGGTGCTGCACAAGCGAAAAACAAAAAGAGTCATCGCTAATTTTGCGCAAAGCAAAATTTCAAGCGATCTTCAAATTTGTTCTCTCCTCCGTAAGCGGAGGAGCCGGAGGAGGAAAATATAACCGAATCTCAGCATTTGTTTCAATGCCCGTTTTATTAATTCGAAGATCCCTTGAAAAATTTTTCAAGAAAAATTTTAGGGATGACCATCTTTGTTTTGGCTTCGCAAAAGTGCTTGCTCTTGCCCTTCTTTTTACCCTCGCCACAACCACCGAATCACGAGCGGATGAAAGCGCAACAACGTCTGAGGATGCAACACAAACTCAAGAATCGCAGAAATTATTGTCCGATAGAGGAAAGTGTGGAGTTGGTTGCAAGTATGAAATCACCACCGATTCGATAACCGGAGCACGAAATCTTCGTGTCTACAACGACCCGAGCGACCCTGATTATACCGGAGTCGCAAATATTGCAAGCTATGCTTTTGCAGGTAAAGGAAATAATACCGGAGGAAATTATGAAGAATACCATAACAATGCCGTTTTTGATAAAATAACCATTGATGGTGATTTTGATACAATTGGAGGAAAAGCTTTTTGGCGCAATGGTGCAAGCGAGGTTGTTTTTAACGGAAATATAAAAAATATTGTTGGTTCAGCATTTGAATATAATAATTTTACTTCCGTTGATTTGCCTGAAGGTCTGCAAACTATTGCTGCTCAAGCGTTTTATGGTAATTCTATTTCATCTATTGTTATTCCGGATTCGGTAACATATATAGGTAATTATGCTTTTCATGGCGGAAATGTGACTGATGTTTATATTTCGGATTCTATTAACAATATAGGTACTACTATTCCTTTCGGAAACAAACAAAGACCGAATATATTTTGCAAAGGTGATGAGCTGAAATGCAAAAGTTTAGTGAAAAATATACGTGATGCATATAAAACAGAACCCGCCGGATTGGAAAATTATGTTACCGGAGTTGATAAAGACCATTGCACGGGAGAAAAGTATTTTTGGAACGGAACAAATTGTTCGCGCAAGGAATCGTGTTGCGACAAAGATATGTATTACAGCGGATATGAATGCCGAA
>JAZSBR010000014.1:0-50361 GCA_045602545.1 Alphaproteobacteria bacterium
TTTTTTTGTTTTGATGGTAGGGCCGGAGAGAATCGAACTCTCACTCCCGAGGGAACCAGATTTTGAGTCTGACGCGTCTACCAATTCCGCCACAACCCCATCGGTAAAATGCCTTATAAACTATTCTTTTTTATTCGTCAATACTTTTTCTTAAAAAATTTTTTATTTTCGCGAAGATTCTTTTGACTTTTTCTTGAACAGTTTATCATTTTCAGCCAAAGTCTGCGTAACAATTTCATTATAT
This sequence comes from Alphaproteobacteria bacterium, assembly GCA_045602545.1. Taxonomy (GTDB): domain Bacteria; phylum Pseudomonadota; class Alphaproteobacteria; order RF32; family CAG-239; genus RUG410. The sequence goes on from JAZSBR010000014.1 coordinate 245, forward strand.
AAAATTCTGCCGTTTTCACAAGCCTTAGCAAAATTTATGGCATCAGTCTTGTTCTTTGTGACAAGCTGAGCAATATTTTTTTGACGCACTTCATCTTTTAAGGCAGATTTTATGCCGTTTATCAGATAATTTTGAGCAAAAGTCATTGCAATTTGGGCTTTTTCAGAATGCGCCGGCAAAATGCTAAAGCCGAAATAACTATGCTCGTCATCATCTTTTTGGGTGACAACTCTGTTATCAGAACCGTACATTCTGTTGACTAAAACAAAATTTCCCAAGTCTTTTTTGAAATAGCTCAAAGGAATGGTTTTTCCTTTACTGACCATTTTTCTGATATACTTTTCAAAATAGTTATTATGCGTAACTTCGCGGTCTTGGGCAGAAATAACGGAAAACATTTCTGATTTTTGCACTCCGAGCGGACAATAAGGGTTCATCGCCAAAATTTGTAATTGTGCCTGAATTTTTTCTTGCTCATTTTGAGTATAGCCCAGTTCGGACATTTTTTGCAAGCTCATCTCTTCCAACTTTAATGAGGCATAACCGCCAAAGCAATGAGCGACAATTTTCAGCTTATTCATTTTTTTTGCCGCCTCGGTTGCCGAAATTCTCACTCTGCCGTCAAGCGTTGAAATTCGCGGTAAAATGAATTTATCAAAAATTTGCTTAATAAACTGCGGATTTTGAGTGTCGGCATGCATGTTTTCCAAATCTTCCTCGCGATGCAATGGTTTATGACCGTATTTTTTCATTTGAGCATCAAGAGCCTGTTTTGTATTGAAATAATCGCCGAAATCATATGTTGTGCCGTACACGGTAACATTTTTGGATAAATGGTGTTGCTTTAATAATGCTATGGCTGATTTTAAATAACCATGTGCTGCCTTATTAGTCAGGGTGCCGTTGCCTCCGATAAACAAAATGCAGGTTTCATCGGAATCCACCTTATCAACTTTTTGATACCCGAATATATTTTTTTTACTTTTTTTAATTTCTTTGCCGATTTCAACCTGCGAACGCAAGGCATTTTCATCTTCCAAAAGGCGGGCGGCAGTCTTCAGACAGTTTTTAGTGTTTTGTTTTAATAGTAGAGCTTCACGACAAAATTCTTGCGCCATCGGCTTAAACTTAGGCAAAGAATCTGTAACCAATTTCATTTTTTCATAATATTTCTGTAAAGAAGCCTCATCAATGGACCCTTGCTGAACACGGTTGTGCATCTCACAAAGAGCTTCTTCTGCCTTATATTCATCAAACAAAGCGACATCGGCAAGGGCAGCAAAATAATACGGGCTGTTTTTGCAATTTTTGATATGATTAAAAACTGTGTCAATCGTTTGCGGAAATTTTTGATAGATTCCCTCAATGAAAGGCAAATTTTTGTTGCGACAAATTTCCGGAACCTTCAAATCAAAAGCACGATTTAAGAGTTGTTCGCATTTTTCGGCCGTGGGTGCGGCTAAAATCACACTCATTACACTGCGATTGGCGTTTTTGTCTTCTGATTCTGTTAATATGCTTTTCAGACGTGCATTGAAAACATCATCAATCAAATCAGGATTTTCTTTTATGGCAATATCCTCAAAATTTGCTAACAGAGCAGGATTAATGTTCTTAAGTTCTCGTAAATAGTTTTTTTGTTCATCAAGCGTTTTAGTTTTCATAATAAGCTTGAAAATTTGTGAATAGTTGATTACCAAACTACTGCAATAATCGTTTTGCAAATCCCTAATAAATTCCAAATCCACAAATTTAGCCGTTTGCGGATATTCTTTCAAAGCCTCCATCACTTTATCTAAAAGCCGGCGCGTTTCATCAAAGTCAAATCTTTCGGGATGCGTGCTTTTTTCGGAAAACTCAGCAATTGCGTCATAAGCTTCATGTATATCCATATCAGTTGTTCCTTTCATAGACTTTGGAAACTTCTTGCAAACGAGCAATAATTTCAGCGTCTTTGAATAAATTTTCGGCACTTGGCGGATAAATTTTCGGGGCATTTTTTATATTTTGCGCAATATCCGTCGGTTTAATTTTTTGCCAATAAGTAAAAATTTCGGCTTCTTTTTTTATTATATCAGCATCTGCATTGATTTTTTGAGGCATAAAACGAGTGGTAAAAGCATATAATGCAGATGTTAAATCAGCGGTGTTGTAACCGATTTTCTTTAAACATTTCTCAATTTCTTTTTTTGATAAAAAAGAAAATTGTGTCGGAATTTTTTTGATTTCAGGCCAAATGCCTATTCCGTTTTTTGCCAGCTCTTTCCATGGGAAAAATTTTGAAGGGTCCGGCTTTCTGAACGGGGCAATATCAGAATGGCCGACAATGTTGCAAGGTTTAATTTTGTGACGAGCTGTTATTTGTTTTGAAAGAATTATCAGGCTTTTTATCTGCGCTTTTGTGTAAGGTTTGTTGCCCATTGCGGAATTTTGCAACTCAATTCCGATACTTTTAGCGTTTATGCCTGTTTCAAACTCACGCCACGACGATATTCCGGCATGGAATGCAACCATATTTTCATCAACCAAATTTAAAATTTTGCCGTTTCGCTGAATAATATAATGAACGCTTGTGCCGGTTTTTTTTAAAACGGAAAGCATTTGTTTTGTCGGCAAAGCAAAACAATGAAACACTAAAAGCGATATTTTTTCGCTTCTTTCTTCGGCGGCATAATTCGCTTTAATCGTCATATATTATTCCTTTTCGTCTCCGATTTTAGCATAAATACGACTAAATTGCAACAACAAAAAAGCTCCGCTGAATGTGTGGTCAACGGAGCTTTTTTATGTTTATTAAAATCCTTAACGATTCAAAATGGAATATATTTCATGAGCCGTTTTGGCTTGTCTGATTTTTTGGCAAGCGTTGGCATTTCTTAAAACACCTGAAAATGTCGCTAGAGCTTGCAAATGATCTTCACCGCTTTGCTCCGGAGAAATAATCACTGCCAATAAATCAACCTCTTTATCGTCATGGGCATCAAAATCAATACCCTTATTCAAACGTAAGAATACAGCAAAAACCTTATTAAGACCGCTAATACGAGCATGCGGAACGGCAACACCGTTTCCATAGCCGGTAGAGCCTAAATTTTCACGTTCCCACAGAGCCTCAAAAATCTGGTTTTCATCAACGCCTTCAAAATGAGCAATATTTTTTGCTGCTAATTCAAAAAGCTGTCTCTTGGTTGCAACCTCAACATCGGGAAAAACATTTTCCTCTGACAATATTGCGGAAATTTCCATCTTAATCATCCAAAATCGTTACAGATTATTCAGCCGGCTCAACCCAACCGATGTTGCCGTCTTTGCGACGATATACCATGCTGATGCGATTGTTGGCGCTGTTGCGGAACATCAATGCACATTCATCAATCAAATCCATATGCATAACAGCTTCACTAACCGTGCATACTTTGATGTTTGCATCTGTTTCGGCAATGGTCAGCGGTGCTGATTCATCAATGCTCATTTCATCTTCGGTTTCAGTCAAAGGAAATACCGATTCGTGAGCCATTTCAACAATTCCGGTTTTGCCTTTGTGGTCATTTAATTTTGTTTTTTGACGACGCAATCTTGTGGCAATATGCTCATTGGCATTATCAAATGCCGAATACGGATCGGCTGCAACACCGGTGCCTTTCAGCACAATGTTTTTCGCCGGATGAACCGTAACTTCTGCTCTGAAATCTTCACCGTCTTTTGAAAAAGCAACACTACAACTGATAGGAGCGCTGAAATACTTGCTTGTTGAAGCGTTAATACCTTCTTCAACTTTGTTTTTCAATCTGTCGCTGATATCAACTTGTTTTCCGGATAATGTAATTTTCATATCATACCTCTTTTGTTAATTATTATGGCACAATCGCCGTTGATTTTTTGTTATAGTAACTTATATTTAAGCAAAAGTAAACAAATTTATTAACTTATAGAGAAAAATTATCTCCCAAATATACTTTGCGCACTTCTTCATTTTTTACGATTTGGTCCGGAGTACCCTCCATCAAAACCGAACCGTTATGTAATATATATGCACGATCAATAATATCCAAGGTTTCTCTGACATTATGGTCAGTAATCAAAACACCCAATCCGCGGTTTTTGAGCTGAGAAACAAGCTCTCTGATTTCTCCCACGGCAATCGGATCAATACCGGCAAGCGGTTCATCAAGCAAAATAAAGCTCGGACGCCCTGCTAAAGCTCGTGCAATCTCCAAACGGCGACGCTCTCCGCCGGAAAGCGATAATGCCGGTGATTTTCTTAAATGAGCAATTGAAAATTCGTTTAATAAACTTTCAAGCATATTTTCGCGCTCGGTTTCATCATCACTGACCACCTGCAACACGGCTTTAATATTATCCTCAACGCTCAATGTGCGAAAAATAGAAGCCTCTTGTGGTAAATAGCCGATTCCCATGCGCGCACGCTTATACATCGGCATATCGGTAATATCTTGCCCGTTGATGTGCACATCACCATAGTCAGGCGTAATCAATCCCGTAACACAATAAAAACAAGTTGTTTTTCCGGCACCGTTCGGTCCCAATAATCCGACGGCTTCGCCTTTTTTCACATGGAGCGACACGTTTTTTAATACCGTACGTTTTTTATAGCGTTTGCCGATGTTGAAAATTTCCAATACCGAATCGTCTTTATTTTGTTTTTTCGCCATTTTTTGCCTTTCGCTTATTATAAAAAGTTCCGCTGACGCGCGAGCCTTGAGTTTTGTCAGCCGTTATGGTGCTGATTGAGGTGTTTAAATCCGTGTGGGCATGGTGCCCGTGCATAAAATTATCGCCTTGTTCTAAAACAACATTGCCGTATAAATCAACGGTGTTGCTTTTAGAATCATACACAGCATGCGAGCCTTTGGCAACACCTTTTTCGGTTATGATATTAACATTGCCGAAAACTTCTGCCGCACCGGTGTTCATATTATAATCTGCACGGTTTCCCTTTACTCTGCCTTTATCCGTGACAATTTCAACATTTCCGATTGCTTCGGTTTTTTTGAGTTCTTTTTTTGCTCCGCCGGAAAAATAGTTTATTATCTTATCGGCATACAAGGTTTTATCATCTTTTTTGACCATTGCCTTGCCTTCGGATTCGGTCTTATCTTCATTTTGAAAATATTTTGTTTGAGTGTGGCTGATAAGCGTTCCGTTAGTTGTTTCAACAACCGTTTTGCCGATTAGCGTTAAAACGCCGGAGTTTTTATCATAATTAAATTTTTCAGCCGTTAAGGTACCCCAATCGCCTTCTGCCTTAACTCCGTTATTGCCGTAGCCGTATTCTTTCTCAAATTCATACGTTGCATCAGATGTATTAACAATATTGCCTTTTTCATCAATTATTTTGACATTATCTTTTAAGCGCAGGACCTTTGTTTTTTGATTAACAAAACCGATGTCTGACGATATTTTAATTAACCCGTTGTCAGAAGGAATTTCCGCACGCGGATTGTTTATTTTTATTTCATCGGAGCCGATTTCCAACTCGTCCATATTATCAGACCAAACGGTGCTGACGCGATTCTTTTTATCGGTGGAATTCATCACAATTTGCTCAACATGAAGTTTTTCCATCTCGCTTTTGCGCGGTAAAGTGATATTATCTTTAATATCAACGCTTTTTTTTATGTTTGGCAAAACAACCATTAACCCCAGCAAAGCTGCGGCAATGCAAGGAAAACCGAGCCTGATAAACCTGTTCCAAGAAAAATCAAAGGCGGTTTTTCTCGGTTGGTGTGAAACAAAAGTGTTGTTTCCGTCAAAGTATGAATCAAGTTTTTTTGAATCAAACATTTATCAGCTAACTCCGGCTTTCAAGCAATCGTGAATATGAACAATGCCGACTGGTTTTTTGCCATCAACCACAAACATGTTGGTAATTCCGCGTCCTGTTGTGTTCATAATATTAACGGCTTCGGCAATCAAGGCATCAGGTTCAATTGTGCGTGGATTCTTGGTCATTACTTTTGTGACATTCTCTTCAATCAAGTTCGGAGCCATCCAACGGCGCAAGTCACCATCGGTAATCATTCCGATTAAATCGCCGTTATTATCCAAAATACCGACGCAACCGAGCATTTTTTCCGACATTTTTATTAAGGCGTCTTGCATGATTGCCGTATCTTTAATCAACGGCATTTCATCACCGGTGTGCATAATATCGGAAACATGGCGCAAAATTGAGCCGAGTTTTCCTCCCGGATGACGAAGGTGAAAATCTTCTTCCGTAAAGCCTTTGCGCACCATCAATCCGGAAGCTAAAACATCGCCCATCACCAAGGTTGCGGTTGTTGAAGATGTAGGTGCCAATCCCAGCGGGCAGGCTTCTTTATTTTGCGGTAAAACAAGCACCAAATCGCAGTTTTTACCAAGTGAACTTTGCGGGTTTTTGGTGATGGCAATCAGCGGAATATCAAAACGGCGACAATATACCAAAATATCAGACAATTCTTTAGATTCTCCACTGTTGGAAATTGCCAGAACCGTATCATCTTTTGTTACCATGCCTAAATCACCGTGACTGGCTTCACCGGGGTGAAGAAAAAATGACGGTGTGCCGGTGGAAGCAAGCGTGGCGGCAATCTTACGGCCGATGTGACCTGATTTTCCCATACCGGTGATAATTACGCGCCCTTTGGTGTTTTGCATGATATCAAGTGCTTTTGTCAGCGTTTCATCAAGCCCTTTTTCCATGGCTTTAAGGGCTTCAATTTCGCCCTCAATGGTTTGTTTTGCAATTTCAATATCCTTATTTTGCATAACCGTAAATTCTCCTGTTTTTTAAGGATATTAAGTCATTATTTTGAAATTGCCAAGCGATTTTTGTTGCTTATACTCTTTTTGTTTGAGTTATTTTTTGAATGTTATCACGATTTCGTTTTTATCTGGCAATATTGGTAATATTACACTAACGATTCACTCGGCGAAATTAACATATCGGATGCTCGATCACCTTGTTATGATAAATTCTATTATAGCGCACTAAGGGTCTTAAACCTTTTGTTCCCATTTGCCTGAAGGATTTTGTTGCCAATAATGAAGTTCGGCTCCGCTGTCTTTTAAGGTTTTCCAATATTCACGGGCAGAACTGAGCGCATCATCGGAATTGCCGTCAAAGATATTAAACACGCGCTCAAAATTTTTCAGCTCATCAATATCGGTTGTTGCACCGTCAACCAAAAACAAATATTCGGCATTATTCGGGTTGTCATTTTCGGCTGAAATATATATCGGTTGCGTGTGAGAAAAGCCGTCTTTTTTGGTGCCGTGTGGTAAAAAACTCTCATCATCGTATGTCCACAAAAAAGAATTGATAAAATCAACTCTCTCGGCAGTTCCGACCAAAAGCTTGATTTTTTTGCCGGTTTCATAAGCTTTTTGCAAAAGCTTGGGCAAAACATCTTCCAATGATTGTTTTTGTAAATGATAAAAATCAATTCTGCTCATTTTGCATTCCGATTTTTAAGCTTACTGAATAAACATTTGTTCCGCTCAGCAAGGTTAAGTTCACTTTTTGCTTGTCTTCAGCTTTTTTCAGCTTTATCTGAAAATCCTCAATTCCGAAAGGCTTGGCGTCATCAACGCTGATAATTTTATCGCCGATTTTCACGCCCTTTTCGGAAGCGTCACTTTTCGGAGCAACATCAATCACAACAAATTCACGATTCTTATCTTCAAAATAAGCTTTTATTCCTATTGACTTAAACTCAACGGCATTTGCAACCTTTGTTAAATCTATGCCGAGTTCGGCGAGGTTCTGCATGCGTTTTTGCTCATCAGCTTTGGTTTCCAAACCCAATTCCTCATCGCTCGGCTGTTTGGCATTTTCTTCAGGCATTTGCGCAACTTTTAAGATTAAATCAAGCTCTTGGCTGTCACGTTTGATAATCATCGGAACCTCTGTGCCGACCGGCAATTTGGATATTTCCAAAGAAAAAACGCGCGGATTATTTAATTCAATTTCGCCGATTTCTTCAATAATATCGCCAACTTTCAACCCGCTGTTTTCAGCCGGAGAATTTTCTTTTATGTAGTCAACCGCAAAAACATAACCGCCGTTTTCTGATTTTGATTTGATTTTTTGCACCCCGAAACCAAGCCAACCGCGAGAAATTTTTCCTTGTTTTTTGAGTTGATCTGCAACCCACTTAACAGTGTTTGACGGTGTTGCAAAACCGATTCCCGCATATTGCCCGTCAGCAGAAAAAATTGCGGTGTTCATGCCGACTATTTGCCCCTGCCGATTAAAAAGAGGACCGCCGGAATTGCCTTGATTGATGGTGGCATCCGTTTGCAAAAAATTGTCGTAAGGGCCTTTTTCAATATCGCGCTCTTTGGCTGAAATTATGCCGAGTGAAGCACTGCTGCCCAGACCGAACGGATTGCCGATTGCAAACACCGAGTTTCCGACTCTGACCTCATCGGAATTAGCAAATTCTGCCGCTTGAAAAGCTTCCTGATCGGCTATTTTTAACAGTGCAATATCGGTTTTTTCATCACTTCCGACAAGTTTTGCTTCATATTGTTTGTCATCACTTGTGGTGGCGAAAATCTTTTTTGCGCCTTCGGTCACATGCGCGTTTGTAACAATATATCCGTCTGCGCCGATTATAATGCCGGCGCCCAAATTCTGCTCATTGTTTTCAAGCTCGGCAATCACATTAACAACAGTCTTATTTGCTTCTTCAATAACATCTTCCAAATTATTTGTTTCTGCCGAAAAAGCGGTTGCAGACCATAACAAAACAAACAGTGAAAAAAATCTTTTTATCATTTATTACTCACTTCTCATATTTTTCTTGAAATACTTAAAAAATTCGGAATCAGGCGAAAGAACTAATGATGTTTCATCATCGGAAAGTGAATTTCTGTATGCTTCCAAAGAGCGGTAAAAATCATAAAATTCCGCATCTTGCCCGACGGTTCTGTTCCAAATATTAACAGCTTCACGATCGCCGTCACCGCGCGTGATTTGCGACTTTTTCTCAGCTTCGGCAACGATGATGGTTGCTTCCTTGTCGGCAGTTGCGCGGATGTTTTGCGCTTCTTGCTGGCCCATGGCGCGAAATTCCTTGGCATCGCGCTCACGTTCGGTTTTCATGCGTGCATTTATGGCTTGCATTACCTCAATCGGCAAATCGGCACGGCGGATTCTTACATCGGCAACACTGACCCCGATTGCTTCAGCATCGCGCTTTACGTTTGCGCTGATGTCATTCATGATTTTTGTGCGCTGTTCCGACAATAATTCAGTTAATGTGCAACGTCCCAAAACTTTGCGCAAAGATGAATTAACAATTTCTTCCAGCTTGCTTTGCGCCTGATATTCATTGCGCACGGTTTTATAAAACTTCAACGGATCAACAATGCGATAACGCGTGAAACTGTCAACATCCAAGCGCTTCTTATCGTTCAAAACAACTTCCTGTGCCGGCGGATCAAGATTGAGCAAGCGTTTGTCATAAAATATGACATTTTGAATGAACGGGACTTTGAACTTTAAGCCGGCGTCCTGAACAACGCGCATCGGTTCACCGAATTGCAATACTATTGCCTGTTCCGGCTGATATACGATATAAACGCTGTTTAGCGCTACAAACAACAATAGAAAAAGGAGTATCACAATTTTTATGGATATGTTTTTCATCTTATTTCTCCTCTTTGGTTGTCGGTTGATTATTTAATGGTAAAATCGGCAAAATACCGCCTTTTTGCGACTGATCCAGAACAATGGTGTTGGATTTTTGCAAAACTTTTTCCATTGTATCAAGATACATCTTCTTAATCGTGACTTTTTTACCTTGTTTATAGGCTTCATAAACCGAGGCAAAACGACCGGCTTCACCTTGGGCTTTATTGATGGTGGCTGCCTTATAAGCTTCGGCATCTTGAGTTATTTGGGCAGCTTTACCTTTGGCTTTCGGCAAAACCTCATTTCTGTATGCTTCAGCCTCATTTTTATAACGTTCCATATCGGCTTTGGCGCGTTGAACCTCGTTAAAAGCATCAACAACCTCGCGCGGAGGATCGGCTTTTTGCAACTTCACACGCACAATCTGTATACCGGCACCGAACTCGTCCAAAACTCGTTGCAATTCTTCTTTGGTATCATCTTCAACTTTACCACGGTCACCTGTTATAATCGGTTGCATTTCAGATTGGCCGACAATCTCACGCAAAACGGATTGAGCTGCCACCTGAACAGTTTCATCAGGATTGCGCATATTAAAAAGATAGTCTTTGGCATTTTTAATTTTCCAAACCACGGTTAAATTGATATCAACGATATTTTCATCGCCGGTGAGCATATGGCTTTCGGTGAATGTGTTATAGCCGTTTGTGCCGGCAGTGCCGAGGTTGATACTGCGCTCTTGGCTGACATTTACTTTGACGACTTCTTCAATCGGGTAGGGAAGGTGATAGTGCAAGCCGGCAGATGTTGTGTCGGCAAATTTTCCGAAACGCAAAACAACACCTTCTTCACTTGGTTGAACCTGATAAAATCCGGAAAGCAACCATAAACCGAGCAACGCCAAAAGACCGTATTTAATATAATTTCCGTAATTGTCTTTCGGTTCTTTCAGTTTTGTAAAATCAATAACTTTATTGGCAGAAAAAATACCGTTTTCCGGCCACATCTTCTCACCGCCGTCGTCCCAAGGATTAAGCTTTTTTCCCATTTTTTATCCTTTTTATGTTAACCAAACTTGAGTCAAGATAGTATAAAAGTGCATAAAAAACAACGCTCTCAAAGCCGATATCCACACAAGATGTTATCTCCGGCGCTTTTATTTTTGCAACAAATAAAAACGGTTAAAAAAGCAGATAAAGACTTGAAAAATAGAACAAAAGTTTTATTTTTTATACATACTTTAAGATTATTTTTTATGTGGACTGCTATGCCGGAAGAAACAAAAGCTATAATATCTGATGAGCCTTTATATCTTGGGCATAGGGCGCGTTTACGAACAAGATTTTCGGTTGATGAAGGCAAAAGTATGCCTGATTATGAACTTCTTGAACTCCTTTTAACTATCTCAATACCAAGGCGCGATGTTAAGCCTTTGGCTAAAGCTTTGATAACAAAATTTAAAAATCTGGATGGCGTAATAAATGCTTCGCCGGAAGAACTTCTAAGCATTGAAGGTATCAGCAAAAATACAGTCGGGTTATTAAAAATTGTTTCGGCAATCAATCTAAATGCCGGTGGCAGAAAATTGAGATCGCGCGATAATGCCGACTTGTCTTTTGATCAGGAATTGGAGTCATATTATCAGAGCAAATTTGCAGAGGTAAAATCTGACACCGCGCTGGTTGCATTTTTTAATGATGATGCTAAATTGCTGAGAGAAAAAAGCTTCAAGTGCCATTTTCCGGACGCTTCGGATTTTAATATGCAAGAGCTTATAATGGAAACAATTGCTTCAAGTGCAACGGAAGTTGTTATAATGCGCCGGCGCTCGGAAAAAGAAGATAAATCCTTGATTCGCGACAAGAATTTTATTGAAAAAATCATAAAAACACTGAATGCAATGGATGTTATTATTTCAGATTATGTGATATTTGATACTAATAACTGCTTAAGCTTTAAGAAAAAAGGCATGATTAAGGTAAATAAGAAAAAAGCGCTGTTGAAGCGCTGATGAATTATTTATTCCGATTATAAGCGAATTACGGCTCCGCCCCAAGTAAATCCTGCGCCCATGGCAGTTAAAACAACCAGTTGACCTTTTTTGAGTTTTCCGTTTTGCATATTTTCCGATAAGGCAAGCGGAATTGAGGCGGCAGAAGTATTGCCGTGGTGGTCAAGCGCAACGATGACTTTTTCTTTTTCCAAGCCTAAGCGCTCACCGACACTTTCAATAATGCGAATGTTTGCCTGATGCGGAACAAGCCAATTGATTTCACTTTTTTCAACACCGGCAAGTTTCATCGCCGTTTCGGCTGCTTCAGTTAAACTTACAACGGCATGTTTGAAAACTTCTTTGCCGTTCATTGATACAAATCCGGCTGTTTGCGTTGTTGATACACCGCCGGTGGTGCAAAGGTTGTCATAAAGTGAACCGTCAGCATAAATTTTTGTGCTTAAAACGCCGGTATCTGTTTTATCGCCCTTACCCTCGGTTGCGCGCAATACGGCAGCACCGGCTCCGTCACCGAACAAAACGCAAGTGTTTCTATCAGTCCAATCAACGATTTTTGAAAGGCACTCGGCGCCGATAATTACGGCCGTTTTAATCTGACCCAATCTAATCATATTATCCGCCATGGTCAGAGCATATACAAAACCTGAGCAAGCGGCTGAAATATCAAATGCCGGAGTTCCGGCTTTAAGCCCCAATTTTCCGGCAACTTTTGCGGCAGTTGACGGAGTCGTGTTATCTGAAGTGACGGTTGCCAGAATCAATAAATCAACATCACCTGCCGTTATTTTTGCATTTTCAAGCGCATTTTTGGCGGCGTTATAGGCAATAACAGAGGTTGTTTCATCTTCAACAATGTGGCGCGAACAAATTCCCGTGCGTGTTCTGATCCATTCGTCGCTCGTTTCAACCATATGCGACAAATCATCGTTTGTTAAAACTTTTGCCGGAAGATAGTGTCCTAAACCGATAAGTTCACTTCTAATAAACATCGTATAAAATATCCTGAGAAAGCTCGTCTAAATCAATATTTTCAACTTCATCGCGAATTGTTTGCACAAAATCCTGACGCACAAGTTTTGCCGCATTATCAAGAGCATAAGCAAAACCTGTCGAATCCGTTCCGCCATGGCTTTTTACGGACAGTCCGTTTAAGCCGACAAACATTGCGCCGTTATATTTACGAGGGTCCATTTCGCGTTTCAAACTCCAGATTGCCGGCAATAAAAACGGTAAACCGAGCTTGGCTATCAATGATTTATTGATTGATTTTTTCAACATGCCGGTAACAAGGCGCGCCGTACCTTCAATGGTTTTGAGCGCAATATTGCCGGAAAAACCGTCTGAAACAATGACATCGGCATAACCTTCACTGATTTGATGAGGCTCAATATAACCGATAAAGTTCAAATCTAAATGAGAACCGCGAATGATTTTTGCTGCCTGATGAATTTCTTCACGGCCTTTCATCTCTTCAGCCCCGATATTCATTAAAGCGACTCTCGGTTTTTCAATCCCCAGACTGTGTTTTGCCAAGATATTGCCGATTATGGCAAATTCTGCCAGATTCACGGCACTGCATTCAGTGTTTGCGCCCAAGTCAAGCATAACGCAACTGCCGTTTTTGTGCGGAATGAAGGTGCAGATGGCAGGGCGATGAATTTTTTGAATGGTTTTCAAAATCATTTTTGATATGGCCATTAAAGCACCGGTGTTTCCGGCTGAAATAACAGCTTTTGCCTGACCTTGGCGCACAGCATCTATCGCCATATACATACTGGTATTTTTATTTCTGATAACTTGCGACGGTTTGTCTTCATTTCTGACACGTTCGCTTGTGTGAATAAGCGTGCAAAACTTTTTGATTTGCGGAAAACGCTTGATTTCTTCATTTACTTTGGTTTCATCGCCAAAGAGTAAGAATTTTATATCAGGGTTGTTTTTATGAGCCTTAGCTATTCCTTCAACAACAATGCGAGGGGAGTTATCTCCCCCCATTGCATCCACTGATATGACCAGATTATTTTCAGACAAAACCTGCTCCATATAGTTAAAAGATTATAAATTAGTTTGCTTGTTTATTAGCAATAACTTCTTTACCATCATATTGACCGCATTTCGGGCATACATTATGAGGGCGTTTCAATTCACCGCAATTAGGGCATTCCTGATAGGCATTTGCGCCCAAAGCGTCGTGAGAACGGCGCATATCGCGACGAGATTTTGATACTTTTTTCTTAGGTGTAGCCATTTTTCTTCTCTTTATAAATTAAACATTACACATACATTCGCCGACATGTTTAGCACGCTTTATTTTAAAAAGCAAGCAAAAACTTATCGTTTTTAAGCGATTGGCTGTTGTATATATAAATTTTTTTAATATTGCAAGCATTATTTTTGTGCGTGTGCGTAATAAATTCAGTACATTGTGATTGTTACAGTCGGACATCTCATATCTCCGTCATTTATTTCCTCAGTGCAAATTGAACAATATTGTGTAGCTTTGGCAATAGACATAGGGTAGTAAGACCCGCTCGTATAGACTATGTAGCGCCAACCTTCATCTTCATAAAATCCAACCTCTTCTTCATCTCCCCATCCATTACACCCTTCCGAACGAATTGTCCCAACACCTATGGCTGCGATTCTGTCTTTACCGAAGTCAGATGTAGCAAGTGCAATACAAGCTTCTTTCGGCAGTCCACTGAATGAAAAATCGTATTGAGCGTGATCGCCGATACAGTTCCCCGGTGCAAATTCCCCACCAAATACATGTGAATAATCGCAATCACCATATTCACAAGACCTGCCATCACTATCTATGGACTTCATCATTTCATCGGGCAAAATAATCGGAGCAATATCATCAAAATAATCGTAAAAATCGTAAACTGTTTGTTGCTGATTATAGTTAAGTTCATTAGCAAAAGTAATTCTGATATTGTTTATCACTGTATTTGCCTGCTCAATAAGTTTATTTATCTTGAACTTCATCATCGCTTTAGAATATCCGGCAATTCCGCCAACAGATAAGACTCCTATTATTGCCAGTACTCCCAACATTTCAATCATGCTTCTTCCTGTTTCTTTTTGCATATTTTTTCCTTCCTTAAATAAATTTTACCTAAGCATAAAAGAAAAACCTCCGAACGGAGGTCGGAAGTTCGAAACTATAACGTAATAAATAGTGCAAATTATTCAGCTTTTAACAGCTTTATTCAAATGCCTTCCGACCATATAGTCGGTAAATTATTACGTTTGAGGTTTCGACACCTCCGAGCCTTTTATGCTCATTAAAAATACTAGCAAAAAAATTTTGCTTTGTAAAGGGGAAAATAAAAATGTTAAAGCAAAACAATGACGGTGATTATGATGGCGCCATAAAACAAAACGCCTAAAAGATTGGAAAAAGCAACCCTGAAATCGGTTGAAGACGGAAGGGCGTTTTCAATGATAATCGTCTGCATTATTATATAACCGAAATATGTCCAGAGGTTTATGTGAACATGGGTAAAAAACCAGCGGTTGAAATAATAACCCGCAACTAAAAGCAATAACGGAGCCATCGCCGAAGGCAGCGCATTATAAAACTTTATGTTCTTAAAGCCGACACTGCCCATAACATAAGCATCACCTGATTTGTGCGGGATAAGAGTGAAACTCGTGGGACGCGCATTTAAGAAAAAACCAACTAAAAAATGTGCCGTTTCATGCAAAAATGTTCCCGGAATGTTGATAAGAGAGGTTAAAAGCATGCTCCGATAGGTTTTGTGTTTTAAAGCCGATAATATCAAAACGCATAAAATCAGAAAAAAGCGATTCTCTAAAAAAAGATTCAAAACTTCTGCTGAATTGATATAATTCCAGATTCTGTTAATTGCGAGCGAAAGGTAATTCATTATTTGTTCTCTAATACGGTTAAGCCCGCCAAATAAGTGTCAAGCAAAATTCGGCAAAGCGTTGTTTTGTTCACTTTTGATAAGCCGTTCAAAGAATCATTGGTCAAAAAGGAACTGACGGAAAGCAAGGTTAACCACAAAACCTGAGCCGAAAGCAAGCGCTCAGGCGCATCCATTTTAGGCACAATCTTTTCTATATGCTCATTGACAATCTTAATCAAAGAGGCAACTTTGCGCAAATAATAAAACGAAAAACGACGTCTGCTTGTTAAATGATAGTTATAAAGCATAAACCAGAGATTGTTATTTTCTAATACAAAGGTTACGAAATTTTGCAAAAGATTATTCATATCAACAAACGGATTATCGGTTTTTTCCACGGTTTGCAGTTTTTCGGAGAGTTCATCAAGAGTGATGTAATTCTGCACCAGAACATAATTATCCATATTGGAAAACTGATTATAAATCGCTCCGACCGAACAATCGGAAGCCTCGGACAACTTGCGCGCCGTTAATGCGGAGGCGCCTTTTTCCTTAACGATTTTGCGCCCGATATGAATAAGTAAATTTTGTATGTCGTCTTTTTCCATTTTATAGCATAACTTTTTTTAAAAGATTTAACAAATTTTTTGCACTTTGGTGTTATGTTAAATCAAACAAATATTTTGTTCAACGGATTTTTACGTTTATCAGAGGAAAAATATGAAAAAAATTCTTTTTATACTTACTGCACTTGTATTATCGGCTTCAAGCGCCGTGTTTGCTCAATTTGATTTTATGGGCGTTGAAGAACTTGAAAATCAGGCGAAAAATAATGCAGAACAAAACATGCCGAAAGATGATTATTTCAGCGGATTTATTGAGGATATTGAAGCTGAAAAAGAGGCAAAAGCACAAGCAAAACAAATGCTGAATGAAAAACCGCAAATGATAAAACTACGCCAAAGCCAAATCAAAGAAATGGAGCGTAATAAAAATGAACGCGAAAAAGTGCGCCAAAAATTTATTATGCTGGAACAACAAAAAATGAAGCCGGAAGAAAGAGCGCAAAATATTTTGGAAAGCTATGATTCGGCACCTTTAGGCTTAAATTGGGGCATAAGTCCTGAAAAAATGTCCTCCGTCGGATATGAACTTGAAGCGGTTGAGCGTGAAGATTATCCGAACTCTTACAGAATAAAAAATTATGGCGAAAAAAACGGCAAGGGCTATGAAAATGTTATTGTTTCATTCGGTGAAAATAATGAACTTTGGTGCATAAACGCGCAAACTCCGGCGCAAAAAGATGAACCTACGGCCAAAGAAACGCTTAAGCTTTATGATAAGTATTTTGATGCCCTAAAGGAAAAATACGGCAATCCGAATGAGCATTTTTCGCCGTATTCTTATGAACAGGAAGTTCAACAAGGTGAGGGTGAAGATGCCGTTACAAACATTGTAAAAAAAGAAAATCCGCGCGCAAATCCTCAGTTTTTGCAAGAACTTAAAAGCGGAAAAGCCGAACTTTATGCCACGTTTCATAACAACATTGTGGGCGTGACTTTGAGTGTGTATGTTAATGAAAACAGTGAAGGTCAACTTGTTTTGGATTATAAAAATCTGCCGTTGATGAAAAAAGAAAAAGAAGCGTTTATCAATAATCTTTAAGGGAGTGCGCTAAATGAAAAAAGTTAGTTTTTGCGGAATTTCCGGAAGCGGTATGAGTTCATTGGCGCAAATTCTGCGTCTTTCCGGTGTTGAAGTTTGCGGTTCAGATCGCAACTTTGATTTGGGGCGTGATTTGGAAAACAAACGGAAATTGGAAAGTTTGGGTATTAAGATTTTTCCGCAAGACGGCTCGGCTGTTTCAGATGATTTGGATTTTTTATGCGCATCTACGGCGGTGGAAGATACGATACCGGATATCAAAACGGCTAAGGAAAAAGGCGTTAAAATTATGTTGCGTCCGGAATTACTGGCGCAAATCTTCCATGAGCATAAATACGGAGTTGCCGTCGGCGGAACATCGGGGAAAACCACGACAACTGCCATGATTGGCTATATTTTGGATAAAACCGGAAAAAAACCTTGCGTCATAAACGGCGGACTTCTCAAAAATTATGAAGGGCAAAAAGGAATCCCGAATATAATTTATAATAAAGGCGATATATGCGTGGTTGAAGCCGATGAAAGCAACGGAAGTATTGACCTGTATAACCCGTATGTCGCGGTAATAAACAATATCTCTCTTGATCATAAAAGTTTGGAAGAATTGAGCGTTTTGTTTCAAAATCTGGCAAATCGCACCAAAAAAGCTGTTGTCGTGAATGATGATTATGAACTTTGCCGAAAAATTAAGCATAAAAACTTGGTGAGTTTTTCCCTCAAAAACCCGAAGGCAGACTTTTATGCCGAAAATATTGTTCCTCTTCCGGACGGCACACAATATGATTTAAGAGGAAAAACCTTTAAGCTGAAACTTATCGGGGAATTTAATGTGGCAAACGCTCTGGCGGCAATTGCAACTTGTGAACAGCTTGGAGTTGAGCCGTTTGAGGCTGCTGAAACCTTGCAAACTTTTGAGGGAACAAAGCGTCGCTTAGAAGTTTTGGGGCAAAAAAATAAGATTACGGTGATTGATGATTTTGCTCATAATCCCGACAAGGTTTCCGCTTCACTCGGAGCATTGAAAAAATATGACGGCAGGTTGATTGTGATGTTTCAACCGCACGGATTCGGACCGATGCGCCAAGTAGGCAAACAGATTATGGAAAGTTTTGCGAAACATCTGACCGGTGATGATATCTTGATTATGCCGGAAATCTTCTTTGTCGGCGGAACGGTTACGCGCGATATTTCATCAGAAAATCTGATTGAACATGCTCAAAAATGCGGCTTAAAAAATGCTTTTTTCGTTGCAGATAAACTGAAAGCAAAAGAGCTGATTTTGCAAAAAGCAAAGGCAGGCGACAGAATAATAATCATGGGTGCGCGCGATAATTCCTTGACTGATTTAGGTAAACAAATTTTGAAAGAACTGTAATGATTTTAAGTAAAAATGCAAAAGTTGCAATTTTAGCTCCGTCGGCGCAAATCGGCGATATCGGCAAAATTGAAAAAGGTTTAAATTATCTCAAATCAATCGGGTTGAAACCGGTGCTCGGTGAAAATACCTTAAAGCAATATCGCTATATGGCAGGCACGGACAAACAACGTGCTGATGATATAAACGAAGCCTTTGCCGATGCTGAAATAAAGGCAATTTTTTGTGTGCGCGCCGCTGCCGGTGCTTTGAGAATCTTGCCGTATCTTAATTATGAGTTGATTAGAGAAAATCCCAAACCGATTATCGGATTTTGCGATAATGCCGCGCTTCAAGCCGCTGTTTATGAAAAATCAGGTATCTGCTCACTGAACGGCTTTTCTCTTACCTATGACTTCAAATCTGATGAGTTGGATGAAAAAATCAAAAGAAGTTTTGAAAATATTATTTCCGGCAAAAGTGAAGAAATCATAAGCGGAAAATGTCGTCAAAGCGGGCGAGCCGAAGGAGAACTTATTTGCTCAAATCTGACCACGCTTCTTTATCTTGCCGGCAGTAAATATTTTCCTTCATTAAGCGGAAAAATCCTGCTGATTGAAGATGTGCATGAGCGTATGCACAGGCTTGATATGATGCTTCAACAATTAAAGCAACAGCCCGATTTTGATAAGCTGAACGGCATTATTTTAGGGCAATTTACCGATATTCAAGGTGATGAAGAAGACGGCTCTTTGGAAGATTGTATTCGCGATTTTTTGGAAGGAGTAAATGTTCCGGTTATTCAGAATTTTGAGTTCGGACACACAAAAAGCCGATATGTTTTGCCTTTTGGCGCAAGGGTTATTATGAATGCCGATGAATGCAAACTCAGCCTAAAAGGTTTTTAAGCGCCTCAATATATTGCATATTGATTTTTGCCAAGATTTCGCCATAAGTGTTGACACCATCCCAAAGTTTGGTGCAAAAGGCGAAGATTATGCCGTTAACCAGTAAGTTTCCGCCGATGATGATAATTCCGGAAAAGAAAAACCCCTCGTTTATAATATCTGTTTGTTCACTATGAACCTGCGATAATACGGTTGCCCAATAATAGGCCGTGAAATAGCCGAAAATTGCATAAATCAGGATTTTTTCAAAAGTGCCCTCGAAAGATTTTAATAAAGTGGGCATAATCAACATATATAAAAGCGTGAACAGCGGAAAAAAGTACGGTGAAAGCGATATAAGCCAGTTTCCGCGCCCGCGCAAGGTCATTGAACCTCCGCTGTCATCAGGATTTAGGCGAATTCTGCCGACCCAGTGAAAGGTTAAATATGCAAAAAAAGCGTGCGTCAGTTCGTGAGAAAGAATTTGCATTGATGAGCGAATTTCAGCACCCGACATGAAAGCGGTAACAACATAAAAAATTGCGCCGGCGCCGAAAGCATAAAATTTTATATTATAAAAATTGAAGTGAGTTAAGCCCGTTGCCAAAGCCGGAATGTTTAGCAAAATCAAAAAAGCTACCGGCCAGCGCAACAAATTTATAATAAAATCACAGATTCTTCCCATTTTAAGCCCACAAAATTTAAAAAGCGCTTCTCAAATCAGAGAAACGCTTTTTTATTGATTAACTACAGATTAGTACTGAGCAACAGGCTGAGCCATAACCGGCTGAGCAACAACAGCTTGGGTACCATAGCAGTTACCGCCATCACAAACTTCTGCACGGTTGTACGGACGCGTTTCATAAGAAGAAGATTCAAATGTGCGCGGTTCATAAACTGTACGATAAGTTGTGTTCTTGTAAACTACCTGAACCGGAGTTCTAACCGTGTATTCTCTTGCCGGGCAACCACCGCAGTCTTGTTGCAAAGCAACAGGAGCCTGTTGGCATACATTGCAAACCGGAGCCGGTGCCGGAGCAGGAGCCGGGGCTGGTTTAATCAAAGCATCGCTGCAGCTCTCGTCTTCAGCATAACGATAGTTGCGACCGTCATCGTTGCTTGCGCAGGCGGTCAAACCCGCTACCATTGCAACTACTGATAAGTAAACTAATTTTTTCATCAAAATTCTCCGTTAACTTGTTGAATTTATTGTTATAATGTATTTGTCTATCAAACTACTGACCTTATTATTAGCAGAATTTTAATAAATTGTTAAGCATTTTTTAAGATTTTTTTAAAAAAAGGGCAAAAAAGGCGGTTTTTTGACATTTTTTTCTTGTTTGCGATAATTTTTTTCTTGTTTATAAGAATTTGCCGAGTTTTTGAATTTTTGAGATAACATATTGAAAATAAATATTTTTTTTAAAATTTCCCGATTCGCAAAATTAAGCAAAATTTAAAAATTAAGGCAATATGATATTTTTAACTTAATAAAAAACTTTTTTAACTGTTAATTTTTACAAGGAAAACAGAATAATCTTTATTGTGCAAAAAGATAAAGAAAAAACCGCTGGTGCGGCTTTTAAGGATTGGTGCCGGTTATAATGAAAAATTCTTTGAGGTTAAGCCGGAAGATATTGACTTGTCGCCACTTACTTGGGAAAAAGTAGATGCCGCAAAAAATTTGCTCTATGCGGTGGTGCGACACTATCTGATTGTGCTTAAAGACGGCTATATTCCACCCCAATATTTGACTTTAGAATGCTGATTTATCTTGACTTTTGACAAAAAATAATGTAAAAAGAAAAAAGAGGTAAAAATGACAGATGACGGATTAAATATTGATTTTGGTGAGATGTATGCTTTTGATATGGTGGACGGCGATAAAACTGTCGGCCAGATGAATGTCAGCGTGCATAAACAAAAAAACGTCTTCTCGCGGCGAAAATCAAATTTATCCGGATTCATGGTTTATCGGCGATACCGAGCAATTAAAGCCTGTTTTGGAAATTGACTTAGTTGTATATATGTGATAGTATATGTTCAAAGGTGATAAAATGGTAAAGCAAAAAGACATAGATACAGCTTTTCAGATGATTGTTTCGTCAGCATCTGATTTGGATATGGCTTTGCCTAAGCCACCTAAAGCCGATAATGAGAAATTAACAATAGAAGAACAGCAAAAAATGTTGGCTGTATTTGCGCGCTACATCAGCGAAGGACATCCTGGATTTGCCACTGTTAATGCCCAAAATATTACATTTTCGGAGGAAGTAAAAAATAAATTCAAATCCGAATTCGTTAAATTATTTTTAACTTCAAAAGATGAACGCACTGTTTCAGAAATGGGAAAAGAACTGTTCAAGTTTGCAAAAAAATATCTGCCTGATAATCATTTTAATGTATACAGCACAAGCGGTGTACCAATCGGTATGACTTTAAGTAAAGAAGAACATTTTGAGTTTAAAGAAGAACTTGGTAATTATTTACAAAAAAATGATATTGATATATCACAGCGCGGTATAATTGAACATCTCTATGCTGAACGCAATCAAGTCGGAAAAAATTTATTTAATGATGATGAAATAAATACCATAAAGCAAAACGGTGCTGAAATTTTAGCTGATAAAAAAGGGCAAACTTGGCGAATGACGAAAATTAATTGCCAAGGGGAAAATATTATGATGATTGGCATGTCTCGCTTTGCCGCTATGGGTGATGATGGTAATTTGAATGAAGATTTAATTAAAGATTTTACCGCACTTGCAAAAGAATTTTCAAAACAGGAATATAAAGATTGCGATACACTAATTATGGATTTACGCGGTAACGGCGGCGGTTGGCCATATATTGGAGATTATATGGCACGTACATTATATGGAAATACTGTTTCTACTGAATCGCAAGGGCATGTTAAAATGGATAGTTTGGCGGCAAAATTAAGCTATGCTTATATGGCACAGGATGACTATAAAAAATATGAAAATAAAATAGAAAGATTAGGCTTAACACACGACAAACAAAACACTCAATATAGTGTGCGTGATAAACCATGGTCTGAAGAATATCCGTTTAATCCTGAACTTGGGTATAAGAAGCCGATTTTGGTTTTAACTGACCAAAATACCGGTTCAAACGCAGAGGTAACAATCGGACGCTTGCGAGAACATCCGTACGTTCGTACAATCGGTGACCATAGCTGTGGTGTAGTGCAATATCATCCGGCGGCAACACCTAAAGCTGCTATTCCTCTGCCTTATGGTCTGAAAATAGCCCTGCCTCCGGAAGGATTTACCGGTCCGAACGGCGAACGATTGGAAGGAATTGGCTATAAACCGGATTATCCGGTAGAAAAAGGAAAAGATGCCTTAATTGCGGGATTAGAAAATCTGAATAGCATAAAACAAGATATTTTACAACATTTGCCAACGGAAAAAGAGTTTAAAACCGAGGCTAGACGTGAATCTAAAGTCGATGAAACGACAGCAATTAATCGTAAGAGTATCGGCAAGAATAACCCGGCGATGTTGGCCGCTTTTAATGAATTAGTTGCTGTAACGGAAACGATACCGCAATTGAAACAGCAAAATAGCAGAACTTCATATCAACGATACGGAAATGTTTCAAATACATTAAATCTTTGATTTACAGCTCTATATAGAATTATCTTTCTTATGTTCATTTTTCATTTGAGTTTTAACATTCATCAAACGTTTATTCACATTCTCTTTTTTATAGTTTTGAAAATTTTCTTGGTGCAACTTTTGCACTTGTTCAGCATTGATTTTAATTAAACCAACTTTGGTAATATGCAACGGATTATCAGATTGTAACAGCCGTCTGCACACCTCTAACGAAACAACACTGCATACGCCTTTTTCGCGGCAAATTGGTTTATCATTTTGAAAAGTAGTTATTTGCATACCGGTCTCGCTGAACTTATTTTTCAAGTGTTCAAGAGTAGCATTTACTTCTTTTGAAAAATCAAGATTGCTACCGTCTCTTTTTGCATGCTGCTCTAAAATCATAATATTCATCGCATTATTTTTTCTGTCTGACTCAATGCATAAAGCAACGCCGTGAGATTCTTTGTCCGAAGAGTAAATTGTCAATGGTGCGACAAATTTTTGCAACACATCATTTTTATCGCCCATTACAGCAGATAAAATAACCGAAACGTCATCAAGTAAAACAAATTGATTTTGCTCCGGATTTATCATAATTTCACCGGAAATCAGATTTTTATGGTCACTTTCTTGCAAGACATACATAAAAGCTTCATTTTGAGTTTTAGAATTCAGCATTGCTGACGTATCTAAAAATCCGCAATCTTCCGTTTGTTTGGCAAAATTCCGGCATATATGGCTGGTTGCTTGCAAATTGTATCCTGTGGTCGGAATTTTAACACCTAAATTAGGAGAGTTCGTAATATTTCTGTAACTCTCTTCATCCAAATGGCGGTATCCGTGCGTTTTACAATCAGGCATATTATCTCCTTTGATTAAAAATATATCACAAAGCAATATAAAACGCAATACGTTTTGTGGATTTTGCTTGAACTTATTTTTTATTTATAAAAACGGATTTAAGAGTTTCATAAAATACGGCGAAGAATTGTCTTTTGTTTTATACAGTCCGTAGCCGACGTAGCATAAAGCCATATAATCAAGTTGTTTTGGCTCTATTTTTGAAATTGTCAATTTGTTATATTCCGTCAGCGTGTCAATCGCCAATTTGCGGTCAATTTTGTAAAGCGCAAAAAAATTAAAAAGTTTCCGAAAAGTATCCGAATAAAAAACAAGGATTCTGAAAAACTCTCAAAACCCTTGAAAAATCTGGTGCCGGTTAAGTGACTTGAACACTCGACCCACGCATTACGAATGCGTTGCTCTACCAACTGAGCTAAACCGGCGTAAATCAGCATATTAATAGACCCTGTTATTTAATTTTGCAAGAGGATATTTTTATTTTTAACAAATTAACGATTTTTTTCTGATATTTTTTCTTGACAAAACAAACAAAAAAAGCTAGCATAAAAAAAGATAAAATATAATTTATATAAGTAAAAACAATGAAAGAACTTATTACATCAGGTAAGCTCAAGGAGCTGGGCCTGAAAGTGTTTGGACAGAAGTTTGATGAGAACTCAGATACCTCTTATACGGCTGTTATTCCTGCCGATGAAGAGTGCCTTATCGTAAAGGAAATGCTTGAGGGCAGAAGTGCTTCCGGCTGGTTTAACTTTCTTTGCCGATATCAGAAGCATTATCCGCTGAGCTCTGAGGCTATAAATTTGTTGTTGGCAGACATTCTGAAAAATGAATATGCCAAAAAACTTTGCGCTCAGGAGTTTAAGACATATAGCTTTAATGAGTCTCAGGCTCTGGCTGTGTGCAAAAACATGGAGGCGCTTGGTCCCGAATTCGTCTATGACTTCTGTAAAGCCGGTAGGATGATGTTCCAGAGCGCTCATCAGCGCCTGTCGTTTGTATCTCTGGGCGATTATCCCGAGCTGTGCGAAAAGCATAACCTTAATCCGAAGGAAAGCTTTGGTGATGTTTATGCCCGCGCCGTTCGTGAATATCGTAAATTTTAGAATAAAAAATCGTCGGTTTGTGCCGGCGATTTTTTTTATATCTCTTGATTTTGATGAAAAATACGCTATAAAGAGATTAGCGCAAAATTTAAAAGTGAGATTGTAATGATTGTCAAAAGAATTGCCGTGCAAGATGCTTTGGAAACGTATGCTTATTTTTATATAGATGAAAAAACAAAGCATGGATGGCTGATTGATGCCGGTGCCGAGGCGCAAAAATTGCTTGATGTTATAAAACAAAATGATTGGAAAATTGAGGCATTTTTACTTACGCACGGGCATTTTGATCATATCGGAGCGGTTGAAAAAATCAGTAAAGAATTGAATATTCCTTATTTGATTCATCGTGAGGGCAAAAAATATCTGGAAAATCCGCAGTTTAATTTATCATCATTTTTTGCGCGTCAAATTGTTTTGAACAATGCTGAATATTTTGACGACAACGATATTATCAGCCTTTCAAACGATTCGGCAAAGCTTAAAGTTATTCATACTCCGGGGCATACACTTGACAGCGTGATTTTTTATGATGAAAAAAATCATCTGGCATTTGTCGGAGATACGATTTTTAAAGCCGGTTACGGCAACACGCAATTTCCGGGCGGAGATGAAAATACTTTGATGAACAGTATAAAAAACAAAATATTCACTCTGCCGGATAAAACCATACTGTATTCCGGACATTCCGACGAAACAACTGTTGAAGCGGAAAAGAAAAGGGAATGGTTTTAAAATCATAAATCCTTTGCCGTATTTCAAACAGCAAAGGATTTAAAATTCATTGACATTTTTCGTAAAACCGGCCCATGTAACGGAGTTTAGCCATTTCGTTACCGCCGTAATAATCACTTCTGATTACATTTCTGCCGGCGTCAAAGGCAACAATCCAGCCACAGCCCTTCATATAATTGCTTTCAGCAAGATATTCTCCTTCAAGAATCGGGCATTTCATCTCAGTCAGCAGAAGGTTAAGGCAGTCTTTTTTTGTTGCCACACGTTCACAAAAATTCGTATCAAGCAAACGGTCATTATCAACATCTTTATCAGTGTGCCTTTTGTCTTTCAGCTCGTTAAGCTCAAGATATTCTCCATTAGCAAACGGGAAAATTCCAACCGGTGTTCCTACGCTTCTTTTATTAAAGGGTACGCGCACCAACTCTCCGGAATCAAGTCTGCACAAGATATCATTTGCCTTGCCATAGGTTTTGTTAGTTAGTTTATCCCTTTTGGTATTATTATGATTTTTCTTTCTGAAAGTAAAAACTATCATATCACCAAATAGCGAAATAAAAGTAACAAAACTCAGTGTGTATAGGCAGTGCAAAAGCCAAATATCTAAGCTTAAACCGGAAAAGCCCAAACAAATACACAAAGCAACAGCCAAAAGGCCAAAACAAAAGTACCAAACGGTTCTAAATCTTGAGGATGGTACAATGTTAATCGGCCAAATAAATCCGCCGAATACAGCCAATGCAATGGTAGTTAAAATGACAATACCGGCAAAGGGAGTTATGTATAAGCACACGAAACCACAGATTGATAAGGCAATAGCAATCAACGTAACAAGCGCAAACAGCAACTCTGAGAGATACGGTTTGCAAAAATCAATAATCTTTTTCATAATTTTTTTGTTTTATAATTATACATTTAATGATTTGTTTTATAAAAAAAAGCTTAAAGTTTGTCAAGCGATAATTATGGCACGGGAAAAATTAAAAAAAATATCTTGAGTTTTTTATCTTTTGAGCCATACTGTTTGTATTAACGGAGCAAAGTGGATGAAGATTTATGAAGTCGGAGGAGCGGTCAGGGATTATTTACTCGGCATAAAACCGCAAGATGTTGATTATGTGGTGGTCGGCGCAAAGGTTGAAGACTTGTTGAATAAAGGTTTTGTTAAGGTAGGCAAAGCTTTCCCGGTGTTTTTGCATCCCGAAACAAAAGCCGAATATGCGCTTGCTCGTAAAGAAATAAAAACCGGCAACAAACATACGGATTTTGAGTTTGACTTTTCCCCTGCAATCAGTCTGTCAGAAGATTTAAGACGTCGTGACTTTACTTGCAATGCCTTGGCAAAAGATATTGAAACCGGCGAGATAATTGATGAATGCGGTGGTGCTGAGGATATAAAAAATAAGGTTCTTCGTCATATAGATTCCGAACATTTTGTTGAAGACCCGTTGCGTGTTTTGCGAATGTGCCGTTTTTCCGCTCAGCTTAATTTTGAAATTGCGCCGGAAACAATGTTGTTGGCGCAAAAAATGGTGAAGGAAAATATGTTGGAAAACCTGTCGGCAGAGCGCATAAGAGAAGAATTTTTTAAGGCTTTACAAAGCCCTGATTTTTGGCGGTTTGTTAATGCTTTGGAAGAGTGCGGAGCTTTGGCGCATTTGTTGAAAAATTTGAGTAATAAAATTAAAGACAACACGATTCGCCGGCAATTTTATCATAATCTGCAGAATGCCGGAAACTTGGAAGATATTGCAAAATTCGGCATACTTTTTTGGCCTCTTAAAGATGCAAAAAAAATAGCTGATGATTGCAATAAAATAAAAATGTCGGAAAAGTTCGCACGATTCGCGCAAATTTTGTGTCGTTACGGGCATTTTCTGGCGGAAAATGAGCAGGTCAACAGCGATTATTTGTTTGATATGTTGAAAAATATCGGCAGGTTAAAAGATTTCAGGCCGGCAGAATTGTTATTTTCGGCTTTGGAAAATCTTGGCTATAATCAAAAGAAAAATCAAGAAATCAGTAAAAAAATTATGGTTCTTTGCGAGGAAAATCGCGTTGATAAAATGCCGAATTTTTGTTGTATGGCGAAAGATAAAAGCATAGCGCAAAAATATAAAAAGTTTATTTTGGAAAAACTGAAGTCTTAGATTTTGGCTTAAATTTCTTTTGGTATTTAGCCTGTTTTTTCTTGATTTATTAGAAGTCTTGGTTTATTTTCAAAGTCAGGCTTTAGGTTTATCTTTAGCTTAGTACCTGAGATATGGTGCGGAGGTCTTCAAAAACCTCTCCCTATGCGGTGTGGATATACACCGAAAACATTGTCAGGTTGTATAAAACCAGATGATGTATATATCCCCGATGAATGGTCGGGGAGCTTCCAGCGCATACAACAGGAGCCTTCGGGTTCTAAAGGCTGGAAGGGTCAACTCATAGGGATGATTTTTGAACTCTCCGACCGCCTTAATCAAAAGGTGGTCTTCTTTTTAAGGAAGAGTTGATGAAAAAAACAGTTTTTTATCTGGTTTTATTCACGATTTTGTTGGTGCAATCGGTATCAGCACACGAATTTGTTGCAACTATAATCAAAATTAACGATGGTGATACGTTGACGGCTTTGGTTAATAACGAAAATACAAAGATCCGTTTGCTTGATGTTGATTGTTATGAAACAGGAAAGAATAGCAACACCAGATTTCAGCAAAAATACTATGGATTGTCGGTTGATGAAGTCATTAAAAACGGCAAGAAATCACGGAAAAAGTTGAAAAATCTGCTAAAAGACCATCGGTATATCAGAGTTGAGTGGGAAAAACGAGATTCTTTCGGTCGTATTTTAGGCAGAGTGTATCTGGATGATATAAAATCTAATGGTATTATTGACGTTAATCAGTATATGCTTAAAACCGGTGATTGCAATAAGTATGTCCCGTCCAGCGCATTAAAAAAATCCAATAAAAAGAGGTGAAATAATATTTTTTACATTATATCCTTGTCGGCGCTTCAATCCGTAAGCATGATAAAAAAATAAATACTCCCGAAAAGGGAGTATTTATTTTTTGTTGGTGGTCAGGGACGGGATTGTCTTGATGAAATTTACTTTATAATTTTTTCAAGTTGTAAATTTCATCATCGGTCACTCGTTCCCAACGGCTTACTGCGGGGCGCTGACGCTTCCTTGTTCGCCGGGGAACATCGCCCTGCGTCAACAAACAAGCATTAAGGCTTGTTTGTTTTTCCTCGGCCGCCTCCACGTCGTGTCGGCGCTTCATTCCGTAATCATAAACAAAAAAGAAGTACTCCCACTTCGGGAGCACTTCTTTTTTGTTGGTGGTCAGGGACGGGATTGTCTTGATGAAATTTACTTTATAATTTTTTCAAGTTGTAAATTTCATCATCGGTCACTCGTTCCCAACGGCTTACTGCGGTGCGCTGACGCTTCCTTGTTCGCCGGGGAACATCGCCCTGCGTCAACAAACAAGCATTAAAGCTTGTTTGTTTTTCCTCGGCCGCCTCCACGTCGTGTCGGCGCTTCAATCCTTGAGTATAAATAAAAAAATACTCCCGAGAAGGGAGCATTTTTTTATTGGTGGTCAGGGACGGGATTGACCCGCCGACACGAGGATTTTCAGTCCTCTGCTCTACCAACTGAGCTACCTGACCATCAGGGTTCGGAGAGCTTTATAATATATATTTTTTTAAATGTCTATACTTTTTTTATAAAATTGTGCATTTTTTTATCTTAAAACATTATTTTTTTGTGTGTCGGCGGGTAAAATAATTTACTTTTTGAAGGTAATAATCACAAAGTTATCATTTCCGTCGTGAAGCCACTCAGCCGCTTCCGCCGGTGTCCAACGTTTTTTGGCGAACGTTTTCAACGGGTCAATACAATTATTTTTCAACTTCACATAACCTCCGGTACAAAGTATATCATCAGAATTTTTCGGTCGTTTTAAGCATTCAGAGCCTGTGTAATAATGGTTTTTATCATTACATTGTTCATCTTTGGCATAATTTACTCTGTCTGTTAAATCCATTTTATCCATTCTACCTAATGTTGGATTCCAAAAATTAAAATTTCTTAGTTTATTCATTAAATTAGCACACGTTTGCTCATTTCCACGGCAAACAAAGTTTGGTAGTATTTCGTCGTAAATAGGAGCCGCAATAGAATTGTGTCCTAAAGTTTCAATAGAATCCGGAAGGACTATCGAAACCATACTCAAACTTTGCAATGCCGCTTCTTCTATATTTTCAACCGAATCAGGTATAATCACAGATAAAGCATTGTGACCATAAAAAGCCCTTAAACCTATGTCTTTAACTGAGTCAGGGAGTGTAATAGACTTCAAATTTTCAGCTTTATAAAAAGCCAATTTTCCAATGTTTGTTATTGAACTACCTTCCGCAAATCTAACATCATTTATGTCGTTAATGTATTTTGCCCATGGTTGACTATAATATTCCGAAGATATTTGTCCGTTTATGTAATGTGAATTGTCGTAGTTATACATTAATCCACTGCCTGAAATTGTGAAAACACCGTCATCATCCAAAGTTGCCGTACAATTATCTCCGCATTTAAATGTTTTTATTTCTGCCCGCGATTCAGCGGTGGTGATGAGGGTGAGAATGAGGGCAAGAGCCGGAATCGTCATTCTGAGTGAAGCGTTAGCGAAACGAAGAATCCAGTCCTTAATGTTGTTTTTAATGGATCCTTCACTTCGTTCAAGATGACGGTAAAAGGAGTTCTTCGGCGAAGCCAAAAACGAAAACGAGTCATCCCTATTTTTCGTCGTTAGGCGAAAAATTCCAGGGATCTTCCGATTCTTAAAAAGGTAATGATATATTTTATCCCCTCGATCCCCTTGCTTGCAAGGGGAAGTACAAATTTGAAGATCGCTTGAAATTTTGCTTTGCGCAAAATTAGCGATGACAATCTTTGTTTCGCTTACACTCAACCCCTCAAGATGACAGCGGATTGTTTTTTCATTTTTCTTAATACCAAACATTTTTACTTCCTTTCCTAAAAAAATTATGCCACTTAGCATAAAAAGAAAAACCTCCGAACGGAGGTCGGAAGTTAGTAACTATAACACAAAAAATAGTGCGACATATTCAGGTTCTTCCCTATTTTGTCACCTTCCGACCATAAGTCAGAAGTGCATTCTTTTGTGTTGAGGTTACTACACCTCCGAGCCTTTTATGCTCAAGAAGCATGCTAGCAGAAAAAATCAAAAATGTCAAAATAAAAAATCCGCAATTCTAAAAATTCAAAAAATTGCGATTTTGGACCGTTTTTTGCAATTTTTTGATGATTTTTTGCACTTTTTGCTCAAAAAATGCATATTTTTGTTGTTTTTTATATTTAATGGTAATATAGCATTTTTATGTTCGTTTTTTTTGAAAAGGAAATGTTATGTCAAACACTATTGACACCAAAATAATCAATAAATTGGCTGAAATTTTGGATAAAAATCAGCTCACAAACCTTAAATATGAAGATGAAACCTGCAAAATCTCGCTCACTCGCGAAGGCGGAGCGCCGATATATGGTTCATATTCTCCGATGCCGGCGCCTGTTGTTCCGGCACAATCACAAGCGCAAGCTCCGGTTGCTTTATCTGAAGAGCCGGCGCAAAAAGCCGAGGCTGATTATGCAAATTCGCCGAATGCCGTTAAATCTCCGATGGTCGGCGTTGTTTATCTTGCCAGCAACCCGAACTCTCCGGCCTATGTTTCTTTGGGCGATACGGTTAATGTCGGCGATACGGTTTGCTTGATTGAAGCTATGAAAACCTATAATCCGGTGAAGGCTCACAAATCAGGCAAAGTTACCAAAATTTTGGTTGAAGCCGGTGATCCGGTTGAATATGGCGAACCGCTGATTATTATTGAATAAAAAAACAAACGTTAGGATTCTGATATGTTTGAAAAAGTTTTAATAGCCAATCGCGGAGAAGTTGCTTTACGTATTCATCGTGCTTGCCGTGAAATGGGAATTCGCACCGTTGCCGTGCATTCTGAAGCCGATGCCAATGCAATGCATGTTCGTCTTGCTGATGAAGCGGTTTGTATCGGTCCGGCGCGCTCTGCCGATTCGTATTTAAATAAGCCGGCGATTATTTCGGCGGCAATGATTACCGGTGCCGATGCCATTCATCCGGGATTCGGTTTTCTTTCCGAAAATGCCGATTTTGCCGAAATGGTGGAAAAACACGGTATAACCTTTATCGGACCGACTGTTGAACAAATGCGTCTTATGGGTGATAAAATCACCGCACGAAAAGCCGCTATTGAGGCCGGACTTCCGGTTACCGAAGGCTCGCCTGCGCTTGAAAGCACCGATGATGCAAAAGCTTGGGCTGAAAAAATCGGCTATCCTGTTATCATTAAAGCTAAAGACGGCGGTGGCGGAAAAGGTATGAAAATTGCCTTTGACGAATCGCAAATTGAAGAAGCCTATACCATGGCAAAAGCTGAGGCAAAAGCCTCTTTTCCGAGTGATGTGGTCTATATGGAAAAATATTTACAACATCCGCGTCATATTGAAATGCAAATTTTAGCCGATAAATACGGAAATGTTGTTCACCTTGGTGAACGTGATTGTTCTATTCAGCGCAATAATCAGAAGGTTATTGAAGAGTGTCCGTCACCTGCTTTGAATCAGGAACAGCGCCAAAAAATCGGTGAAATTGTCAGAAAAGCCATTGAAAAAATCGGTTATTGCAACGCCGGAACGTTGGAGTTTTTGTATGAAAACGGCAAGTTCTATTTTATGGAAATGAACACGCGCTTGCAGGTTGAACATCCGATTACCGAAGCTGTTACCGGCATAGATATCGTCAAAGAACAAATTCGCATTGCTTCGGGCGCGCGCTTAGGCTATACGCAAGATGATATAAAGTTTAATGGTCACGCGATTGAGTGCCGTATTAATGCCGAAGACCCGACAAACTTTATTCCTTGTCCGGGAAAAATTGAAGAATGGCACGCTCCGGGCGGGCTTGGTGTGCGTGTGGATTCGGAAATTTATTCAGGTTATTCGATTCCTCCTTATTATGACAGCATGATTGCCAAGCTGATTGTGCATGCCGAAACGCGCAACGCCGCTTTGATGCGTTTGCGTCGTGCATTGGAAGAATTTGTGATTATGGGTGTTAAAACCACAATTCCTTTGCATCAGGAAATTATTTCCGAGCCGGAATATCTTGATGGTCAGTATGATATTCATTGGCTTGAGAATTTTATGAAAAAGAAAATAAAATAAGCCCTGTGACATAAAAAAAGCTCCGCACTTTTGAAAAGTACGGAGCCTTGTTTTAATAAGCGCACAAATTTTGTTTTGCCGCTCTGATTGTGTTGACGTAGAGCCGCATCAGCCAAGAATGCTTAACAAACTCATAGATTTTGTCTTGACTCTCCGCTGTCGCCCAGACCTCATCACCGACGCGCATTTTCTCTGCTTTGGCATAACGTTTTGATGCAGTAGAAATTTTGTCTGTGTGGATGTTAAGACTATAACTTCCATAGTAGATGAATGAAATCTCTATGCAACCGTCATCTCTTTTGAAGACCGCTATAACACGGGCCTTATAAATTTTTTTCATAATGATTAAAGGAATTTAATTATACATGTTTTATAACATGAATTTTGCATAAATTTTTTATTTTGTCAAGTAATTTATGCGCCGTTTTTTATTTATCTTTCTCTTCCTTTTCCTCTTCCTCTTCTTTTTGTTTATCTCCGTTATAAACAACCAACTGATTGAACGGAATTTCAATGCCGTTCTCGGCAAATTTTTTGAAAATCGTATAGCGTACATCACTCGGAGATGTCCACGATGCCCAAAGGTCTTTGATATAATAGCGCAATTCAAAATCCAGACTGCTGGCTCCGAAATCAGTGAACAAAACATAAGGAGCCGGGTTTGTTAAAATATTTTTATGCTCCTTAACGCTGTCAAGCAAAATTTGCTTAACTTGTTCAGGGTCTGAGTTATATGATACGCCGACTTTAACCGATTGACGTGCCATATTGTCACCGTGAGTGAGGTTTGTTACCGAACTTGAAAGCAAGGTTGCATTCGGCACAATCACGCTGGTGCGCTTAAATGTTTCCATCTCGGTGGAGCGAATATTGATTTGTTTGATTTTGCCTTCTTCGCCGTTCATAATTACCCAGTCGCCGACTCTGAACGGACGCTCCAATAAAATAATGATGCCGGCAACCAAATTCTTAATCACATCTTGCAAGCCGAAACCGATACCGACTGATAAAGCACCGGCGATGAAGGCGAGGTTTGTGAGGTCAATACCCATTGAAACTATTGCCAATAAAATGGAAATAATAAAGCCGACAAACCCGATTCCGGAAACCAATGAGTGCTTAATGCCATCATCCATATCCGAATTTTGCAGGCTTGAGGCGAGTTTGTTTTTGATGATGCGGGAAACAGCCAGCGAACCGAAGAAAACACCGATTCCCAAAATTATTGCCAATAATGAAATTTGAATACCGCCGATTTTGAAACCGAATAAAATTTTCTTTACTGCAAGAAGCATAACATCGCCCGGCAATCCCCAAAGATTTAATAAAGAGAAAATCAACGCTAACAACAATATCGGATTTATCAAAGATTTAAGCCAAAAATTTATTTTATTGTTGGTTTTTTTGTTGTTCTTATATTTTCTCATTAACGGGAAATAAGTAACTATCTTGTGAATTATATCAATCAAGGAACGACGCAAAACCTCAAAAAATCCGCACAGAATCAGCGATAAAACTATTCGGCGCAAAATAAACAGCGAAAGTTCGGGATAGCCGAATAAGGACGCGATAAAAGTCAAAGAACAGAATAAATAAGAAAATACCATCATCTTAAGCTTGTTGTCCGAACTCTCTTCTTCAGCCGGGGTTTGTAATTCCGTTTGCTCAATTTTAGGACTTTCAAAGCATATTTTAGCAAACCACATCAAGAAAAAGGCTGTTACCGCACAAGATATAATAATCAAAAAATGCTGCGTTTCGGCAGAATAATCTGCTTCTTTTGCGATATATACCTGAATTAAAGCAATGGCGTTGCACAAAATATATAGGAAAATCATTCTGGTAAAACGCGAGGCTTTTTCGTCAGAAATGTTTAAAAGTCGCCACCGCGGAAACTTAGGTGCAAATGTAACTCGCGAAATGGTTGATTCAACAATAACCAACAAACACCAAAAAGCCACATTCATAAGCACCGTATCTAAAAATGTTCCTTCAAAAATCTGCGTGCTTTTCATCCAAATTACGCAACCGATAATCAAAAACATAAAAATTAAGCCACGACCAATTGCAACCGCTATGGCGGCAATAAGCTTGCGGTTGAAAGTTGGTTCGGTGATTTCGGCTTTATATCCCCAGTTGCGCAAAATAAAACGGCGAAGCATGATAGCCATAATCAGAGCAATAACTAAAATAAAAATCATTGAAATGATGCTGAAAAGTGCATATGAGCGTTGTGCTTGAGGGATTGTTTCATACCAATCAAGCGGAGATTTTACGACATCCCAAAAGAAAATAACATAAGCCTTTATACCGCTGAAAAAAACAATCGGATTGATAAAGGCTGACTGCTTGGTGAACAAATCGCCATAGATTTTTTGATTGCGCAAATTCAAGACTTTTACGGTCAAATCTTCAATTTGAATAATGAGTAAATCGGCTTCTTTAATGATTTTATTTTGAGCAGCCAAATTTTGCGAAATTTCTTCACGCTGTTTTGTGATGGACTCATCCTCAAGCTCTTGAGGCTCAGTGCTTAAAGCTTCAAGCTGTTTTTGTAAAAATTTGGCATCTCGTTCAATGTTGTCACGTTTTTTGATAAGTTGCGTTTCAATTTTGCTCAATTCGGAAACGTAGCCGTCAATATCTTCCTTATAAACATTACTCTGAATTGCCTGACTTATGGTGTCAACTTTTTCTTTTGCCTCTTCATAAGAGAGTTCTTCACCGACAATATTTTCAACAATGCTTGCAGAATCAGTCGGCAAAGATTGTTCATCGGCATTTTGCGCTTTTGCCGTATTCAGCGAAAAAGCAACGACAAAGAGCAGAAAATATTTTATAACTTTATTCATCTTAAATCCTTAAATCATTTCTTTTAATAAAGCAAAAGCATTTTGAGCAACACCGGCGCGCAAATCATCAGCCACACACCAAAAACTGAAGCCGTTTTCAACCGAAACATCTTGACGAAGACGGCTTACATAAACATCATTTTCGCCTTGCACGTCATTAACGGAAACATAACCGCAGTCAACATGCTTATCAAAAACAACCACCCCATCGGTATCGCGCATAGTGTTGCGGATTTCATCAATATCCACCTCATCGGCGCATTCAACATTAACAAACTCACCGATTCCCATAAAGGTCGGAACAAAAGCGCAATTGGCGTGAACTTTTATATCTGCGCCCAAAATTTTTTTGATTTCAACATTAAGCGCCCACTCAAATTTTGTTTCATCACCGATAAATTCTCCAACTTGAGGCAAAACATTGAAGGCAATTTGCTTTTTGAACACTTTTTCATCATCTACCAGAGGCTCGTTCATAAATATTTTGCGTGTTTGCGTGAAAAGTTCGTCCATGGCATCGTGTCCGTAGACTGATGCCGGCATATAAGTATTGATTACCATACGCGTAATTTTGTGTTCGCCGGCAACTTTTTGCAAAGCTTTTACGAGTTGTGAAACCTGCGGAGAAGGCAGGGCAATTATACCGTTTTTGGCTTCAGTTATCTTTTGCTGATTATAGCCGTTCAAAATAAGCGGTACATCAGAGGCAAGGGCATATGCACCGCTGCAATCAATAACTTTAACCTTTTTTTCGGTTGCACGATGAATATAATGTTTGGCAACTTCTTCGGAGGTGGCAAAAACAGCGATTTTCACGGAAGAAAAATCAAAATCTTCCAGATTAAAAACATCCATATCAACATCTTCACCGTAAGAAACCTGCGTTCCGAGCGGGCTGTTTGTGTCAACGGCCATAACATCATCAGGCTTAAAATTGTTTTCTTCTAAAATGTTTAAAATTTCACGACCTAAACTGTTTGTAACACCGACAATTGCAACTTTATTCATTTTTACCCTCTTTAAATTACAAATTTTTGCTCATATTAGCAGAGAAATTTTAAAAATGAATAAATTTTTTTGTAAATATTACAAGTTTATGCTAATTTGATGAAGCGGAAAAATTTTGCGCGGAGTTAGTTTGTTCATATTTTAAAACGGGCGAAAACCAGCTGGCCAGCAAAATTATGATCAGCGCAAAAATAACTTTGAACAAAAGTTTCTTTTTGAGCGCTTTATCATTTGTTATCGGATAAATCAGTACTAAATAAAGCGTATAGAAAAATCCGACAATAGCACCTTTCAGGGTTTTGTTTTCTTCCGGTATAATATCATCATCCTCTTCCTCATTTTGCTCGTTTATGTAACGCATTAAGGCTTCTTGCTTGGCTTGTTTGCGACGCAAAAAATCTTCATCCGAGTTGAAATTTGTTTCTTTTTGCTGTTCATCAGTCATGGTTTTTTTCCTAATACCAAACTTTGTTCAAATATAATCCCGAAGCCGGAGCGCTTATGCCGGCTTTTGTGCGGTCTTTGGATTCTAAAATATTTTTTATTTCCGCAGGTGCAATTTTTCCTCTGCCGACCAAAATTAAAGTTCCGACCATGTTGCGCACCTGATGGTATAAAAACGAGCGCGCTTCCACCTCAAAAATAATTTCTTCGCCGTTGCGATAAATTTCCAATTTATCAAGGGTTTTAATCGGGCTTTTGGCTTGGCATCCGGAACCGCGAAAGGCACTGAAATCGTGGTGCCCAAGCAAAAATTTTGCGCCCTCACGCATAGCTTCAACATTTAAGTCAAACGAAACGCACCAAACGCGGTTTTGGCGCAACGGACTTGGCGCACGGCGGTTTAAGACCCGATAGATATAGCCACGACCTTTGGCAGAAAAGCGGGCATGAAAGTCGTTATCAACTTTTTCGGCTTTAATGACCGAAACCGGAGCCGCTAAATCACGCAACCAGGCATTTATGCTTTCTCTTATCTTAAATTCCGGAGCATCTGTATTCAAGTCAAAATGTGCAACTTGCGCCAGTGCGTGAACACCGGCATCAGTACGTCCGGCGCAGAAAACTTCCGTTTTTTGATGCGAAAAACCCTCAATCGCTTGTTCCAAATACTCCTGAACGCTCGGGCCTTCTCTTTGTTTTTGCCAGCCGACCAAGTTTGTGCCGTCATATTCAACCGTGATTTTATAGCGCATATCAAATACCTCTGAGGCGTTTATAACAGATGTTTTTTGAGATGTAAAGATTTTGTTGCAATTTGTTTTGTAATCTTTTATATTCCCCTTATTAAAAAAGGAGAATTTATGGCAGAAGTTATAACTTTCGGATGCAGAATGAATGCTTATGAATCCGAAGTAATTAAAGAAAAATTGCGTGAATTTGATGATGTGATTGTCATCAATACCTGTGCAGTTACCGGTGAGGCAGAGCGCCAGTGCCGACAGACAATCCGCAAGTTAAGACGTGAAAATCCGACCGCCAAAATCATTGTCACCGGTTGTTCGGCACAGGTAAGCGCGACAAAACTCTATAAAATGCCGGAAATTGATTTGCTTTTGGGCAACAAAGAAAAACGCCGCATTGAACAATATGTTGCCAATATTAAAGCGCCGAAAAATTCGGTCAGCGATATTTTTCAAGATGAAGACTGCGGGGATTATATCATAACCGGTTTTGAAGGGCGGCATAAAGCTTTTGTTCAGGTTCAGCAGGGTTGCAACCACCGTTGCACATATTGCATTGTGCCTTATGCGCGCGGTAAAAACCGTTCGGTTCCGGCGGATTTGATAATCAAGCAGATTAAAGAACTTTTGGCGAAAGGCTTTAAGCAAATTTGTTTAACCGGTGTTGATATTTGCTCGTATCAACCATCTTTTTCAGATTTAGTGGAAAAAATTCTGCTTGAAATTCCGGAGCTTCCTGAGTTGCAATTCGGCTCGCTTGATCCGGCAGCTGTTGATGATAAATTTATTGAACTTTACGGGCTATATCAAAATATGGCACCGCATTTTCATCTTTCCGTACAGTCCGGAGATGATGATGTTTTAAGGCGCATGGCTCGTCGTCACCGGCGTGAAGATGTTATAAATTTGTGCGATAGAATGCGCCAAAAACGCGCAGAAACAACATTCGGCGCCGATTTTATCTGCGGTTTTCCGACCGAGAGTATTAAGGCGTTTGAAAATACCTGCAAGTTGGTTCAGGAAGCAAAAATTGAAAAGCTTCATGTTTTTCCGTATTCGGAAAGAGAAGGAACACCGGCGGCAAAATGGGAGCAAATTCCGATGACCGAGCGTCGCAGGCGCGCCGCGGTTTTGCGCTCGCTTGGCACAGAAACAGAGGAGTAATGACATGGGCTTTTTTGAAAAACTCGGCTTGGGCTTGAAAAAATCTTCCACTAAAATCAGCGATGGTTTGAGCGAGATTTTTACCAAAAAAAAACTTGATGAGCAAACGCTTGAAAATTTGGAAGAAGCGCTGATTTCCGCGGATATCGGGGTTAAAGCCACAACGGAAATTATGCAAAAATTTTCTTCTCAGAAACAAAATAAAGAAATTGAAAAAGATGAAGTTTTGCGCCTTCTTGCCGGCGAGATGGAAGAAATTTTGCGTGCCGGCGAAAAGGATTTTGTGCCGGAAAAAAAGCCGTGTGTTATTTTGATGGTCGGAGTGAACGGCGCCGGAAAAACCACCACAATCGGCAAATTGGCGGCAAAATTTAAGGCTATGGGCAAACAAGTTTCTTTGATTGCCGGCGATACCTTTCGCGCCGCCGCAGTGGAACAATTATCGGAATGGGGCGAAAAATGCGGAGTGCGAGTTTTCAAGGGCGCGACCGGTGCCGATAGTGCAGGGCTCTGTTATGACGGTTTGAGTGCTGCCTTAAAAGAAGGCGATGACATTGTGTTTATTGATACGGCAGGACGTTTGCAAAACAAAAGCGGCTTGATGGATGAGTTAAAAAAAATCGTGCGCGTAATACAAAAAATTATGCCGGATGCACCGCATAAAATTTTGCTCACTCTTGACGCGACAACCGGTCAAAATGCGCTGGATCAGGTCAAGACTTTCGGGCAAATTATCGGCGTTAACGGGCTTATTGTCACCAAGCTTGACGGCTCGTCCAAGGGTGGAATTTTGGTGGCAATTGTCAAAGAAACGGGTTTGCCGATTTATTTTGTCGGTGTGGGCGAAAAGCAAGAAGATTTAGATGTTTTCAAGGCTCATGACTACGCCCTTAACCTTTTGGGATTGAAGTAATTTTTAATATTTATCCTTTACTTTAAAATTTTAATATGCTACACTTTTAAGTGAACCTTAGGGTTCGGGCTTTGAACGGCTCATTGTAAAGCGATACCACTGAGGTATCCGTTTTTCGGATGCTTTTTTGGTTTTAAATTCCCTGATTTTGGTCGGGGAGTCTATGTCGTATGTTCAGGCTTTTATTTAAGCTAAAGGACATAGGAGTCATTTCGCTTTACATGATTGTTCAACTCCCCGATCGCCCATGGTTTTCATTGGCGATTTTGATTTTTAATAACCTTTTTAACGGGAGAACTAAAATGTTTGATATTGAAAATAATGAAAAAAGAAAAAAAGAGTCATCGCTAATTTTGCGCAAAGCAAAATTTCAGGCGA
Source organism: Alphaproteobacteria bacterium (assembly GCA_045602545.1). Lineage (GTDB taxonomy): Bacteria > Pseudomonadota > Alphaproteobacteria > RF32 > CAG-239 > RUG410. The sequence goes on from JAZSBR010000014.1 coordinate 40,786, forward strand.
TCTTCAAATTTGTCCTCTCCTCCGCAAGCGGAGGAGCCGGAGGAGGAAAATATAACCGAATCTCAGTATTTGTTTCAATGCCTGTTTTATTAATTCGAAGATCCCTTGAATTTTTCAATTCCCTTACGAGCTACGCTCGAGATTCCTTGATTTTTGCTACGCAAAAAAGGAATGACGGGAATATGAAAAATAGGGATGACTCTTTTTGTTTTGGCTTCGCCAAAATACTTGCCCTTGCTCTTCTTTTCACCATTTTCACAATCACCGAATCATCGGCAACTGATAAAATTCCCACTTCGGGGACTTGCAACACTGCCGGCACTTGCCTATGGAGCCTCGGTTCCGATGGAACATTAACTATTTTCGCCAAAAACGGTGCAAAAGATGTTAAAATGGCTAATTATAGTTGTTCCGGCAATCCTTGCGAACAATCATCATTGGTTGCTCGCCCTTGGGAAGCAAACTTGCAACAAATCAAAAGTATTGTAATTGGCGATAATATTACACATATTGGTAATGATGCATTTCAAAATGCTACTAACTTAAAATCCGTTACCGGTATGAAGGATGTGAATACAATAGGACACGGTGCTGTTTTTGGTTATACCGGTTTAACCAGTTTTACGATACCGGATTCTATTACCAAAATATCTGATAATCTTTTTCGTAATTCTACAATTTTAACCGAATTAATAATTCCGGATAATTTGATTGATAATAATGTAGTACTTTCTGATGTAATGTTTAATCTTTCATGTTTTCCCTCTCGCGCAGCAAACCCTTCTTGTGCCAATGCCAAAATTGTATGCCAAGGAGATGTAGAAAAATGTAAAAATGCTTTAGCAAAATTCGGCGGAAATGGAAATTGCTCCCTTGGTACAAAGTATTGTATTAATCCTAAAAATATTGTAGCTGCAAACTATCAGCAATGCAGCGGCAATTATTTTTGGAATGGTGCAAGTTGCATTCGTGAGCCTGATTTAAGCAAACGAAAGTGTTGCTCATCGTGCAAAGATATGGGAGGATACTGCAACCGGATTCGTTATACTCCTGCCGAAGCGGCACCGTTATTGAATGACAACAATAACAGTGTAACGATAACGTTTAAAAAGTAATTTTGCAAAGAAAAACCACACCCCTGAATTTTGCGGTTCAGGGGTGTTTTGTAAGTAAATATCTTTTTTTTAAGTTTTAGAACTTGTATTGATATTGCAGAGCAAACATGTTACTGTGGCTCTTGTATTTAACATTCAAATCTTCTTTTGCTTCGTCCTTATTTGTTGTGCGACCATGCATCATAAATAAGTGGTTATATCCGAAGTCAAATTGGTGATTTCCGGTTACATAAGACGCACCGACGGCAGCCCAAATGCGGTCAACATCAGGAATTCGGTTTGTACGATAGTTGTTGCTTGGTGTCGGAGATTGATCCCATGCAGTACCGAAACGCAAAGTCCAATTATCGTTCATATAATATTCTTCACCTAAAGAGAATGTCCAAGCATCTTTCCACTTATAGTCAACATCAAGACTTTGCTTGCCTCCTTTACCATAAGATTTTGCAGGGAAAGTATAAAAGCGGTGCCATTGAGTATATCTAACGGTAGCCGATGTTCCCCACTTTTCGCTGAAACGATGATATCCGGACAAAATCCAACTTGCCGGTAATTCCGGATCAGCCATTGTTTTGTTGCGAGTGAAGACGTCTAAGTGACGCCCCATCTGAGAAGCCATCGCCACTATATTAGGGTCAAGCTCAACATAGTGTTTTCCACGAGCTTTTTGTGTGCTTTTGAAACGATAAGACAAACCGATTCTGGTGTCTTCATCAAATTCATACATAGCACCTAACTGCAAAGTTTCAGACCAACCTTTTACTCTGTAGTCACTGTATCCGATATTCATCAGGTTTCCGGTTCCTAATAAATCTCTGTTTACATTTGAAGTTAACTGACCTTTTATACGACGCAAAATAGCGCTTGCACCCAAAGACAATCCGTTGTCAAACTTATAAGCGGCAGAGAGGTTGAAATCAACAACTTCCAGCTCTGATTTGCGTACACCGCCACCTGATTTTGTGGCAACGTTGCTGTCATGCTTATATTTTGTGGAAAGTCCGAACGGAACATAAATGCCGGCACCCAAAAACCACTTATTATTCACATTATATTGTCCCATAATGCTCGGAAGCGGAACAAGATAATTCATTTTATCGGTACCGTATTTGCTTTCAGCCTTTGAATAAACCTGAGTTCCTGCAACTCCGGCTTGAAAACCGGAACGTTTAACCAAAGTCATACCGGCAGGGTTATAACCCATGGCTGAATAATCATCACCCATAACACCCATACCGGCAAAAGCACGTCCCAAACCTGTTGCGGAAAATTCATTCAATTGATATCCGGCAGCATGAACCTGACCGGCACATAAAACTGCAGCAACCGCTGCTAAATAGGATTTTTTCATTTTACAGTCCTTATATAGTTACTTTAAAAACTGAGAGAAACTTTAGCACCTGTTATATATAAGCGTAAAGAAAAATATTATGTTTAAGGTAGTTTCCCGAAGGATACTAATTTTTATTTCGGGGCTGAAAAGCATAATTTCGGGCTTTTCCTTGTGGATAACTTTGATGAAAAAATCTGCCTATAACTGCTTTTTTTGCTGGAAATATGCGCTGATTATCTTATACTGACACGCAGTTTTATATTTTATAGAGGTAAAAATGACAACAGTTAATGATACCGAATTTTCAGATATTTACGTGATTCCTGACGGAACAGCTTACATCTGGGGCAGAAAAACACCGAGCGGTTTGGTGCCGACCTGTCCGGACGACTATTATGAGTTTTTGCAGGCATTGATTGATACTTATGACGGCGAAAATCCGAGTTATCTGGTGAAATTTAAGGGGCTGAACTATCGTGTTGAGCGTACGGTGACTATGGAAGGACAACAATTCTGTGCTCGTAAAATGCCTTATAAAATTCCGGATTTGAATAAACTCGGAATTGAAGAACATTTGGTGAGATATCTGAAAAGCTTGAGTAATGCTCCGGGAATGATTTTACTTGCCGGCACCACCGGTTCAGGTAAAACCACAACGATTGCCGCGCTTTTGCACGAATATTTAACAACTGACGGCGGTTATGCCTTCACTTTGGAAGACCCGATTGAAATGCCTCTTGACGGGACTTATCAAACTCATAACGGCGAGCTTGGTATCTGCAAGCAAATGAACCCTCCGGGAGGTGATTGGGAGGCAGGTCTGCGTTCAATGTTGCGTTCAAAACCGCGGTATGTTTATTTGGGTGAGATCCGTGAACCGGTTATTGCTTCAGAAGCTTTGCGTGCGGCAATTTCAGGACACTTGGTTTTATCAACAATTCACGCCTCAACCGTCAGCGATGCCGTGCAATCAATCGTAAAATATGCGGCAGCCTCCGGAATTTCGGAAGAAATGGCATATGACTTGGCCGGAAACGGAATTTTGGCTGTGTTGCACCAAGAGTTGGTCGGTGTGCCTAAGCGCCCGAAAATTGAATACGTTTTTGCCAATCCAGATGGTACAAAAGGTGACCAAACCCGCGGTATTATTAAAAGCGGAAAACTCAACCTTTCAACCACGATTGAACAACAGCGTATTCGCTTGGAAAGAGGACTGAATTTGTTTGAGTAAAATTCGTGATTAAAAAATGCATTTTGCTCTTGCAAAAAAGAAAAACTTACAATATAAAATATGGTGTTTAAACATTTTATCATTAATTAATGAGGATATATCATGAAAAATCTTTCAATTATACTTTCAACCGTAGCCATTGTTATGGCTGCTGCTTCTTTAACGGTTTCTTTGAAGACTCCTTGCAAAGGAACAAAAGGTTCTGCCGTATTCACTCAAAATGATTTGAGCAATATGCTTAATAAGAATCCGAAAATCATTGTTGATGCAATGCAGGCATATCAAATTCAACAGCAAGAAGAAGCTGAAAAGGCTGCTAATGAAGCATTGGCAAAATATGCTGATGAAATTAACAATGCTGAAAATGCTCCGTTTGTCGGCAAAGAAGATGCTAAAGTTGTTATGGTTGAATTCTTTGACTTTTCTTGCGGATATTGCAAAAGATTGGCTCCGTCCTTGGAAAAGAGTATTGAAAAGAACGCTGATGTTAAGTTTATTTTCAAACCGTTGACATTCTTGGGTAATATGTCTGTTTATAAGGCTAAAGCTGCTATGGCTGCCAATAAACAAGGCAAGTTCATTGAATTTTATACAAAAGCTATGAGCGGTGACCAAAGAGATGAAGCTGCCGTTGATGCAATGGCAAAAGAAATCGGTTTGAATATCGCTACATATAAAAAAGATATGGAATCCGAAGAAGTTCAAAAAGCTCTGAACGAGTTTAGCGATTTGGCTCAAAATATCAGAGTTAACGGTGTTCCGACATTGCTCGTTAACGGCAAAAAAGTTCACGCTTATGATGAAAAAGCAATTCAAGCCGTTCTTGACGAAGCAAAATAATATTTATAATAAAATTGCAACAAAAGCAGTCCTTATATTCGGGCTGCTTTTTCTTTTCAGGGCTGAAAAAATTGTAGATTTTAATTTAATTTTTACTTGATAATATTAAATTGTTGTTTATTATAAAAACGTTCTTTTAACAATTTATGGAGGCTACAATAGCAATAGACAACAAAAATGCGCCTGTACGCAACGATGACGGACCGCGCATTAACGAAAACATAAAAGCAAAGCAGGTAAGACTTATTGATGCAAATAATGAAAACAGAGGTGTTGTTTCAATTGATGAGGCGCTTGCTATTGCTGAGGAAGAGGGTTTAGATTTAATTGAAATTTCACCGCAGGCAAATCCGCCCGTATGCAAGGTGCTTGACTTCGGAAAATATCGCTATGAACAGCAAAAGAAAAAGAATGAAGCCAAGAAAAATCAAAAGGTTGTTGAAATCAAAGAGATAAAATTGCGCCCGATGATTGAGGCTCATGATTATGAAGTTAAGCTTAAACAAGCCAAAAAGTTTTTGGAGCAGGGCAATAAGGTTAAGCTCACCATGCGCTTTAAGGGACGTGAACTCAGCGCCAATGATAAGGGTAAGCAGGTTTTGGCGCGTATTTTGGAAGATTTGGACGATGTTTGCAAGGTTGATTCGGAAATCAAGCTTGAAGGTCGCCAGATGACGGCAGTTATCGCCCCGAATAAGTAAAAATCACGGAAAAATAAAAAAAAGAAGCACTGCGTTTGCAGTGCTTCTTTTGTAAATGCACAGGACTATTTTTTGAAAGTGATAATTACGAAGTTATCATTGCCATCGTGAAGCCACTCAGCCGCCTCAGCAGGAGTATAATGCTTTTTAGCAAAAGGGTATTCATCATAACATTCTCCATTCCATTCGACTTTGTTTGCGACTGAACAATTTATACAATTGTTTTTTGATTTTTTATATCCGTTTATGCAAGTTATATCCGTTCCATCAGTCGGACGTCTGACGCATTCTAAACCATTGTAGTAGTGTTTAGATCCTGAACATTCTTCTGGATTATTAGCCACTCTGACATTCAATCCTAAATTCTTATTTTGCCATTGATTTGTATCGTGATTAAAATAACGGTAATTTGATAATTGATTTTTAATATTTTGACAAGAAGCTTCACTTCCTTTGCAAATTATTTCAACGTTCCCATCACCAAACACTCGCTGGCTTAAATTAGTCGCTGTATCTGGAACAATAATTGTTTCTGCCGAACCAGACAAAAAAGCAGCCCAATCCAAAAACTTAACAGAATCGGGAATATTTAACTTTTTAAAATCAGTCGCATAAAAAGCTGTGTAACCTATAGATTCGATAGAATCACCAAGTTGAATATCTTTAAGATTAGTACAAAAACTACATGTTGATGCTCCAACACTTGTTACACCGGAAATATTTATGGTTTCTATTGAATCTTTAAGATTTACCCAAGGTTGGTTTCCCGATTTACCTCTATCTCCTTCGGATAAATCATAATCCTTCATAGCGCCACTACCTGTAATGAAAAGTGTATTTCCCTTAAATTCCCAACAACAATCTGAAGCGACTACTTTACCACAATTACAAACTTTTTCTGCCTTAGTTATCTTTGGTTGTCCCAAAAGTAAAAGTATTACACTAAATACTATCAATAGTCTTTTCATCTCAATTTTCCTTTTCTAAAAAAATTATACCTTTTAGCATAAAAGAAAATCGCCCCAAAAAGGCGACTGGAAGTTGTAAACTATTATAGGCTAGATAGTGCGACTTATTCGCAAGAGTATTCCCTTCTTATTTCGTCACCTTCCAGCCATAGTTACCACGACTGAAAGTAAAATCTATCCTTATCAAGGACTTGCCTATATGAGGTTTACACACCTCCGAGCCTTTTATGCTCTGCCAAACAGGTTAGCAAAAAAATTCTTATCTGTAAAGTATTTTTTTATTTTCTTGAGATAGAGTAGGGCTATGATTTAACTTTAGGACTTTTTATAAATGCTCAATATTTTATGGACTTCGTTTTTTCTGCTCGGTTTTTTGGCGGCGCTTTATCAGGCGGCTTTTAACGGAAATACCGAAATTTGGAACACTTTAACCAATCAGCTGTTTGATTCGGCAAGCGGTGCTTTTACGCTGGCGCTGAACTTAACAGGTATGCTCTGCTTGTGGCTCGGTCTTTTAAAAATTGCCGAAAAATCAGGCATAACCGCCTTTTTGGCGCGTGGATTAAGTCCTTTGTTTAAGGTTATTATGCCGGAATTACCGCAAAATTCGCCGGCGCTTGGCTCAATTGTGATGAACATGGCGGCAAATATTTTGGGGCTTGATAATGCCGCAACACCGATGGGCTTAAAGGCGATGGAGCAAATGCAGGCTTATAACAAGCGTAAAGACACGGCAAGCAACGCGGAAATTATGTTCATTGTGATTAACACTTCAGCCATCACGATTTTGCCGATTTCTATTCTGATGTATCGCAATTTGCAGGGTTCTGCTAATGCCGGCGCCGTTTTTGTGCCGATTCTGCTGGCAACCAGCTGTTCAACTTTAGCCGGATTTTTGGCTGTCTGTTTTTCGCAAAAAATCAATATTTTCAATCGCACGATTTTGAGTTATGCCATTGGGCTGGCGGCCTTGGTTGTTGGTATCAGCCGTGCGTTTTTGTCACTTGAGCCGAGTGAAAGATTGCAATATTCCGAGACCTTCGGTAACGCGCTGATTCTGTTTTTTGTGGCGTTGTTCTTGCTTTTCGGGGCAATCAAACGCTTAAATTTATACGAAACCTTTATTGAGGGCGCGAAAGAAGGTTTTAATATTGCCGTGCAGATTATTCCGTATTTGGTTGCCATGCTGACGGCGATTGCGGTTTTGCGCTATTCCGGCGTGTTAAACGGCTTTGTTTGGTGCTTTGAACAGGCTTTCTCTGCGCTTGGCGTTAATACGGATTTTATTCCGGCACTGCCTACGGCTTTGATGAAACCGCTGTCCGGAAACGGGGCGCGCGCCATGATGATTGAAACAATGCAAACTTATGGAGCCGACAGTTTTCCGGCATTTGTTTCAAGTGTTATGCAAGGCTCAACCGAAACAACATTTTATGTTATAGCGCTTTATTTCGGGGCGATTAAAGTGGCAAAAACGCGTCACGCTTTGCCGTGTGCCTTGTTTGCCGATTTGGTCGGCATAACGGCGGCTATTGTCTTTTCATACATATTTTATCAGGGATAAAGCCGATTTTAGAGCTAAAAAAAACAGCCGCCCGAAAAACTTGGCGGCTGATTGAATGATATTTTTTTATTCGGCTGATTCCGGCTTGTCTTCCTCAACGGCAACTTTTGCACCGCCGTCTGTTTGGTCTTGCGGAATAATGCTCGGCAAAACGCCGATAGCCTGTTTGCGCTTCAATTTATTAACAAACTTGATGGAACGTTGAGCATCCCATTTGCGCTTGCCTTCTTCGCTTTGATAAATCATTTTATATACTTCAATAGCCTGATCAAATTCGGAAAGCTTGGTCAAGCAAGAAGCCAAACCGTCATAAAGCTTGTGAGTATAGCGCCCGTTAACGATGGATTGAGCTTTTTTATAGCACTTTAAGGCGTCTTTGAACTTGAACATTTTTTGATATACATAGCCGATACTTATCCAAGCTTGCAATTCTTGCGAATTGATGTTCAAGATTTTTGTAAAGCACTTAAGCGCCGAGTCGTTATCGCCCATCAGCTGATATGTAACGCCGATTCCGTTCCAGGCCTTTGTGTTATATTTATCGCCGGCCAAAACCTTCTTAAAGAAAGAAATTGAACGTTCATACTGCTTGAGTTTTTGCAAGGTAACGGCAATGCTGAGCAAAGTTTGCGGGTGCTTCGGGTCAATTTTCATAGCTTGTTCCAAAACATCCAAAGCCTCTTTATAAGAGAACATGTGTTGCAAAGCAATAGCCTTGCCGTTTAAGGCCTCAAGTGAAGTAATATCATTGGCATAAGCCTCATCAAAGCAAGCGATGGCCTCTTTATAAAGCCCGCGCATACTAAGAGTAACACCTTTATTATTAAGAACTTCAACTGATTTAGGGTTAATAGCCAATGCCTGATCAAAACAATTAACCGCATCGGTATATTTGCTCATTTTTTGAAAAGCAAAACCTTGGCTGTTCATAGCCTTCCATGCGCGCGGATTTTCGGCGATAACCTCCGAAAATTTTGCGATTGCTTCTTCATATTGACCGCTGTCCAAGAGTTCCTGACCTCTTTTATAAGCAGTATTTTCATTTAATTTTACCATTTTTACCTCTGTTTCAAAATAATAGATTGATAGGAAATTTATCACAACACATTAATTATGTCAAGTATGATTTTGCCAAAAAAGATAGATTTTTTGTAGGGGCAAAAGGAACGGGAAGGGGTATTGCAAGGAGGATAGTAGGGAAAAAATCACTGAAATCTTGACACTTTATTGGGTTTTAAGTATTTTAGAAATATGAAACAGATGTATGTTTATATATTAACAAATAAGAGCAACGATGTGTTTTATGTTGGGGTTACAAGCAATTTACCTCGCCGGATATGGGAGCATAAAAACAAAGTTTTTAAGGGTTTTACAGCGAAATATAACGTAAATAAGCTTGTTTATTTTGAGATTTTTGAAGATGAATTGACGGCAATTGAAAGAGAAAAAAAGCTGAAACTTTTCAGACGTCAAAAGAAAATAGATTTAGTTTGTAAAATGAATCCTCATTGGTTGGATTTGTATGATAATATTGCTCTGTCATCCTGAGCCTCGAGCCGTTAGGCGAGCGGGTGTAAGGATCTCCTTAAGGCATGACGCGGATGCGTTTTTGCGCCTTGCATAACAACATACTCTACACCTTGTAACATGAGATCTTTCTTGCTCCTTTTAGTCGCCTCGGTCACTCATCCACTAAATTCAATAATTGCGCTATCGCTTGTTATTTCATTAAGTGGTCTTCGCCCGTCGTCAACAAACAACATTTTGAGGTTGTTTGTTTTCCTCCGGCACCCACTCACTTCGTTCGGGGTTCAAGATGACAAT
>JAZSBR010000015.1:0-22195 GCA_045602545.1 Alphaproteobacteria bacterium
TGCCAGAGGGTGTTTGATACCGGAAGGAAATTTGAATTGTACTAAATGTGAAAAAGGGTATTTGGCAAAAGAAGGAGATTGTATTTCATCATCAGCCGGTTGCGGTGCCGGATATCGCCAATTTGAAGATTTTTGCAACCGGATTCGTTATACTCCGGCTGAGGCGGCGAAGGTTTTGCGTGATGATAACACAAATGAAGTGACGATTACTTTTAGGAAGTGATTGTTCAGCGTCATTCTGAGTGGAGTGTAAACGAACGAAGAATCCAGTCCTTATTTTGTTTCTTAGATTCTTCACCTTCGACTCAGGATGACAGTTTATAGTCCGTAGTCTTCGCTGTCAACCTCAATGGTTTGGTCTTCCAGCGCATCCATTAACTTTTGCAATTCGCCGGACATTTCATCAAATGTTTCGGTGGCATTTTTGACATCTTCGGCATTCTCAATTTTTGGTTGGGCTAATTCCATAAACGCTTCTTTAGCATTATCGGAAATAGTTTTTTCCTTTTTCTTTTCAGCCTTCTTTTCTTTTTCTTCAGCCGGCTTTTCTTCCTTTATTTCTTCCGTCTTTTCCTTATCATCGGATTCTTTTACGGCTTTATCTTCCGATTTTTTATCGTCTTTTTCAACCTTTTTATCTTCGGCAACGGATTTGTCTTCATCTTTTTGCTCATCTTCGGCTTTTTCTTCCGTCTTCTTTGAGCCGAAGCCGAGTTTTTCCATTTGGGCTTGCATACTGTTCATTGTTTCTTCAGGTATCAGACCTTTAATCGGCTCAATAAAACCTTCCGAGGCAACAAAGAATTTAGATTCGGCAAATACACCTTTTTTCGAATCTTCCGGAATGAGCGCCGATATCATCATTACCAGTAAAATTACAACGATTGTACCGCGTAAAACCCCGAATCCGAGTCCGAAAAGCCGGTCAAGAGGGCTTAATTTGCTCTGGCGAATGGTTGAGGATATTTTATCTACCGCCAAAACCCAAAAAATGCAAACAACCAACAAAACCAAAAGTCCGGAAACAAATTTTGAAAGCATCTCGGAGGCAATATAGTTCTTCATAATGGCGTTTGTGGCCGGAGTCAAAAAATATACAGCCGCACCGGCAACAACCCAGCCCACAAGCGAAAGCGATTCTTTGGTGAAACCGCGGGCAATCCCGACCAGCGCAGATATTGCAACAATCACCAGAAAAAACACGTCTAAATTATTTAATTGTTCCATTTTTGAAGCTCCTAATTAAACCAATTTATCAATCTTTGGACATTGCCGATTTCATAGCAATTAAGCTCATAATTTTTTGTGCTTTTATCCTTTTTATCTTTACCGAACACCGGCGGAATTATCGCGCTTGAAAAGCCGAGTTTCTGTGCTTCCTTAAGGCGCAGGTTTGGTTGTGTGACCATGCGAATTTCGCCCGATAATCCGATTTCGCCGAACACTGCCATATCAGCAGGCAGAGGCTTGTTTGTGAGCGATGAAATAACTGCCATGGCTACTGCCAAATCGGCAGCCGGCTCACTTATTTTCAAACCACCGGCAATATTCAAATAAACATCATGGGTTCCGAAATTTATACCGCAACGCGCTTCCAACACCGCCAATATCATTGATAATCTGTTTGAATCCCAACCGACAACGGCTCTTTTTGGGGTTGAATATCCGCTCTGACTGACCAAAGCCTGAATTTCCACCAAAAGCGGGCGCGAACCCTCAACACCGGCAAACACGCAAGAACCGGAAACATTGCCCTGACGTTCTGCCAAGAACAATGCAGACGGATTTTCAACTTCAACTAACCCTTTATCTTGCATTTCAAATACGCCGATTTCATCAGTTGCGCCATAGCGATTTTTAACCGCGCGCAAAATGCGAAAATGATGCCCGCGCTCGCCTTCAAAATAAAGCACCGTATCAACCATATGCTCTAAAACACGCGGACCGGCAATCTCGCCTTGTTTGGTGACATGCCCGACTAAAAACAAAACAAAGCCCTTGCGTTTTGCAAGTTTTATCAACTCATAAGCACACGCTCTGACCTGACCCACACTGCCGGGGGTGGATTCAACCGAATCAAGATACATTGTCTGAATTGAATCAATAATGACTACCGCCGCATCAGTATTTTCAAGCGTTGCCACAATATTGCGCACGTTTGTTGCGCTTGCCAGATTGACCGGACTATCTGCCAAGCCTAAACGGCTGGCGCGGATTCTGACCTGATCAATTGCTTCCTCGCCGGAAATGTAATAACACGGATATTTTTCTTTCATATTTGCCAAGCCGGCACAAACCTGCAAAAGAAGCGTTGATTTGCCGATTCCGGGATCACCGCCGACCAATATCACAGAGCCCGGAACAAGACCTCCGCCGGAAACGCGGTCGATTTCTTTTATGCCGGTTTTAAGGCGACTATATGTTTCCATATCGCCTTTTAGCGGAACAAAATCAATTTTTTTGGCACTGCCGGATGAGTTTATTTTAGAAAAACCCTCGGTTTGGCTAACTTCTTCAACAATTGAATTCCACTCTCCGCATGAATCGCACTTTCCCTGCCACTTCGGATAACTTGCTCCGCAGTTCTGACAAACAAATATGGACGTGCTTTTCTTTGCCATCTTATGCTTCCACTTTTATCGGACCTTGAGATTGTCCGTTGATGAATTGTTTCAAATAAGGGTTATCGGATTTATCCATTTCCTTAACCGTTCCGCTCCAGATGATTTTGCCTTTATAAAGCATGGCGATTCTGTCGGCAATTTTGCGCGCCGAAGCCATATCATGCGTAATGGTTAAAGTTGTAGCGCCCAAGCCTTTTGCCGATTCGATAATCAGCTCATTTATCACATCGGCCATAATCGGATCAAGTCCCGTGGTAGGCTCGTCAAAGAAAATTATCTCCGGATTGCTGATGATTGCCCGAGCCAAGCCGACGCGCTTTTGCATGCCTCCGGAAAGCTCGGAAGGCGATAAATCAGCCACATCAGGAGCAAGTCCGACTTGACGCAAAACTCTGATTGCTTCCAATTTTGCCGTTTTGCGATCCGTGTTTTTATTTTCCAGAAGTGTAAAAGCCACATTTTCCCAAACGCTCAAGCTGTCAAACAAGGCAGCGCCTTGAAAAAGCATGCCCATTTTTTCGTGAATGTTTTTCTTTGTTCCGACAACTTCTTCGCCGTCAATTTTGATTGAACCCATATCTGGTGTCAACAAACCTTGAATACACTTAATCAAAACGGATTTTCCCGTTCCCGAACCGCCGATAACAACCAGCGATTCGCCTTTTTTGATGTTTAAATCAACGCCGTCCAAGACCTTTTTCTTGCCGAAGGCTTTATAAAGATTTTTGATTTCAATTTTATTTTCACTCATCTTTTTCGCCTTTTATCTTGAGAAGAACATTTCCGTGATGATATAGTTGAAAATCAACACTAAAATTGAAGATGAAACAACCGCATTTGTTGTTGCCTCACCAACACCTTGCGCACCACCCTTTGAATGATAACCGTTATAACAGCCCATCACGGAGATAATAAATCCGAAAACGCCGGCTTTCACAAGTCCGGAAACAATATCCAAAGCCTGAAGATTTATCATTGTGGCATTGATATAATTCGCCGGATTGAAGTCAAGTTTATAAACTCCTACGACATAACCGCCGAAAATTCCGATAATATCACCAAACATCACTAAAAGAGGCATAACAATAATGCCTGCCCAAATGCGCGGAGCTATCAGATAGCGGAAAGGATTTGCCGACAAAGTAACAAGCGCATCAATTTGTTCCGTAACGCGCATGGTGCCGATTTCAGCAGCCATGGCGGCACCGATTCTGCCTGCCACCATCAATGCCGATAAAACAGGTGCCAGTTCGCGAGTGACCGAAATCAAAACAACATTGGCAACCGCACTTTCGGCACCGAATTTTGAAAATCCGGAATATGTTTGCAACGCAATAACCATACCGGCAAACATGGTCGTTAAGCCGACAACCGGCAAGGAATAAAAGCCCATGCTCATAAACTGGCGCCCGAAAAGCTTGAAATAATACGGTGGCACAAAGCAATTATAAACGGATTTTATCACAAACTGCGTAAAATTACCGAGGTTCAGAATAAATGAAACCAGCGGTTTTCCCAAGGCTTGCAGAAAAGATGTAAAACTTTTTTTCAACATTTTTCAATCCTATAAATTTTTTGCAATATTAAATCTTTTTGAGTAAATTATCTCTTAATTTTAATAAAATTTTTTGTGGCGCGGAAGCTTCTTTGGCGCACAATTTCAGATAAAGCAATTCATAATCCAGAAATCTGATTTTTTGTGTATCCGGCAGGCGCTCAATTTCTTCCGGCTTGTCGGTTAAATCAACAACTAAATCAATTTTCTGATTTTTAAGATACGGATATTGAGCAATCCCGACACCGCGCACTTCTAACAAACCTTGCAAATTTTCAGGTGCTTCACCATAAGCTTCGCCATTTAAATCATAAATCATCACAATATCATCGGCAACCAAATGCGCCTTAAAGTTTTCTATCAAGCGAAATGCTAAATCAGACTTTCCGGCACCGCTTTTTCCGCAAAGCAAAACACCTTTTCGGTTAACTTCTATCAATGTGGCGTGTTTTGAAATTTTATCTGACATTTTTTAAGCGCTCATTTTTTTCTTCATCAAGCGAAGCAATCGTAATTTTTCGTAAATCGCCTTCACTTTCAAAATTTACAACCCAAACATCACGCGGTAAAAATCTGCCCATTTTTTCCGGCCACTCAACCAAGCTGACGCCCGAATAAAAAGCTTCTTCAACATCCAGTTCAAAAACATCCGATGGTTTTTCCAAGCGATATAAATCGTAGTGATAAATATCAAACTCCGGCGTGGCATATGTTTGCAACAATGTAAAGGTCGGACTCGGAACTTCGGTTGCGTTGGAAAGCGCTTGAATAAAGGCGCGGGCAAAAACGGTTTTTCCCACTCCGAGAGTTCCGTTTAAGGCCCAAACATCACCGATTTTGGTGATTTTTGCCAGTTTTTGTGCCAATTCTATGGTTTGGCTTTCATTTTCAGAAGTAAAAAATTTGCTCATTTGAACATCCCCATAATTCCGTCAAAAGACCCTTCAACAGCTGATTCAACCGGAGAACCTCCGCTTGTTTCAACTTTGATATTTGATTTGCGTGACTGCAACTTTTTCCAATCCCATGGCTTATAAAAAGTGCCAGCCCATAAGCCACGCTTTTTTGTGCCGGCCTGTTGCTCATAAGGAACATAAATGTCCGTGTTTTTGGTGTAGGCAACTGCCCAACCGGCATTTACGACAACGGCGCCGATATCATAACCTTGAGCAAAACACACACCGGTTGCTCGGCCGTTATTTTCCGGACTGATTATATGGCACTTGACCAGTTTATTTTGCAACCAATCCTGTAACCAGTTTTTAGAGGTTTGTCCGCATGTATAAGGCTGACCGAATTTATTTGCGCATGTTTGTTGTAAATATGGCGCTTCAACGCCTAAAAGCTTTATGTGCAAACCATTGATGCTCAGCATTGCACCAGTTATGGCATCGGCATAACCTTCAACGGCAGGATAGTTTTCAGGATTAAAACCCGATGATTGGTCTTGAGATTTATCACCGAATAATTTAGCAAAAAATCCCGAGCCTTCTTCCTGATAGACATACTGATTATCGGTGTCCGTCTGTTCGGCTCCTTCTTCGCTTTGATCCTCTGTTTGAGCCAGAGGTTCTTTATTGAAATTTGAGTTGATATTTTTCAGCCAACCTAAAGAATACAAGATAAAAAGCGTAATTCCTCCGAAAACAAAAAAGGAAGAAAATGCTCCGAAGTTGGTTTTGATAACCTTAAACAAAGCAAACAGCAAGACCAAAGAAATTAAAACACAAACAGCTCCGATGCCTTGAAATGCAGTGTTGTCACTTTGTGTGCCAAGCCCGCCGAAATACATCAGCAGAATAAACATCATTGCCAAACCGAATTTTTTCATTACCGACATTCGCTGATCTCCCTATATAAAAAGCTCTTTTTTAAGTCTACACATACCGTCATAAATATAAACCACTTTTTGTTGTTATCCACACATTAAGGAATAATAAGAGGAGCTCCCAAGAAGTATGAAGCAGTTTCGGGAATTGTTTTGTATAGTCTTTTCATATAAGGCTTAACCGTTTCAACATCTTCTTTTTTGGCATTATACATCTCTTGCGCGGCACCCATCATATTTTCAAACATTTCATAAATCTCGCTATCCATTGAAGCGCGATAATATCTCATTAAAGCGTCGCCACTTTGAAGACCGCGAATTTGTATCATCATGGCAAGACTGATATCTGCTCGGCGATAAGCCTTTAAGGTTCTGTCGCATACGCCTGCCCAATCGTCGATTCCGAAACCGTTTTTACCGATGATTTTTTGAAATTCCAAAACCTTGTTGCTCCATTTTATGTTGCGCACCATTGCGGCACACGGATTTGCCATTTGTTTATAAAAATAGAAATCTTTTTTGTCGCCGGTTTGGTCTTCCCAATAAGTTATCAGTAAATTTGTTTTTACCAACTCAAGTTTATTTTGAAAATTAAAATCTTCCAAGTCAGATAAAGTGTTGGAAAAAGCCTGAACATCGGCGCCCGAAAGCGGAGTGTTTTCATCAAAAACATAGTGCCTTATGCCGGCGGATTTTTCTTTTTTCGGAGCATTCGCATAGTCGGATAAAGGAGTTTTGGCGGCAATCTTTTGCAAAAATTCCGGATTTAAATTCACTTTTTTAACAGAAAAATATTCCGGCACTTCAAATTGTTTGAACTCATAAGAAGAGCTTCCTTCGCCCACGGCTTCCGGCATTAAAAGAATATATAACGAAGGCGAAAGATATTCAAGATTTTCCACTTCTTTATATCTTTCGGCAATGCGCTCGGGAAACTTGTTTTTTGTTTCTTTAATTCCCGGCATATCCAAAATTCTGCCTGAAAGCTGAGGAAGAGTATGAAGATACGGTCCGATATACGGATAATATTCCTTAGGTAAAACCTGCAACATTTTATATATTTCATCTTCGGTTTTTGTGCTTAAATGACGTTCGTCAGAAGCAAGTCCTTGATAAATGTTTTTAAATTCCGTATCAAATTTTTCCGGCAAATCCCAACGAAAAGAAAAGTGGCGATCATACAGCGAATTTTGCTTATCTCTTTGTTTTTTTAATGCGGTAATGTCCGGAATTTTTTCATTCGTATCAATAACATATTCTTCAGGCGCCGGCAAGGCAAAAGCCATGCGCCAAAAAAATAAAAAGCTTAAAAAAAACATCGTAAATTTCATTAAAAACCTCTTAAATAAAAAAATAATCGCAATTGCTTAAAAAAAATATAAAATTTTCTGGACTTAAAAAAAATAATTGTGTATTGTCAGGTATATTTTGTTTTATGAGGATAAAAAAATGCTTTGGGATGATAATAATATAAAGATATTGCAAAAGTTGTGGGATAAGGGTTTAAGCACTACGGAAATCGCCAAGAAAATGAATGTTTCCAAAAATTCGGTAGTCGGAAAGGTTCATCGCTTATGCCTTAAAGCCCGCCCGTCCCCGATTAAGAAAAAAGAAAATGAATTGGCTGAAGAGCAAGAAGTTATAACCGTTGAGCAGGTTACGGCAGAAGAAGAAATCAAAGAAGATGTTTTGATTGAAGAAACAAAAGTTGCTCCGGCGGAAAAATCTGACGAAAAGGAAGTTGCTTCGGCTAAAAAAGATAAGCCGAAAAAAGAACAGGAAAAAGCAAGCAAAAAGGCAAAATATGTAAAGTTGGTTGAACTTGACAGTCACACCTGTCGCTGGCCGATAGGTGATCCGCGCGATGAGGATTTTTGTTTTTGCGGTAAAAAAGTTCACGCCGGACAAACCTATTGCGATGAGCATTCTCAAGTGGCTTATGTAAAAGCATTATCAAAAAAATAAACTGTTTTTCTGTATGTGCGGGCGCATCAAATGAGTATAAAAAACTCTAAGATTAAAATTTTTTTCATCTTTTTGTTTATGTGCTTTTTTACCGCACTTTTTTATCCGCTTTATTTCTCAGCATCTGAAATTGTCGGCAGTATATATGGCTATGGTCTCAACGATTCGGCAAGAATAGATATTTTTAATTATGGTAGTCAGAGTAATAACTCCGTTAAAATTTTATCGGATACTATTCATAAAGCCCCTAAATGGTGCAGAAATGAGAGCGGAAGTTGTGTTGCCACAATCAATCCGCTCTCCTCTGCTTGGCGGGAACAAGTTATAAAATTTCAGGTTGTGGGTGACGGCGAAATAACCATAGCCCTTAAAGGATCTGATAAGTATGAAAATTATCCGATAAAAATTGAATACAAAGACTTTTACATAAATGAGGAAAAAATATTTGATGAGCCTTCTCTATATTGGAATAAAAAGGCATTTAAGTATGAGTTTACAGCACGAGACGGAGAAGTTATAGAAATTAAGATCAAAAATAAAAGACCGGCATTATTTAAAACTCTACCAAAACCGGATGTTATATTATTTTTAACGGTTTTATTTTGTTCGGTTCTTTTGGCTTATAAGCTGATTTTTTATGTTGCTGATTTTAGTAATATTGAAAAATTAAGCTGTTCCGATATCGTTCTTTTATGCCTATTTTTCGGATTGTTATTTGTTCCGATGAGCTATATATCTCCCCTAAAAAAGTCAAAAATGGAAAACCGAATGCTTGCCGATTATCCGAAATTGATTGTTGACGGAAATTTTAATTTGCAATATCCGAAAGAATTTGAAAAATGGTTTAATGATCGTTTTTTCGGCAGGAATTTTCTTCTCGGACTATATAAAAACATAATGTTCAATCTGAATAAATATTATCGTCTTAACGGCTTCGGATTATATAAAGATAATTGGGCATTCGACAACATCAAGATTTACTCTAAAATTTCAGATAAACAACTAAAAGAAGTAAATGAAGGAATAAAAGCTTATAAGGATTTTTGTGAGGCTAACAAAATTAAATGTTATATTGAAGTTGTCCCGAGAAAGCTGGAGTTTGCTAAAGAAAAACAACTGAGAATTGTTCCAAAATCAGAAAATGACAAGGCTAAAATAATTGCGGAAGAGGCTTTCAAACAAAACGGATTCAATATTATTTATCCGTTAAAAGCCATGAAAAAAGCCAATAAAACGGATTTGGTTTATTTTAAGACGGACCACCATTGGTCTGATTATGGCGCATTTGTCGGATATCAGGAGTTAATGAAAGAAATAAAAAAAGATTTTCCTGACCTTGTTATTTTAACAGAAGATGATTTTGATGTTTTTTATTCAAATGAGGTGCGCGCTGAAGTTGACCATGAGTTTTTAATCGGATTAACTTGCAAGAGGTTACTATTATCTGACAAAGAATGCCCTAAAGATGTTGATTACAGATATTATACTCATAAAAAAGAAAAAGAATTAAGTATAAAAGAATATGACCAAAAGGATAAGGATTTTTATGCTCCTTATACACCGAACAAGCAAAAAGTTGTGCTTTTGGGAAATTCTTTTCAAGAAAACATTTCTTACTTTTTGGCATCTTCGTTTCAAAATGTTTTGAAAAGAAGATGTAATGAAAAAGACGGAGATAATCTTAATTTATCGCGGTGGAAAGAGGAAATAATAAAGCAAAATGCAGATATTGTTGTTTTGGTTCTGCATTCGGAATATACTTACCGCTTACAAGATTTGAAGGACTAGATTGATGTTGTTTTCTTCCATTACATTCATTTATCTTTTTTTACCGATTGTCTGCGCCATATATTTTTTGGTTCGCAAAAATCTGCATAACTATGTTTTATTGATTGCCAGCTTGTTTTTTTATGCTTGGGGAGAACCGAAATATCTGCTTGTTATGCTTTTAAGCATTTTGACGGTTTATCTCGGAGCAATCTGCGTAGATTCTTGCAAAAAAAATATTTTACGGGTAATTATTTTATCGTTTACAATTCTTGCTGATTTAAGTTTTTTATTGTTCTTCAAATACTTTAATTTTACGCTTGAAAACCTCAAATATCTGGTTTCTTTGCAGATAAAACCTCTTGAAATTGTTATGCCGATCGGAATTTCTTTTTATACTTTTCAAGCATTATCTTATTTAATAGATGTTTATCGCGGTGATGCCAAAGTTCAAAAAGATTTTTATAAACTTGCTTTATATATAAGCCTTTTCCCGCAACTTGTAGCAGGTCCGATTGTTAAATATCACGATATTGCCGGCCAAATAGAAAGCAGGAAGGAGAGCGCTCAAAAAGTTATTTATGGGGTGAAACGCTTTATTATCGGACTTTCAAAGAAAGTTTTGATTGCCAATACCTTAGGTATGATTGCCGATAAAATATTTATTCAGCCGGTTGAAAATTTTGATGCTTTGACTGCTTGGATCGGGGCAATTGCGTACAGTTTTCAGATTTTTTATGATTTCAGCGGATATTCCGATATGGCAATCGGATTGGCCTCTATTTTCGGGTTCAAACTTCTGGAAAACTTTAATTATCCTTATATTTCAAGGTCAGTCAGCGAATTCTGGCGACGTTGGCACATTTCGTTATCTACATGGTTTAAAGAATATTTATACATACCGCTCGGCGGTAACAGAACGGGAAAAATCAGAAACTGTTTCAATTTGTTTATCGTTTTTTTGGTGACGGGTTTCTGGCACGGAGCAGCCTGGAATTTTATTTTCTGGGGCTTATGGCACGGAATGTTCATTATCTTTGAAAAGATGACCGGTTGGCACAAAAAAGAAGGTAGGCTTATTGCAACAATTCAACATATTTATTGTATATTTATATTTGTTATCGGTTGGGTTATTTTCAGAGCAGAAAATTTGCCTTATGCCTTGCAATATCTTAAAAATATGTTCGGACTGATAAAAGAACACACCATTACCTATGAATTGCCGTATTATGTTGATAATGCCGAAATTGTTGCTTTTGTAGTTGCTTTTGTTTGCTCAATTCCGATATTTGCCAAAATTTCAGAACCGAAAAATAACAGAGCGGTATATCAATGTGTTATAAATTTATGGCTGATGTTTTTATTCATAGTTTCAACAGCTTTTATCGCCGTTTCAACTTATAATCCGTTTATTTATTTCAGATTTTGAAAAAATCAAAAAAAATTAAAAAAAGTTCTTGACTTTTAGACAGAAAAGATGTATAAAATAAACAGAACTTAAATTTTTATATCATGACAATTATAAGCATTATAGTAACATCTGTACTAGGTACACTGTTACTAATCTGGGGAGTAGCAGGCATGTGGAACCAAACACATCCAAATGCTCTCAGATAAAGGGAAATGTGAGGCGTTCTGAAAAGTATATATCAATATACCGATCAGAGCCCCTCATTTTTTTATTTCCGTAACAACACTTTTTTCTTGAAATTTTGACAAAACTATGCTAACCTTCAAAAAAAATGATGCGGAGAAAAAGCAAAATGGCTAAGCAAAAGGTGATGTTTTATACCAAAGACAACAAAATTATCGTTGCCGATATTGACTTTGAGGGTTATGACGACACGCGTAAACGTCTTGAGTTGCAACGCCTTCAGCATTATTTTGAAAAAAATATTCTTAATGATGCATATCTAAATTATGCTGACCTCAATGATAAACCGGATGCCGAGAAAAAGATTCTTTCATTGATGGACCTTAAAAATACCCTTTTTGTGAACCATTATAGCAACGGATTTGATTATCTCAAAAATCGCGCGGCATATCAAAACAACGTCGGCGCAAATAATTTTCCGAGCCATGCCCAAAAACCTAATACTTTGCATTTTGATTATTCTATTTCCGATTCTGTTGTGCCGGAATTTATTAAAAATCTCGGCTTTACGATTGAGCCGGAAGAGGTGAAGACGAATATCAATGTTGATGATCCGGATTTTGAAGAGAAATTTAACAAGCAAAAAGCCCGCATGGATGTTAGTTCCAGCCATAAAAGAGTGCGAATTTTCCGCAATCACTATACATTTCCTCCTGCCGATTATGTGCGCTTGAAAAAGCTGATAAATTCATATAACGCGCTCTCACCAAAGCCGGATATGGATGAATACCTTTCAAGCCTTGCAAATATTCGCGACCAAAAGCTTTTTTATGTTTATTCAACAGAAACAGAATATTTGCAAAATAGGGAAACTCTTGTTCAGCACGAATTTCATCATGTTAAGAACCGCATGATTTTCAGCGGAATGATGAATAAGCCGGATGTTAAGCGCTTAACGGCTGAAAATATTTATCGTTTGGAAGTTGAAAATGAGCGCACTGCTTATTTGGCCGAAACGATTGAGTGCATAAATCGCTATCTGAAGAAAGGCGATTTTTCAGATTATTCCGTTTTTGATAACTTCTGTGCCGATTTGCCGGAAAAAATTAAAAATATGACCGATTCGCAGAAAGTGGCTTATCTTACCGATATGGATAATATAGTTAATTATGCCTTGGAAAGATTTGCGGATAAAAAGCGTGATTGGTATGATGAGCATCAGTTTAAATCAACAACCGAATCTTCTCTTCTTTCTCAACCGATGGATGTTCCGGAAGACTTAAACGGAGAGCAATATCGCTTGATATGCTCAGCTTATTACAGTATTGCCGTTTATAATCCGACTACGGGAAAAACCGAAACCAGAAACCTTTCAAAATATATTGCTCCGGGAAATGATGTTCAAATAAACTCCGAGCAGAGGAGAAAAATTATTTGGCCGGCAAAACGAAAATTGCAAGATAAACTGGATGATTTTCATAAAGATTCGCAAGGAAAAGATTTGAACCTTTTGGAGGAGGCGCGGACTTTTTATCGCCGTCAGATGCGCACACCTCGCATAATTGCCGAAGCGCAAACAATCAATGTTGCCGACCTTGTTGACGGCAAAGCGCAACCTGATGAACATAATCCGGCGCCTACTCCGCCGACGCCTGTTGCAGACGATAAAGCCGGTTGGAGTGATGAATTGCAAAAATATTGGAGCAAGTTTGAAGGCTATAAGCAAATTAACAAAAACAACAACGAATACAGTTTTGCCATCAAAAATCAAGATGTTTGCTATACCGCCGAAAATAAGGTTAATTTAAGCAAAAACTGCAAATATGAAATGTATGACCGCTTGGTTAAAGAGCCGTCGGGAGCTAAAAGAGCAATTTTATTTAAGGATACACTTTCCGAAGAACAAGCATTGATGCTTTATGTGGCTTGCGTGAACAACGGACGCAAAATGCGCGGAGTTCTACCGAAAGATTTATCCTTGGTTGAAACGATGGAAGCAATTCCGCAAGCAGAACGCGACAAGTTTAAAGCGCTTACATCGCAACCTGGTGCGCACTTGACAAGCACGCCGAAAACGCCGACCTTGTCAGCGTCAATCATAAACAATCGGGCGAGAGCGCGCTGAAAAAAGCATTGCTTATTTTTGTTTTATCGGCAAATAAATCGTGAAAGTCGTGCCGTTATGGGTTGTGGAATTGACGGTTAAATTCCCGCGGTGGTGCATTACGATTTGTTTGGCAATTGCCAAGCCAAGACCGGTTCCGCGGATTTTCATGTCTTTATGCACTTGCATACGATAAAATTTTTCGGTTAAACGTTTCAAGTCTTCCTTGGCGATTTTCACGCCCTTATTATTGACCGAAATGCTGACGGCTTTTCCTTCGGCAACATTTTGCCCAACGCTGAACGGAATGCTGTCAACCGTTTTTAATTCTACCGTAATTTCTGATTTTTCCTGCGCATATTTTATGGCATTATCAACCAAATTTTGCAAAACCTGATGAATTTCCTGCTTGTCGCCGATAATTTTCGGAATGCGGGTTGTTTCAACTTGACGAACATTCAGCGAGCGATTAAAGGCCTTTATCTTCATGGCATTTATCACATCATCAACAACTTCGGTTAAATCAACTTTATCTTTAAGTTCTTTATCGCGCGCCATTTCCAACCTTGAAAGCGAAAGCAAATTTTCAATCAGGCTAGACATATATTCAGCTTGCTCTTTCATAATGCCTAAAAAGGCTTCACGCGCGTCTTCATCATCTTTGGCAGAAGTCTGCAATGTTTCAATAAAGCCGGAAATAACAGATAGCGGAGTTCTTAACTCATGGCTGGCATTTGCCACAAAATCCGACTGCATTTTTTCCAAACTCAAGGCCTTACTGATGTCATAAAGCGAAACAACAGCCGCCGCGCGCCCTTTGGCTGACCACGGAAGCTTGTTGATATGAGCATAAATTCGTTGTTTTAGATGTTCCGAATCCTTAAAAATTAAACTCTCGGCAGAACTTTTTCCTTGCAAAACCTTTTCTACCGATTTGATAAAAATATTTGTTTTGAATAAAGAATCAATATTGCGCGAAGCAAGATTATCACCGAAAATTTTTTGCGCCGATAAATTATTGCCGGTTATGTTTCCCTCATTATCCAAAATAAGAATCGGGTCAGGCAGAGTGTCAAGCACCGCCGATGAAGTTAAAGCTTTTGCCTCCAAAGAATCGGTTTTTGATGCCCAAAAACGATGAATTGAATTTACGGCATTTGCCAGTTCTTTTGTGTCTTTTTCAACGAAATTCAGCGGTTTTTTTGTTTCTTCATCTTCCACCAGCGAATAAATATATTTTCTCAAAGATTGCATTTCACTGCTTAGCGGAAACAGCGAAAACATATTAAACGCCAAAATGAAAATATAGCTGATTAAAGCCGTCATAAACGGCAAAATCTTGAAATATACCAGCGTTAAAAACAACAGCGCCGACGGCAGTGATAAAATTATTACCTTCAGTAAAATTTGCGAAGATTGCTCAATATTGATTTTTTTTATCAGCTTTTCAATCATTAAATTATCCCGTATGATAAACAGCATAAAATTCTGGACTTAAACTCAAGATATTATAATATGAAATAAGTTTAAATAGGTTTAATTTTAAAAATGACTGATTTGGAAAATATCGATTTATCGACGCTTACTCCGGCTATGAAACAATATGTCGGTATCAAAAAACAATATATGGACTATTTGATTTTTTATCGCATAGGAGATTTTTATGAATTGTTTTTTGATGATGCCTTAATCGCCTCAAAAGCGCTGGATATTGCCTTAACAAAGCACTCAAAAGACAGCAATATTCCGATGTGCGGAGTGCCGTTTCATGCTTATGAAAGCTATATGTCAAGGCTTATTCATCAAGGCTATAAAGTTGCCATTTGCGAGCAGATGGAAGACCCGAAAGAGGCAAAAGCGCGCGGTGCAAAATCGGTGGTGAAACGTGATATTGTGCGCCTTGTCACGTCCGGAACCGTAACGGAAGAGGTTTTGCTTAATGCAAAGGAAAACAATTATCTGCTTTGTCTTTCAATGCAAAAAAACAGTTTGGGTGCTTCGTGGCTTGATATTTCAACCGGAGAATTTTTTTCCCAAGAATATATTTTTGTTGAAAATCGTCTGCCGTTTGAAATCAATTCTGTTTTGGCAAAATTAAACCCGAGCGAAATTTTGCTTTCGGATTCGTTTTTGGAACGACCTGATTTGTTTCCTATTTTTAACAGAATAAGAGATAAAATCACGGTTTTGCCGAAGGCCAGATTTAATGTAAAAAGCTCCGTAAAAGTTATAAAAGATTTTTTTGAGGTGCAGTCTTTGGATTCCTTCGGAAAATTTTCGGATACGGAAATTACGGCAGCCGGAATTTTGCTTGATTATGCCGATATGACGCAAAGAGGCAAGATGCCGCGCATTTCCCCTTTGCAAAAAATTATGGAAGGCGATTTTATGGAAATTGACGGCTCAACCCGTCAAAATCTTGATTTGTTGTGCGGAAGTTTCGGGCGCCGGCAGGATAGTCTTCTGGCTATTATTGACCGCACGGTTACCGGATTCGGTTGCAGAAAACTGACCGAAAGATTGATAAATCCGCTGGTGAATGTGGTGGAAATAAACAAGCGCTTGGACGCGGTTGAATTTTTTATTTCACAATCTGATTTGCGCCAAAAACTTCGGGATTATTTGCGAAAATGTCAGGACATTGAACGTATTTTATCGCGCTTAAGTGCCGGCAGAGGAGGCCCGAGGGATCTTAACAGTATTGCGCTAACCTTGGTATACGCGGCAGAAATAAAAAATATGATAAATGCCTTTAAAATACACAATTCTCTTGATGAAATTCCCTCCGCAATTATGGAAATAATCGCTAAATTCGGGCAACATTCCGCGCTTGGAGCAAAACTTTTAAGCGCGCTCAAAGATGGAGATTTGCCGTATCTTGCTCGTGAAGGAGATTTTATTCGTGACGGTTTCAGTCCGGCGCTTGATAAACTTCATCTGCTTTCAACCGAAAGCAAAAAATTTGTTGATGATTTTCAAAAAAAATATGCCGAGCAAACCGGCATTGAACAGCTGAAAATAAAAGATAATAACATTATCGGATATTACATTGAGATTCCGCTCAAATTTGCCGACACAATGCTTCAAGACCCGCAATTTATTCATCGGCAATCAACAACAAGTGCTTTGCGTTTTACTACCGCCGAATTAAATGAGTTGGATTCGGAAATACGAAATTCAACGGAAAAAGCCGTTGCCTTAGAAGAAAAAATTTTTGCCGATTTGGTGATGGCGGTTATGATTGAAGCCAAAGATTTGGTGAAAACCGCCGGCGCTCTTGGCGAACTTGATGTCGCCTCATCTTTGGCGGAATTGGCGATTGAAAACAATTATTGTCGGCCGAAAATTGATGAAAGCACAACTTTTGATATTGAGGGCGGACGTCATCCGATTGTTGAAAATGCCTTAAAGCGCTTAAACGGCGGAAATTTCGTCAGCAATGATTGTCATTTAAATTCTTCAGACAACCGTATTTGGCTGATTACCGGTCCGAATATGGCCGGAAAATCTACATTCTTGCGCCAAAATGCCATTATTGCCGTTATGGCGCAGATGGGCTCGTTTGTTCCGGCAAAAAAGGCTCATATCGGCATAATCAACAAGCTGTTTTCGCGTGTGGGAGCCTCAGATGATTTGGCAAGAGGTTATTCAACTTTTATGGTTGAAATGTTGGAAACGGCCACCATTTTGAATCGCGCCGATGAACACTCTTTTGTGATTTTGGATGAAATCGGACGAGGCACCGCAACCTTTGACGGCTTATCTATTGCTTGGGCGGTGGTTGAATATCTGCACAACAAAAATCGTTGTCGTTCGCTTTTTGCCACCCATTATCACGAACTCACGAATCTTTCCGAAAAGCTTGATTTCATCAGTTTGCACAGCATGAAAACAAAAGAATTCAACAATCAGGTTGTGTTTATGCATGAAGTAATTGAGGGGGCAAGCGACCGCTCATACGGGATTCATGTGGGCAAACTTGCCGGTTTGCCGAGCGAGGTAATAAAGCGCGCAACCGAAGTTTTAAGCGGTTTGGAAAAAAGCAATCAAAACAGCATGGTTATGAATGAAAATAATGACTTGCCGTTGTTTTCTTTTGCCGTAAAGGAAGAAAAGCGCAAAGTTTCCGAGGTGGAAGAAACAGTTGCCGAAATTGATCCTGATAATCTCACGGCGCGCGAAGCCTTGGACACTATCTATAAATTAAAAGAAATCTTAAAAAGGACAAACTAGATGACTGATACAAAAAAATTCTTCTCCGATTACAGCGATTTTATATTGTCGGTTACCGCCGATGTTTCAAAAAACGATGAAATTTTTGCCGAACGTTTTAATATGCTTTCCGAAAAATTGAACGGTCGCTTTTCGCGCATGGATAATTCGGTTGCCGGGCTTGCGGGAGAAGCCGGAGAAGTTGCCGATATGTGGAAAAAAATAAAATTCCACGGACTTGAATATAATGACGAAACAAGAGAAAAATTGATTAAAGAGTTGGGGGATATTTGTTGGTATCTGTTTTCTGTTGCCGATGTTTTAGATGTTTCCATGGAAGAAATTATCAATAAAAATATTGAAAAATTGAAAAACCGCCATGCTCACGGTTTTTCCGGTGAATATATGAAAAATACCGTGCTGAAGAAAGAAGAATAATATGGCGCAAATCGTCGGAATTTTATTGCCTTTGCCGTTTGACGAGCCGTTTGATTATCAAACGGAGGTTGAACTTAAAATCGGGCAATTGGTGGAAGTTCCGTTCGGCGCGCAAAAACACATCGGTATGGTCTATCGGCTTTCCGGATCATCTGATATTGAAGCATCAAAAATAAAAAAAATATCCAAAGTTTTTGATTTTCCTCCTCTTTCGGCAAAACTGATAAAATTTATTGAATGGGTGGCAAAATATAACTTAGCAAAACTCGGAATGGTTTTGAAAATGGTTATCAGCGTGCGCGCGGTTTTTGAAGCCTCGCCGATGACGGTTTTATATAAACTTTCCGGCAAAACTTTGGCTGAAGCAAAGCTGAAAAATTCTGATGCCAGATGGCGGGTTATGGATTTGTTGACGCACGCTCCATACACGCGTCAGGAAATATCAAAAGGCGCAAATGTCGGGCAGAGCGTCATAAAAAATTTGATAGATACCGGAGTTTTGGAGCCGATATATGTTGAAAATAAGCGAGAATTTTTGGAGCCGGTCGGAGATTATTCCAAAGTTATTCTAAATTCCGAACAACAAACGGCGGCAGATGTTTTGTGCCGAAAAGTGGGTGCCGGTTTTTCGGTTACGCTTCTTGACGGTGTTACCGGTTCCGGTAAAACCGAAGTTTATTTTGAAGCCGTGGCAAAAACATTGGAAGAAGGAAAACAGGTTTTAATTTTGGTACCGGAAATTTCTTTGACATCACAATGGCTCGCTCGTTTTCAAAAACGTTTTGGCGTAAGACCGGCAAACTGGCATTCCGGACTTTCATTAAAAGAACGGGTTGACACTTGGAAAGCCATCGCCGAAGGCAGAGTGAAAGTTGTCGTCGGAGCGCGGTCGGCGCTGTTTTTGCCTTATACAAATTTGGGGCTGATGGTTGTTGATGAAAGCCATGACCATTCTTTCAAACAAGAAGACTTTGTTAATTATCAGGGGCGTGATATGGCGGTGGTGCGCGCAAAAATTGAGCAAATTCCGCTGATTTTATCTACCGCGACTCCCGATTTGGAAACGGTTGTGAATGTTGAAGAACAAAAGTATGATTGTGTTAAACTTCCCTCGCGTTTTGCCGATGCAAAATTGCCGGAAATCAATGTTATTGATTTGAAAAAAGACAAACCGCAAAAAGGTGAGTGGGGCGTTTCATGGCTGGCTCCGAGTTTGGTGGACGCCTTGGATATAAATTTGCAAAAGCAGGAGCAATCTGTTTTGTTTTTGAACCGCCGAGGTTATGCTCCGCTTTTGTTGTGCCGTGATTGCGGGCATCGCTTGCAGTGTCCGAGTTGCAGTGCATGGTTGACCGAACATAAAAAATCAAACCTGATGATTTGCCACCACTGCGGATATGCCGACGATATTCCGGCAAAATGTCCGCATTGCGGGTCTGAAACGGGTTTAACCGCCTGCGGACCCGGGGTTGAACGAGTGGCAGAAGAAGCGTCAAAGCGCTTTCCGAATGCCAAAATAGAAATTCTTTCCAGCGACAATGCCGGAACTTTCAGCGCCGTTTCAAAAATTATTGAGCGTATGGAACGCCGTGAAATTGATATTTTGGTCGGCACCCAGATAATAGCCAAAGGACACCATTTCCCAAACCTGACTTTAATCGGAATCGTTGATGCGGATTTGGGGCTTATGGGCAGTGATTTACGCGCTTCCGAACAAACATATCAGCTTTTGTCGCAGGTTGCCGGACGCGCCGGTCGCGGAGAAAAATGCGGAAAGGTTTATTTGCAAACAGTTTATCCCGAGAACAATGTTTTGCAGGCTTTATTAAATAATGATCGGCAGGGATTTATTGAGTTTGAAAAGCAATCGCGTCGGCTTTTACACTATCCGCCTTTCGGTAAATTAGCCGCGCTTATCGTTTCCGGAACCAATGCCGGCTTGGTTGAAAAAACGGCTGTAAATTTGGGGCGAACCGCACCTCATACCGAACAAATTGAAGTTTTGGGACCGGCACCGGCACCGCTTTATTTATTGAAAGATAAATACCGCTTTCGGCTGTTGATTAAAACCGACCGCAGAATAAATTTGCAAAATGTTTTGAAAGAATGGCTGGCGATGAATAAAATCCCGAACAACGTCAGAGTTGAAGTTGATATTGACCCGTATTCTTTTATGTAAAAGCGTTTACTTAATCCGAATTTTTAATTATGAAATCGGCAGGCAAGCCTTCAATCTCGCATGAATCCATCGGCATAATTGCGGATTGAATGAGAAAAAATTCATTGTACCATTCCAGAAGCTCTTTGCTTTTTTCCAAACCTTCAGCCCAAACTTTGAAGATAATAAAATCAGGTTCGCATTCGCTTATCAACATGGCTTCATGCCGGCGATTGCGCGAAATTGCACCAACCAACGCTTTGGGATTTTTTTGCTTAAATTCTTTAAGAATTTTTTGCGGTTTTTCTTCTTTGCTCAAATCAAAAACAACGCCGTCCGCATTTATTTTTGCGTATTCCTCAACGGCATTATCGCCGGATAACAAGCACAGTTTATCTTTTTTATGCGCCTTTTCTATAAAGTCCTTTTTAAAACTTTCGCTTAAATTCTGCGATAAAATAAAACAGCCTAAAGAGGCGTCTTCTAACGGCTTGAAATTTTCTTGCGTAATATTTATTATTAAGTTTTGCATTTTAAAAATCTTTGTGTTAATCCTATATTTAAAGCAAATATAAAACAAATAAATTTAAAAGGAAAGAGTTTTTATGGAAAATCAAAATACGGCTCAGAGCATGGATTCACTCAAGCGTTTGAACGGTGTTGTTGAAGAATTGATTGCTGTTGTTCAAAATCAAAAGGCGAAATATCAGCAGGAATTGGAAGCCAGAAACAACAGAATTTCCGGCTTGCAAACCGAAATTCAAAATTTGAATAATGCGCTTAATAATCGCAAAGCGCAAATTGAAGATTTGGATAATAAAAATAAATTGCTGTCGGCGCAACTTGGAGAAGCGCAGATAAAGCTTGAAAATTCTCTCGGCAATAATGAAGAAACCACCAGATTGCAGGCTTTGCTTGATGAAAAAACCGCGCAATCTTCCGCTTGGGAAGAGAAATATAATCAGGCGCAGGAAAACTTGAAACAAAATCAAGCAAATATTGATGAAACGGCGCAACAAATTGATGGCGTTATCGCCAGATTAGAAAAGGTTTTACAAGAAAATGGGGCAAGTAACAATAACAATTGACAAGCGTGAATACGCAATTAAGTGCGGTGATGGCGAAGAAGCGCACATCATAAAACTTTCACGCATTTTAGATGAAAAAGCCAGACTTTTGAATCAGAGTGTAGGCTTAATAAACGAAAATATGATGTTGGCAATGGTCGGTCTTCTTTTGGCTGATGAATTGGAAGATTTGAAAGCCGGAAAAGGCGGTGCGAATGTTGCTCAAACTCCCGTTGTTGCCAATGTGGCTGATAATGGTGCTGATGAGAAAATCTCTGCGGATATAAATTCGCAGATTGCGCGCATTTCCTCGCTGATTAAGGAAATTAAAGAAGCCTGAAATTTTAAGATTTTCAGGGCATAAATTAAA
Source organism: Alphaproteobacteria bacterium (assembly GCA_045602545.1). Lineage (GTDB taxonomy): Bacteria > Pseudomonadota > Alphaproteobacteria > RF32 > CAG-239 > RUG410. The sequence continues at coordinate 21,683 of JAZSBR010000015.1, forward strand.
GAGGCGTCTTGTTTTAAGACGCCTTTTGCATTGTTTTGCGCCTAAAATTAACTCTTTACAAATTTTATTTTTTCTGCTAGCATTTCAATTGAGCATAAAAGGCTCGGAGGTGTCGAAACCTCGCTTAAACCTGTTCGCTTTTGCGAATGCATTATACTTCTGACTTTATGGTCGGAAGGTGGTAGAATAGAGATGATTACATCGTCTTAATATACCACACTATATGGTTTAAGATAGTTTCGAACTTCCGACCTCCGTTCGGAGGTTTTTCTTTTATGCTTATTGGCATAATTTTTTTTAGAAAGGACTGTTCAAATGAATGATATGAATAATGAAAGAAATAAATCCTCTGTCATCTTGAACCCCGAACGGAGTGAGTGGGTGTCAAGATCTCATGTTACAAGTGTAGAGATTGTTGTTAATGACGGAGTTAAAACGAAACATTACTCTGCAAAAAGAGATCTATACGGGGATTTCGCTTACGCTCAACCCCTCAAGATGACAATGATTAGT
>JAZSBR010000016.1:0-18092 GCA_045602545.1 Alphaproteobacteria bacterium
CTGTCATTCCTGCGCCTGCGCGGCGCGTCAGGCGCTCAAGGAATCTCTGCTCCGGCGTCGTGCCGTAAGGCACACAAACGCCGCTTCCTATTTAATTTAATTTGAAGATCCCTTGAAAAATTTTCCCAGAAAAATTTTAGGGATGACTCTTTTTTTTATCCGGCGGAGGTGTCCTTATCCCCCGCCGGTTTTTTATAAAATTGCTTAAAATTCTTTTTTGAGCGAACGTTCAAATAAAGTGCGGATTGTTGATTTTATATCAGCCTGTTCAAAAACTATTGAGTACAAAGCCTGACAAATCGGCATATCAATATTTTCTCTGTCGGAAATTGCCTTAACGGCACGCAATGTTCCGACACCTTCGGCAGATTTTCCGTAAGCTTCGCCTTTGGCAAACATTTCGCCGAACATGCGATTATGGCTGTTTTTAGAAAAAAGCGTTGCTTCATAATCGCCCAAGTGAGCCAATCCGTAAACCGATTCCGGTTTTCCGCCCATAAACTTAATCAACCTGCCAACCTCAATCGGTGCGCGAGCCATCAAAGCGCCTTTCAAGCCCCACCAACCTAAACCATCTAAGATTCCGGCAGCAATACCGATAACGTTTTTAAGCGCGGCACCAACCTGATTACCGATTAAATCCGTGCCGTAATAAAAGCGAATCAGATTACTTTGCATAAACTTAATCACAAAATCCTGCGTTTCAGGCTCAAAGCTGTCAATAACGGCAGCCGACGGCACATTGCGCAAATAGTCTTCAACATGCCCCGGACCTCCAAGCGTTGCAATATGGATATTTTGGTTGATTTCTTCACTGAAAACCCGAGCCAAAATTTTAGCAGAAGGCTCTTCCAAACCTTTCATAGCCAAAAGGAATGTTTTGCCGTTTAAGTCATAATCGTTGAGCTGTCTTGCGAGCGAACGCAAATTCTGGCAGTTAATTGAGATAATGATAAAATCGCTTTCCAGAGTCTGCGCCAAATCAGAGGTCATCTCCATATTATCGCTCAAGGAAAGATACTCATTTTTGCGGTATTGCTTTAATTCCTCAAAAGTCGGCGCACCGACCATACCATAGAGCAAAACTTTTTCAATATCGCAATAATTTGCCACATACCAGGCCAAAAATGTCCCCCAGCGGCCGCAACCGATAACTGACATTTGTTTCATATCACCATCTCCTCAACAAATTTAAGACGATTTAATATTCCATATAAATTTCAACACGGCGATTAAGAGCTTCGCTTCTCGCATCAACTTCAACTTCAGCCGGGCGATAATCAGAATAAGCGGTAGCGCTCATCATTTTCGGATCAACACCCATACCGGCAAGAGTCAATGCCACTTTTTGCGTTCTTTTTTGAGAAATTTCCAAATTTATTGCTTCTCTTTTGCTGATAGCTTTAGGGTTAACCTTGTGAGAAGCGTGTCCCATAATTCTAACCGGAGTATTATGTGTTCTGGCATATTTGGCAACACGACTCAATTCTGCTTTATCAACACCGTTCAGCTTATCAGAGCCATTGGCAAAATAAACCACGGCAGCCAAATGCTGAGTTTTTTTAACAACCGGTGCCGGCTGAGCAACAGGAGCAGGCTGAGAATAGCAATAAACAACATAATTCGGGCAAGGTTGAGCAACATTGCGCGGTTGTGCCTTATTGCATTCCGGACCCTCAAACAAATTTCCTCCACAGCAACCGCTGAGCATAAGCATAAAAACAAAACAAGCTAACTTTTTCATTTTATTTCCTTTCTGTTAAAAACTGATGATTATTATAATAATTCGCCTCTCGGAAATAACAACTTAAAAAATCACTTGCCCACAAAAATTATGAGCCGAATCTCATCAAAATTCGGCTCATTTTTCATTTTGCAATTTTTCTCAAACATTGAACAAGAAGTTCATTAAATCGCCGTCCTGCACCAGATATTCTTTACCTTCCGAGCGCATTTTTCCGGCATCTTTGCAAGCCTGTTCTCCGCCGAATTTAACATAATCGTCATACGAGATTGTTTCCGCGCGAATAAATCCGCGTTCAAAATCGGTGTGAATAATACCGGCGCACTGCGGAGCTTTCATACCTTTAACAAAAGTCCAGGCGCGAACTTCTTTCGGACCGGCGGTAAAATATGTTTGCAAGCCCAAAAGATTATATCCAGCATGAATAATCTTGGAAAGACCGGTTTCTTCCAAACCCAAAGCACTCAAAAATTCTTTCTTTTCGTCTTCCGATTCAAGCTGAGCAACTTCGGATTCTATTTCCGCGGAAATTATTACCGATTTAGCGTTTTCGCTTTCCGCCATTTTTTCAACTTCGGCAGAAAATTTATTTCCGGTTGCGGCAGATTCTTCATCAACATTGCACACATATAAAACCGGCTTAGAGGTCAAAAGTTGCAACATTTTATAATGCTTATATTCGTCTTTGTTCTCAATGCTCGGAGCCGCCGTAATTGCCGGTTTTCCTTCCTTCAGGGCTTCAATAATCGGCTCAATAACTTTAACATCAACTGCGGCGTTTTTATCTCCTCCGGTTGCTTTTTTCTTCAAGTTATCAATGCGCTTTTGCAAAGATTCCAAATCAGCAATCATCAGTTCGGTTTTAACGATATCGGCATCGCGCACAGGGTCAACCGAGCCTTCAACGTGCGTAATATTATCATTTTCAAAACAGCGCAAAACATGGATTATGGCGTCAGTTTCTCTGATGTTTGCCAAGAACTGATTGCCTAAACCCTCGCCTTTTGAAGCACCTTTAACAAGTCCGGCAATATCAACAAACTCAAGTTGCGCCGGCACAACACTTTTCGGATTAACCATTTCCACCAGCTTATCCAAGCGCTTATCCGGCACAGCCACGCGTCCCGTATTAGGCTCAATCGTGCAAAACGGAAAATTTGCCGCCTGCGCCGCAATTGTTTGTGTTAAAGCATTAAACAGTGTTGATTTTCCGACATTCGGCAAACCGACAATACCGCAATTAAAACCCATAATATTAACTCCCGAAAATCTAAAATTTTTTTGCTTATAGCCGATATGATTTCTTTTTTCAAGACATAAAATTCAATATTAAACTTTTAAAAATATTTCCGCATTAAGCTGATAAAAGGAGAAAAAAATGGCAAAATACAGAATAATCGGCAATATGACCGGCAACTCAATGGACGCCATTGATTTGGTGATGAGTGATTTTGACGGTGAAAAAATCACCGATATCTGCTCTTTTTCCAGACCTTATGATGAAAATATGCAAAAACGTATGGAAACTTTGCGCGCCGAAGTTTTTAATAAAAGCGCGTCAGAAATTTTGCAAATAAAAGACTTTCTGCCGATCCATAATGAATATATAACTCAAATTGCCGATTGCATAAACGAGATGTGTCGCCTTAACAACATTGATAAAAGCACTATTGATGCCATCGGTTTTCACGGCAAAACTCTTGACCATAATCCTCCCTCAAAAGCAAATATAGAAAAAAGCACACCATATACTTTGCAAATGGGTTCGGGGCAAATGCTTGCCGACTTAACTAAAATTCCGGTTGTTTATGACTTTCGCTCTGATTTTGTGCTTAACGGCTTTGACGGCGCGCCACTTGCCGGTCCGCACAATGCGCACATTTCGGCGCTTGAAGGCGACGGTTGCTATTATAACGGCGGAAACACCTCAAATTTTGCCATCATAAAGAGCGGAAAAGCCTTACTCAGCACCGATTCCGGCCCTTTTAACGAATATACCGATAACTTTGTGCGCCTTCATTTCAATAAAGCTTTTGATGAAAATGCCCTCATCGGAAAAAAAGGAAACTTAAACAAAGAACTATTGCAAAAAATTTTTGATTTAGGGCGCGTTTTTTACGAAACACCTTTACCAAAGTCCGGCGATCCGGCATATTATCATAAAAAAGAAATTTTTGACTTTGCCGATTCTTTAAATATTGCGCGCGAAGACATTGTCCGAACTTTTGAATATTCGTCCGCCTATTTTGCTGTGCAGGCGCTGACCTTAATAAAGGAAGATATTTTACCTTGGCAAATTATTTTATTCGGCGGAGGTTGGAAAAATCCGCTTGTGTACGAAAGTTTTGAGAATTTGTTGAGCGGAAAGGGCTATGTTTTGCCCGAACATAAGGATTCTTTTGCAAAATTGACGCAAAAAAAATTTAAGATAAAAATGTCCGATTTCGGCAGTTATATGGAGGCGCGTCTTTTTGCCGATTTGGCGCGTTATAAGCTGGAAAACAAGGCTTGGGAACTTCCGGAAGTTATATCAGCCGGCAAAAAAATCGTTTGCGGAATAATAGCTTGTCCGCAAAAACAAAGAGCATCTTATGATGATTATTTAAGTCGCGCGGCAAAAAAATAAAAACCATCAACTTTTTAATATATCCGACTGATAAAAAGACTCTGTTATAATCGGTAATAAAATGTGATACAATAAGCTTTAAAAAGGACTTACATTTTTTAATTCTGTTGCTATTATACGCGCAGTTTTTAAGGAGAAATATTTATGGATACTAACGTAAACGAAAAACAAGAACAAGAATATATTCACTCGCTTATCTCCAAGGTAAGCAAGGCACAGAAAGAATTTGCCACATATACTCAGGAACAAGTTGATGAAATTTTCCGCCGTGTTGCTTTGAAGGCAAGTTCTTTGAGAATACCTCTTGCAAAAATGGCTGTTGAAGAAACCGGAATGGGCATTGCCGAAGATAAGGTTATCAAAAACCATTTCGCCTCTGAATACATTTACAACAAATATAAGGATACCAAAACTTGCGGTATAATTGAAGATGACAAAGCAAACGGATTGATAAAGTTTGCCGAGCCGATCGGTGTTATTGCCGGTGTTGTACCGACTACAAACCCGACTTCAACGGTTATGTTCAAAACCTTGATTTCGCTTAAAACCCGCAACGGTATTATCTTTTCACCGCACCCGCGCGCTAAAAAATGCACCAATGAAACCGCTCGCATTTTATTGGAAGAAGCCGTTAAAGCCGGCGCTCCGAAAGACATCATCGCATGGATTGACGAGCCAAGCATTTTGCGCACCCAATATTTGATGCAACAAGCTGATTTGATTTTGGCTACCGGCGGTCCGGGAATGGTTAAATCAGCATATTCTTCCGGAACTCCTGCCATCGGCGTCGGCCCTGGTAACACTCCGGCGGTTATTGATGAAACAGCCGATATTCAAATGGCAGTCAGCTCCGTTTTAATGTCTAAAACATTTGATAACGGCATGATTTGCGCTTCCGAGCAATCAGTTGTGGTTGTTGAAAGCATTTATGATGAGGTTAAGGCCGAATTTTTGAAGCGTGGCGCATATATTTTGAATAAAGATGAGGCCAAAAAAGTTGGCTCAACCGTTATTCAAGACGGCAAAGTTAACGCCGCCATCGTCGGACAGCCGGCTGCCAAAATCGCTGCCGTTGCCGGTGTAAAGGTTGATGAAAAGGTAAAAGTTTTAATCGGCGAAGCTGAGAAAATCGGCGCCGAAGAACCGTTCGCTTATGAAAAGCTTTCTCCGGTTTTGGGAATGTATAAAGCCAAAGATTTTGACGATGCCGTTAAAAAAGCCAAGGCTTTGATTGAGTTTGCCGGTTGCGGACACACATCCGTTCTTTATACCGATCCGCACAATGACGAGCGCATCAAATTATACGGCGACACCATGCCGACCGGACGCGTTATGATTAACTGCCCGTCTTCGCAAGGTGCAATCGGCGATATTTATAATTTCAGACTTGATCCGTCGCTCACTTTGGGTTGCGGTTCTTGGGGCAGAAATTCGGTTAGTGAAAATGTAGGAGTAAAACATCTGATGAATATTAAAAACGTTGCTAAACGCGAAGAAAATATGTTGTGGTTCAAGGTTCCGCCGAAAATTTATTTCAAACCGGGTTCTTTGGGTTTTGCTTTGAAAGAATTGCAAGGCAAAAAGAAGGCCTTTATCGTAACTGACAAACCTTTGTTTGATTTAGGCTATACCAAAAAAATTACCGACATTTTGGAGCCTCTGGGCATTTCATATAAAATTTTCAGCGATGTTAAGCCTGATCCGGATTTAACCACCATTAACAAAGCTCGTGACATGGTAAACAGCTTTGAACCTGATGTTTTGATTGCCTTGGGCGGTGGTTCTCCGATTGACGCAACTAAGATTTTGTGGATTATGTATGAGCATCCGGAATTAAAGTTTGAAGACTTGGCTCGTCGTTTCATGGATATCAGAAAGCGTATTTTTGAGTTTCCTGAAATGGGCGTTAAGGCACAAATGGTAGCGATTCCTACCACCTCGGGAACAGGTTCTGAAGTAACACCATTTGCCATTATTACCGATGATGCAACCGGTGTTAAGTATGCGGTTGCCGACTATACCTTAACTCCGTCAATGGCAATTGTTGATACCGACTTGGTAATGACCATGCCTAAGGGCTTGTGCGCCGCATCGGGTATTGATGTTATGACTCACGCACTTGAATCATATGTATCAAATATGGCAAATGATTACACTCGCGGACTTTCGGTTGAAGCCGGCCGTTTGATTTATGAAAATTTGATTAAGTCTTATGAAACAGGTGATGCAACGGCTCGTGAAAAAGTTCATCATGCCGCCACAATTGCCGGTATGGCATTTGCCAACGCATTTTTGGGCGTTTGCCATTCAATGGCTCATAAATTGGGTGCCGCATTCCACATTCCGCACGGTTTTGCCAATGCGCTTCTCATCAATCAGGTAATTCGTTACAACTCAAACGATTGCCCGACCAAGCAGGCAACATTCCCGCAATATCGTTATCCGAACACCAAGGCAGCCTATGCAGCTTTTGCTCGTGGCATCGGCTTGAACGGTAAGACTGATGATGAGGCAGTAAATAACCTGATTGCCGCCATTGAGGAAATGAAGAAAAAGCTTAACATTCCTCTTTCGATTAAGGATTGGGGCATTGCCGAAAAAGATTGGGAAGATGCGATGAAGACTTTGCCTGAATTAGCATTTGATGATCAATGCACAGGTGCAAACCCTCGTTATCCTTTGTTCAAAGAAATTGAGCAAATGTATCGCTATGCATATGAGGGCAAAACCGATTTTGAGCTTTAATCAATAGGTTTTTATTTGTTTACCACCGCCGAATAGAAATTTTTCGGCGGTTTTTTATCATCATTTTGTAACAAAATTTTAATATTATTTTTAATTGACAAGAATTAAAAATAATGATATAATTCAAGTGTAATATAGAGAATGATAAGGAGAAAAACCATGGGAAAAGATCCAAAAGAAGCTATGAAAAAAGACTCTAAAGCTCTTAAAAAGATCGTTAAAGTAGGAAAAAAAATCCCTTTAGCAGGTATAAATGCCGCCGCTAATGTTGCAGATGGTTTGGATAACTTAGCTACAAGTAAAAACATTAATGAGGCAACGGGAGCGGTGTCTGATATTATTGCTTATGGTAACCCTATAGGTGCTGCTATGGTAACAGGTGCTACAGTATTTGAAGATGCTACAGGAATAACTATACAAGAAGAAACTAAAAAAGAGAAGGCATCTAAAAAAGTAAAAACAACCTCTGCTGCTGCTGTTGCTACCGCACAAGCAGCCGCTCTTCAAGCAACAGTGGCTGCAAAAAAAGCTCGTGGCGGCAGATAGTTTTTTAAGTTTTATCTCAAAAAAAATTCCGCGTTTAGTTTAAATGCGGAATTTTTTTATCGGTTTATATTTTTCACTTTAATCTTTTTACTCATCAAGAAGGATAAATTCATCATCGCCGATAACATTCAAAACGGCGCGCGCACGTTCATCCAACAAATCCAAATCCATACTGTTAGAGGAAAGGAGTTTAACTTTTTCTTCCAAATCAGCGCGCTGTTTATCATAATCAGCCTGCATTTTTTCGCCCTCGGCAACCTTTTCCTGCAGATACATATATTTAAAAAATCCGCGGTCACCTTTAATGGCAAAATACGAAAAATACGAAAATAACAACATCAAGAAAACCAAAAAACCCGAGTTTTTACACTTGTTTGCAATATATGAAATTATTCCCATTTTCAACTTTCCTTAAGACATCATAGAATCAAAGAAAACACATTTTTCTTAAAAAAAAGTTATTACCTCTGCTCTTCAATAAAAATTTTCCGAAGATTTTATAAATTTTGTATCTCTGGCATCAACCAGTTGTCCGTTTTTAAGGCTTACTTCGCGGTCCATTTTATGCGCCAAATCCAGATTATGCGTAGCAATAAGCGCCGAAAGTCCTGTTTCTTTAACAACTTCCAAAAGCGTTAAAAACACATTATCGGAAGTGTTTGGGTCCAGATTTCCGGTCGGTTCATCGGCAAGCAGAAGTTTCGGCGTATTAGCCAGCGCTCTGGCAATCGCGACTCGCTGTTGCTCACCGCCGGAAAGCTCTGCCGGACGATGATGCTCGCGCTCATTCAAGCCCAAACGTTGCAAAAGCCACATAGCCTTATCTTTTGCTTCTTTATATTTTGCACCGGCTATTATTTGCGGAATAACAACATTTTCCAGCGCATCAAAATCCGGCAAAAGATTGTGATATTGATAAACAAATCCCAAATAATCACGACGCAATAAAGTTCGTTCAAAATCCGAAGCTTTTGAGCATTGCGAGCCGTTCAAGATAATTTCTCCGGAGGTCGGGCGGTCAAGAAGTCCGGCAATTTGCAACAGTGTTGATTTTCCCGAGCCGGAAGGGCCAATTAAAGCAACCACTTCTTTCGGCTTAATTTCCAAATTCACCTTTTGCAAAACTTTCAACACTTCCGAACCTTGATTAAAGTTACGGCAAACATTTTTAAGTTGCAGAATATTTTTACTCATAGCGCAAAGCCTCCGCCGGATCAAATTTTGAAGCACGATATGCCGGATAAAGTGTTGCTAAAAAGCACAGAAGCAACGTAACACCTATAACAAGCAAAACCTCATTGGTTTCCACTTTTGCCGGAAGTTGGGAGAGAAAATAAATTTCGGAAGAAAACAGTTCACGCCCCGAAAGTTTTTGCAAAAACTGGCGAATGTTTTCAATATTTTCGCAAAAGAGCAATCCCAGAGCCACACCCAGTGAAGTGCCCACAAACCCGATAAAAGCACCGTCCATAAAGAATATGCGCATAATCATACCTTTTGTTGCCCCCATGGTGCGCAAAACGGCAATATCGCGCCCTTTGTCTTTAACAAGCATAATCAAGCCGGTGATGATATTGAAGGCCGCCACCAAAATAATCAGTGTCAAAATCAAAAACATCACGTTGCGCTCAACATCAATGGCATTAAAAAACGCCGAATTTGTTTGTTTCCAATCATAAACATAAGCATCCAAACTAACACTTTGTTCAATAACCGAGCGCACCTGCTTTAACATTTTTTCATCTTTGAGCGTAACATCAATCATAGATGCCGAGTCGGGCAAGGAAAAGTATTTTTGCGCCGCTTCCATCGGCATAAAAACATAACTCGCGTCATAGGCATACATACCGAGCGAAAAAATTCCGGCAATTTTATAAGATTTTATTCTCGGCACGGTACCGAAAGCCGTAACTTTTCCATTAGGCGAAATAAGCGTGATTTCATCACCGACACCCACACCCAATTTATGTGACAATTTATCGCCGATAGCAACAACATCGCCTTGAAAATAGTCGATATCCATATTAGCAAAACCGTCGCGTAAAACTTTCTTTTTCAAGATATTTTCCGCGTTTATACCGCGCACCATTGCACCTTCGGCCTCTTTACCCGAAGAAACGAGAAGTTGCTTTTCAATCAAAGGAATTGCCAGTTCAACACCATCAATTTTTTCAATATTGGCAACGGCATTTTTATAGTTATTAAACGGAAATCCGACAGATGAAACAATAGCGATATGCCCGTTAATACCCAAGATTCTGTTCAACAGTTCAGCCTTAAAACCGTTCATCACCGACATAACAATGATTAAGGTGGCAACACCCAAGGCAATACCGGTGAACGCAAATCCGGTAATAACCGAGATAAATCCTTCTTTGCGTTTTGCTCTGATATAACGCCAAGCCGTCATTCTTTCAAATTTTGAAAACAAAATTTTCTCCTTTAATAAAGACCCATAGCGAGATACTATACAAAAGCATTTGTTTTCTCAAACATTTTATGGTATATATGCACAATCTTACATACCGATTTTTTGGTTAAGTTTTAAGATATCAATGATTGAAAAAACGGTATAAAACTGGTCAAAAACCAAGTCAACTTGCGGTTTGTTTATCGCCGTTTTGAAAAAAGAACACGGCTCAAACATATCTTTTGAAGTCGGTATGGCGAACAGCAGTTTGTCATTAAAAAAGCTGAATTGAATTGATTTTCCGCCGAATAAATCACGCAGTTTTAAAACGCGTTCCATAAATGCGGTAGTAAGCAGATAACGAGCTTCAATCTGGTCATCGGAAAAAACTTCAAATATTTTTTCAAAAAACAAATCTTCAAGTTGCACTTTTTGCATACCGGATATTCTTTTTAAGATATTAAACATCCCGCCGTCTTTTAAGACAACCGTTCGCCCTTTAAAAGGTTTGTTCATATCAAGCATCACGCAAATACCTTTAAACACATTAACTTTTTTGCGTTGTCTGTTGACATAAACTTCTTTTTGCAGTTTTTCTTCGGCAATAGTTATACCCACATCATTATAAGTACCGATAAAAAAATCATCACCGTTGTTAATATCAAAATCCTTAAAAATGTGCGAATATTCCAATAAATCGTCCGGCAGAGTTCTTTCAAATTCATATTCAAATGTGCCGAAAAACGAGGCAAAATCCTTCATAATACCGGTATTTTTTGACTTTTTCTTATATTTATAAATCGGTCCGGAAACAACAGCCGCCATCAGGGCTGAAACACTGATGGCAATGCCTATTTGCGGATTATCTTCCGACCAGTTTATATTAAAGATTATCAGCAAAATAACCGGATATAGAACCACGGCCATAAAAAACAGTGTCCAAAAGTTTTTAACATATTGCGCCCTAAATTTTTCGGCTTGCATTAAAAGCGGAAGCAATTTTTCCACATAATAGACATCAAAGCGACTTTTAAGCGCTCGATATTCTTTATCGCTCTTAAAATCGCTCATTTTTCGGCTCCCGCATTCAAAGCATTATTTCAGAAAAAATCTTTAGTATTTATCGGCTTGCGCTCTATATCACTGATTTCAAAGAACGGATGGTCTTGATAAGTAATGTTCATCATACCGGCAATAACGCTTGAAGGAAAGATTTCCACCGCATTTTTAAGCGCCGTAACATTAGAGTTATAAAATCTGCGCGCCGCCGAGATATGTTCTTCCACTTCATTCATGGTTTGCATAGCCGTAATCATTGTTTGATTAGACTTCAAATCCGGATAATTTTCCAGCGAAACCTTAAATTCGCCGAGTTTTTGATTAAGCATATTTTCCAGCTCCATTTTTTCTTTAGGCGAGCCGGCAAAAGTTGTTGACATAGCTTTAACACGTAGTTCGGTCAATTCGTTCATCAAAGTTTTTTCATGTTCCATAAATTTTGCCGCCGTTTGCAGAATATTCGGAATCAAATCATAACGCTTTTTGAGCTGAACATCAATATCTGCCGCCGATTCCTGCACTTTATTTCTAACCTTGATTAAGCGCACATAAAGCGCATAACCGAGCAAAACAACCGCTAAAATAACCAAAAGTAAAGTAGTTCCCATTTTTTCCTCCTGAAAAATTAGACATTTTTATCAAAATTATACAAATTTATTTAATATCTGCTTAATTTATGGTTGAATTTATCATAAATTTATGCTATAATCAATCAAAATAAACAAACGGAGAGCATAAATGAGCGATAATCGCGACGACAGAGTTGATAAAAAACTTGGAAAGATATCTTCTTTAGTAAAGCATTCTGAAGAAGAGCGGAAGGTTGTTGCTCTTGATGATTATGACATTCTCAATGATTTGCCTAGGGAATTGATAGAAAAAATTAAAATTGAGGCTCCTCATTATGGAACACCTATAAATGAAGCCTTAAAAGAACTTCGTGACATTTACTCAAAATATTTAGAAACCAACAAATTAAATACTCATGGCGGACATCGCTTTCAAAATAACGAGCGTCGTCAAGACAACGTGCATGAGCGTGAGGTTGATAAAAACCTTCAGCGCCAAAGAGAGCTTATTCACGGACGTGGCGGACGCCGTTATGAACGCCAACGTGTTCACGGTTAAATACTTTTTTTAATTAAATTTATCAAATCATCGTCTTCTGTTTTTATAGCATATTCCAAAGCAGTTTTAATGTTTGCTTTGGCAGAGTTTTCATCACCTCTCAAGTTTTCAATCAGCGCCAAATTGGCATAATCGGCGGCAATGCCCGAAAAACGATCATTTCTTTGTTCAAGATGTAAAGACTGCTGGATTAAAACCTTTGCTCTTTGCAAATCATTTTCTTTCAGATAAATCAGCCCAAGCAGGCTATACGCGTTCGCATGATGAAAATTTCCACCGTACTTTTCATATATTTCCAATATCTTGCGCAAAATTTCTTCCGCTTTTTTATATTTTTTCCGCTTATATAAAACGGTTGCTTGCAAATAAAGCGATTCGCAAACCGCCGGATAGTTTTTTTGCTTAAAATACAGTTCCACAGCATTTTCGGCGCAATCAACCGCCTTTTTCGGACGATTTTCATAATAATAAAGATGCGCCATAATTTGCAGGCTCAAAGCCATACCGCGCGCGTTCTTTTTATTTTGATGTATTTCCAACGCTTCTTTGGCAAATTTAAGGCTTTTTTTATTATTTTTCTGCGCTATTTTCAGCAAGGCATATTGGTTTAATATTTCCGCCTTCATTTGCTCTAAATCATTTTCTTTTAAGGCTTGTTCAAACTTATCTTCAGCTTCTTCCAAGCGATTTTCAAAAACCATCAGCATACCCAAAACCGCCAAAACTCTGGCTTTCATATTTTTCAATGAAAAATTTTGAAAAATTTTCAAAGCAGATTCCAGCATAGTTTGTGCCACATCATTAACACAACTTATGCGATAAATTTCTCCGAGTTTAAGATAAGTTTCAGCTTCCTCAACCGGCATATCATGCTTTTGAAAAAACTTCAGCGCCGACGAAGCATTGGCTGAAGCCGAAAGCATATCGGCGTCTTTAACATACATAAAAGAAGAAATCATGTTATAATAGGCTTTTTTTAAGCCTTTTAAGCGATTCGGCTTCAAACTTTTCAAAACTGATTTTATTTGTTCATAATCAAAAAATTTTTCCGCCAGCATCATATATAAAATTTTATAAAGATTATTTTTTTTCCAGATTTTTTTATTTTTTTTCAATTCCGAATAAGCAGATTTAATATCCGTATGAGCCTTTAAAAACAGCGAAAGAACTTCATCTTTTTTGTTTAAGAAAATTTGCGCCGATTGCGTTCTGCCGAAAACCATTTCTCTCAAAGCTTTTTTAGCTTCTTTAGAAAAAGAAAAATAAATTTTTCTATAAACTTTAACCAAAACCACATCAGCATAAAAGCTTATTTCTTTTTTTTGTTGCCGGCGCAGAATATTTATTTTAGTAAGCTTCAATAAATGCTTATACCTGATATATTTAGCAATAACAACTGCCAAAAAAACAGTCAGTGCAACCAAAAAAAACAGCAATAAATATTCAAAATTAGTCATTGTCATTTACATTATATTAGCAATTTAAGGTTTAGCATATAGCAAAATATGTTTCATTATACGGGATTTTTTGAAAATGGCTATCACAAAATTAAATTCTAACCAACTTTATCGCAAATGCGATGCTTCAAAGTTTGATTTCAACACCACCGCCGAATTGGAAGAAAGACTTTCGGCACTCGGTCAAGACAGAGCCATAAGCGCGGTTGAACTCGGGATACATATTCAATCAAGAGGTTATAATCTTTTTTGTTTGGGACCTGAAGGCACCGGAAAGACCAGTCTTGTAAAACGCGTATTGGAAAAAGAAGCCTCAAAACGCAAAACTCCCGATGATTGGGCATATGTCTATAATTTTGATGAACCGTATAAACCTAGGGCAATTCGTTTTCCGGCCGGTGAAGCAACAGAATTTGCCAAAGATGTAGATGAGTTGATGGAAGAATTTTCAATTACTCTTCCGGCATTAATTGAATCAGATGAATATAAGGCTGCCTTAGGTATAATAAAGCAAAGATATAAGTCAAAAAAAGACTCGTATATTGAAATTTTGCAAAAAAAAGCCAAAGGAAAGAGAGTTTCTTTGTTACATATGCAAATGGGCTTGGTAGTTGCTCCGATGAAGGACGGCGAAGTTCTTTCTCCTGATGCTTTTGATCAGCTTCCTGATGATGAAAAAAAGCTGATTATGGACGATTTAAATGCCATGCAGGAAGAGATTGAAAATGCCACTCAGGGACTTCCTCGCTGGGAAGAAAAACAAAAAGAAGAGATAGATAACTTACGTGAAAAACTTGTTAAATCAGCCGTAAAAAAACCGATAGACGAGTTGCGCCAAAAATATAAGCCTCTGCCTCAGGTAAATCGCTTCTTAAAATCCGTTCAGGATTATATTTTAGATAATGTTGATGAGTTTGTACCATCCGAATCTGAAAAGCAAATAGCAAACGGTGATGAAAATGACCCGTTGCAGATGTTGTTGAGCCGTATGAAACAGCCGGAAGAAGATAAATTTGCCAAGTTTAAGGTTAATGTAATTGTTAAAAACAAAGCAAATTCCGGCGCTCCGATTATAACTCTTGACCACCCGACGCAAGGAAATTTAGTCGGAAAAGTTGAGCGCATTCAACAATACGGCGCCTTGCTGACAGATTTTACTCTCATCAAAGGCGGTGCTCTTCATAAAGCAAACGGCGGTTATCTTTTACTTGATGCCCGAAAACTTCTGGAACAGCCTTTCGCCTGGGATTCCTTAAAGCGCGCAATAGCTTCAAAGCAAATAAAGATTGAGGCACCGAGTGAAGAAACGAGTTTTACCACCATTTCTCTTGATCCTGAGCCGATTCCTCTTGATTTCAAGGTTGTGTTAACCGGTGATTTTGAAATATTTGATTTATTAAGCAGTCACGATCCGGATTTCAGAGATTTTTTCAAAATTGAGGCCGATTTCGGCACAATAATGGATAGAAATCCGGAAAATGAGATAGAATATGCAAAACTTATCGGCTCATTATCAAAGAAGAAGCATCTACGTTCCTTAAACCGTCAGGCAGTTGCCCGCGTTATAGAATATGCTTCAAGACAAGCCGACGATGCCGATAAATTAACGGCTCATATTTCCTCAATCGGCGATTTATTGCGTGAATCAGATTATTGGGCGCGCAAATCAAACTCCAAGCAAATCGGTAAAAATCACATAGAACAAGCCATAAGTGCTCAAGAATATCGTGCCGACAGAGTTAAAAAATATATGCTGGAAGAAATTGAAAAAGGCACTATTTTGATGGATGTCAAAGGCGAGCGCGTCGGGCAAATAAACGGCTTGGTTGTTTATGATTTTTCAACCTATTCTTTTGGAAAACCGACCAGAATCACAGCGCAGGTTCGCATCGGAAAAGGCGATTTTGTTGATATTGAGCGCGAGATTTCTTTAAGCGGTCCAATTCATACCAAAGGCGTATTGATATTAAAATCATTAATAGCAAACCGCTTTGCCAAACACTCTCCATTATCGCTTTCCGCCTCAATTGTTTTTGAGCAATCATACGGCGGAGTAGACGGCGACAGCGCTTCATCAACCGAATATTATTGCTTGATTTCGGCAATATCCGAACTTCCGATAAAGCAAAATATTGCCGTTACCGGTTCAATAAATCAATTCGGTGAAATTCAGCCGATAGGCGGCGTAAACGAAAAGATAGAAGGCTTTTTTGACGTTTGCAATCATGCAGGTTTAACCGGCAATCAAGGAGTTATTATTCCGCGCACAAATGTCGGAAATTTAATGCTTCGCTCTGATATTTTGCAGGCCGTAGACGAAGGAAAATTCACGATTTATGCCATTGATAATGTTGATGACGGCATTGAAATTTTAACCGGAGTAAAGGCAGGCAAAGCCGATAAGAACGGTGAATTTGAAAAAGGCACGGTAAATTACAAGGTTCAGGAAAGTTTGCGTAATTATTACAAGGATTATGCGCGCTTTGCCAAAGAAACATCAGGTAATTTATAAATATTGCTTTTAAAATTTAAAACCCCGCCTTAACCTTAAGGCGGGGCCTATGTCTACAGATAAATAAAGTAGTCAAATTCAGTCGCCACATAAGAGGCGACTGGAAGCAAGAAACTATCCACATAACATAGTGCGGTATATTGACCGTCAGGCTTATTTTACCGCCTTCCAGTCACATTAAAATAACCTTCAGGCGTGTAAAATTTAACGTCCTTACACTTTTTGACGTATGTAGAGGGTTTCTTGACCCCCGAGCAGACTAAGCTCACTAATAGTATATATATAATCAGTTTAAATTTGTAAAGAAAAAAATCCACATATTTGAAAAATGTGGATTTTTTTATCTTTAAGAATTCATATTTTGAAAGAAGTCTTCATTATTCTTGGTTTGTCGTAGTTTTTCAAGCAAAAATTCCATACCGTCGGTCATACCCATTTGCATCAAAACTCGGCGCAAAACCCACATTTTTGAAAGCGTATTTTTATCAACCAACAATTCTTCCTTACGCGTTCCTGAGCGAGTAATATCAATAGTCGGGAACAAGCGTTTATCTGTCAATTTTCTATCCAAGATAATTTCCGAATTACCCGTACCTTTAAATTCTTCAAAAATAACTTCATCCATACGCGAACCCGTATCAATCAAAGCTGTGGCAATAATGGTAAGAGAACCGCCTTCTTCAATATTTCGCGCTGCACCCAAAAGACGTTTAGGGCGTTGCAAAGCATTTGCATCAACACCACCGGTCAAAACTTTTCCCGAAGACGGAACAACGGCATTATAAGCTCTTCCCAGACGAGTAATTGAATCGAGCAATATAACCACATCTTTTTTATTTTCAACCAAACGTTTTGCCTTTTCAATACACATTTCCGCAACTTGAACATGACGAACAGCCGGCTCATCAAAAGTTGAAGAAATAACTTCTCCTTTAACCGAACGCGTCATATCCGTAACTTCTTCCGGACGCTCATCAATAAGCAGAACCATCAAATATACTTCCGGATGATTAACGGCAATTGCATGCGCAATATTTTGCAACATAACGGTTTTACCCGTGCGCGGAGGAGCAACAATAAGTCCGCGTTGACCTTTTCCCTGAGGAGAAATCAAATCAATCACGCGCGTTGTATAATCTTTATCACCGCATATTATATCAAAATTCAATTTTTTGTTAGGATAAAGCGGAGTAAGGTTATCAAAATTAACTCTGAGTTTAGATTTTTCCGGATCATCAAAATTAACGGTATTTATTTTAGTCAAAGCAAAATAACGTTCATTATCTTTCGGCGCTCTAATTTCACCTTCAACCGTATCACCGGTACGAAGAGAATATCTTTTAACCTGTTGCGGAGAAACATAAATATCATCAGCACTGGCCAAATAATTAGATTTTGAAGAACGCAAAAATCCGAAACCATCCTGCATAACTTCAATAACGCCGTCACCGTTTATAACCGTATCAACTTCTGCCAATTTTTTCATTATGGCAAAAATTAAATCCTGAACACGCATGGAAGATGCGTCTTCAACTCCTAAGTCTTCCGCTTGAGTCAAAAGCTCGGTCGGAGACTTTTCCTTCAATTCTTTTAAATGCATTTTAACCTTATATATTATGATTATTAAAATTAGGAAATGTTAATATTGAAAAACTTAACACGCTTTCTTATATTATGAGTGATTAGAAATGTCAAGATTTTTTCCACACAAAATTTCCCCTTATAAATTTTAAAAATAAATATTTGTTGTTTATATATCCCTGTTATAAATGTTGATATTTTTTTATACACAAACTTATAAACAAACAAAAATAATGTTCAAAAATTTAAAATGAAAATAATTCAATAAGTTAATAAAAAGTTAA